>LGGV01000084.1 GCA_001509095.1 Synergistales bacterium 58_81 | reverse complement strand
GGGGACCCTTTCGGAAGGATCCACCATAACGAGACCACCCTCAAGGGCCTGAGCCTTATCCCGGTCGCTGATATCTTCGGACCCTACAAGAAAGATACCCTTCCCCTCGTGGAGTCTGATAGTCCGGACCGAAAGCGACGCGATCAACTTCCCCTCCGGCCGGAAGATGTCGATCCTGTCCATATCGAGGAAACGCTCCGGGAAATCCGTGAGCGGAAGGACCTTGATCTCGCCCCTGACCCCATGGGCGCCAAGGACTCGTCCTATAGTCACCATTGTGGGTCCTTTCAAGGCTGCCACCTCAGTCTTCCAGAATGTCCACTTCCACTTTCTCGCCGGGTTTGACTGCGGCAGCTCTGGCAACCATCCTGATGGCGTTTATCGTAACGCCGTGCTTGCCTATCAGCCGCCCCATGTCGTCCCTTGAAACCCTTACCAGTACCTTTACAACTCCTCCGGCGCTTCTCTGTGACGTGATCGTCACACCGTCAGGGTCGGAAACAATATTCCTGACGATGAACCCCACAAGTTCCTCGTAATCCGGCATGAGCGGATCCTGTTACTGCTTCTTCCCGGATGTGAACTTGTCCCAGACTCCCGTCTTCTTCAGGATCGCCCGGGCCGTATCCGACGGAAGCGCTCCAACACCCAGCCAGTAAAGGGCCCTCTCCTCCTGGACCTTCAGCGCTGCCGGCTCCTTCATCGGGTCGTAGGACCCTATCTGTTCGATGAACGCACCGTCACGGGGCGCCCTCGAGTCGGCAACTACCAGGCGGTAAAAGGGCTGCTTCTTACGGCCGAACCTTGCCAGGCGAATACGAACTGCCATCTGTCTGCCACCTCCTGCAATTTTCTTAAGGGAATCTCTGTTCTAAAGAACCATGGATAATGCCGTGTCCCTGGACAAAGGACGCGGCGGTCCTTTCTACATGGGAATGGGGGGGAACCCCTTGGGCAGTTTCGCACCCTTCCCAGTGGCGAAACGCTTCATCAACATGCTCATCTGCTCGAACTGCTTCAGGACCTGGTTTACCATCTGCACCGAGGTTCCTGAACCCTGGGCGATCCTTCTGCGCCTGCTGCCCTTGATGATCTGGGGGTTCTCCCTCTCTTTTTTAGTCATGGAGAGGATCACTGCCTCCACATGGGCAAGTCGCCCGGGGTCAAGCTGAACATTATCCAGCCCCTTGATCCTGCCCGCACCGGGTATCATTTCTAGAACCTTGTCCAGAGGCCCCATCTTTCTGACCTGCCTGATCTGAAGGAGCATGTCATCCATGGTCATCCTCTTCTTTCTAACCGAGGCCGCAATCTTCTCGATCTCCCTGTCGCCGGCAGCCTCCTGGATCCTCTCCACGAGACCCTGGACATCCCCCATACCCAGAATGCGTTGGGCCATCCTCTGGGGATCGAACTGCTCGATGTCAGTGACCTTTTCTCCAACACCAGCGAGTTTGACCGGAACCCCGGTAGCTGCCCTTATGCTCAGGGCGGCCCCTCCCCTTGAGTCGCCATCAAGCTTCGTCAGGACGATCCCGCTCAGGGGGATCTTATCGTTGAAGGCCGCCGCGACGTTGACGGCTTCCTGGCCTGTCATCGAATCGACCACCAGGAGAGTCTCCGTGGGGGAGAGGGTCCCTCCAAGGGAAGCAAGCTCCTCCATGAGCTGGTCATCGATGTTGAGACGGCCTGCCGTGTCGAAGAGAATGACATCATAAAGCCTCTGGGCTGCGTACTCCTCTGCCCTGCGGACAAGAAGGAGGACATCCTTCTCTCCCTCAGAGGGGCCGAAGAAGCCCACTCCGGCCTGCTCGGCGAGTATCCTGAGCTGGTCCACGGCGGCAGGTCTCCTCAGGTCGCATCCGACCACTAGAGGCTTGTGCCCGTCGGAGATCTTCTTCGCTATCTTGACGCAGGTAGTCGTTTTGCCAGAGCCCTGGAGCCCTACAAGGAGGTATTTCGTCGGAGGCTTCGGGGAGAAGGTCAGGGACTGGCGCCCCGATCCCATCAGCGCCGCCATCTCCTCGTAGACTACGGCGATCACCTGCTGGGCGGGAGTGATCGAGTCGAGCACATCCCTTCCGACGGCACGTTCACGGATCCTGTCCACCAGGTCCTTGACGACCCGGAAGTTGACGTCACCCTCCAGAAGAGCTCTCCTGACATCCCTCAAGGCGGCGGAGATGTCCTCTTCTGTCAGTTTCCCCCTGCTCCTGAGCCCTTTGAACACACCTTCAAGGCGTTCCCTGAGCGAATCGAACATAAGCCGTATCAGCCCTCCCGCTCTTCAGGGGGAAGCAAGACCGCAAGTTCGGCGGCAGCTTCACGGGATATCTTATCCATATTCCGTTGGTACCATCTCCCGAGTTCCCTGAAGTGCCTTCCCCATTCGGCATCCTTCGCTGAAAAACCCAGCAGTTCCTCCATCTCCAGGAGGCGGTCCCTGGCCCTCTGAACGAGATCATGGGCTCCCTGCCTGGTCACCTCGAGTCTTTCGGCGACCTCGGAGAGCGACCAGTCCTCCAGCACATGGAGACGGAAGGCCTCCCGCTGCTTTTCTGTAAGGACCGGCTCGTAAATGTCGAAGAGCCTTGAGAGCATTACCCTGTGCTCTATCTGGTCTTTCAATAGGACACCTCCAAATATGCACAGTGGACGATTATAGGAGGTCGCTTCAGGCCTGTCAAGTATAATCCCTTGACAGCAAAAAGGGCTGCCATATCCGGCAGCCCCCGGGTTTGTCTTGTATTTCTACGGAAACCGTTCACGCCCTTGATCCTGCGATTCCTGATTCCTGCAGCCTTGTCTCCCGTCTCCCTGGTTTTTCGCCCTTCCGTCTCGCCCTTGCCTTTCGGTTTTCAAGTTACGATTCACGCCTTCCCCGATCCGAATCTAATGATCATGCCCATGGTGGTGATCACCAAAGGCCTTCTCCTCGGTTTTCTGGAGAAGGTCCCATAGGACGGCCAGATCTTTCCTGCGGGATCCTATCAGGTGCCCCAGGGAGTGGCGGACCTCTTCATCTTCGATGATGTGGTACCTTGCTGCCAGTTCGGTCATGGCTTCGAGCTCCTGCGACAGGGTCTCTCTCAGAAGCTCCGCTATCGAAAGTGGATCATCGACATGGGCGTGTCCTCCACTCTGATCGGGGGTTATCACTCTGCACATGGCTATCCCTCCATTCCCTTTAGCTCAAGAGAATAACACCTTTCGACGAAATTGTCATACTGATCCATAACCTCCGGTCTTTTCATACCCTGTCAGTGTTCTGATAAAATTG
>LGGV01000018.1 GCA_001509095.1 Synergistales bacterium 58_81 | reverse complement strand
ATCTTCTTCAGGATGGAGCCCGAAAGGTGGATCTCCTCTTTCTTGCCGCCGTCCCGGCGCTGGACCTCACGAAGGAGCAGCTCCCTGCCCTTTTCGAGCTTCTCCTCCCTTTCAGTCTTGTCGACCTGGCGCAGCCAGGACTTTATCTTGCTCCTGGCCTTGCTGCTCCGGGCCACCCTCATCCAGTCCCTGGACGGGTGCCCCTGAGGGGAGGTTAGGACCTTGATTATGTCCCCGTTCTGTATTTGATAGTCAATGGGGACAATCCGGTTGTTCACCATGGCCCCCACGAACTTGTGACCGATCTCGGTGTGGATCGCATAAGCGAAGTCTATCGGGGTAGCGCCCCCGGGAAGGGAGAGCACGTCCCCCTTGGGGGTAAAGACGAAGACGTCCGTGGAGAGCACGTCAGCCTTGACGTGCTCCAGAAAGTCCGACGCCTCGCCGCCTTCTGACTGGGACTCGAGGGCCTGCCTGATCCAGGAGAGCCTTTCGTCAAGCTTGTCGATCTTGTGCCTCTTCTCCTTGTACCTCCAATGGGCCGCTATCCCGTACTCGGCTATCCAGTGCATTTCGCTGGTCCTGATCTGTATCTCCAGGGGCTCTCCGCTGGGCCCCAGTACGGCTGTATGAAGGGACTGGTAGAGATTGCTCTTGGGGTTGGCTATGTAGTCGTCGAACTGCCCCGGGAGGGGTTTCCAAATGGTATGGACTATGCCCAGGGCGCTGTAACACTCGGCCACGTCCTTTACGGTGATCCTCAAAGCCAGGAGGTCGAAGAGCTCCTCCAGGGATATGTTCTTTCTTCTCATCTTCTCGTAGATGCTGTAGAAGTGCTTTGCGCGGCCGGTGATGAAGGCGGCGATGTGCTCCTCTTCGAAACGTCTCTGCAGGACGCTTATGGCCTGCTTTATGATCTCCTCCCTCTCGGGGAGCTTCTTCTTCACCCTTCTTCTGATATCGAAGAATGCCTCCGGGTCGACGACCTTGAAGGCGAGGTCCTCCAGGTCCCTCTTCATCTGGTATATAC
Organism: Synergistales bacterium 58_81; assembly: GCA_001509095.1. Taxonomy (GTDB): domain Bacteria; phylum Synergistota; class Synergistia; order Synergistales; family Thermovirgaceae; genus 58-81. The sequence goes on along the minus strand of LGGV01000018.1, from coordinate 20,435 downwards.
CCAGCCTGTGGGCGAGAGGCGCGTAGATCTCCAGGGTCTCCCGGGCTATCCTGACCTGTTTGTCCCTCCTGAGTACCTGGATGGTCCTCAGGTTGTGAAGCCTGTCTGCCAGCTTGATCAGTACCACCCTGATGTCCTTGGCCATGACCAGGAACATCTTCCTGAGGTTCTCCGCCTGGTAGTCCTCGAAGGACTTGAAAGGGAGCTTGCCCAGCTTGGTAACCCCGTCGACCAGTACCAGGACCGGCTCGCCGAACTTCTCCCTGATCGCATCCTGGCCGGCATCGGTGTCCTCGAGGACGTCGTGCAGAAGGGCAGCCACAAGGGTGTCCGTGTCCAGCTCCATGTCGGCCAGCACCGATGCAACGCCTATGGAGTGAATGATATAGGGGTCCCCTGTCAGCCTTGTCTGGTTCCCATGGGACTCGGATGCAAAGACCACGGCCTCCCCGCATCGGACCAGTTCATCCCTGCTCAGGTACCTGGAAGCCTTGCCCCAGAACTCATGCCAGGCCATCTTGACGGACATGACCCTCGATTCCTCGGGGAAACGGCCGACAAAGCTGTCTCTCAACAGGCGCAGGGCTTTGGTCTCACCGGGATCGGCCTTCGGTGATCCCTCCAACCCCACAACTTCGCTGATTATCCTCTTCTCTTCCTTCAAGGACCGCATCCTTCCTTGCCGGCGCCTTCGGTGACGGCAATGGATTCCATGATGAAGTCTACCCTGCTCCGACCTTTCCATCTGTTGATCCTCGGTCTGAAGGTCCACCCCCGGGAGTTCCGTATGCTGTCGGAGAGAGCCGCGCCACCGAAGGCCAGGAATTCGCCCCTCTCCGCAAGGACTTTCACGTGCCTGCCGTCCCTGCCCAGAGGCCTGATCTCCATCCCCCCCGCAGGGAAAAAGAACAGCGGGTGAGGATTCCCTGCTCCGAAGGGGCCAAGGGAGTTCATAAACCCGACCTCCTCGGGGGTGAGCATCTCCGGCGGGAAGACGATAGCCTGCACTGTCTCCTGCGAAGGGCTCGCAGAGAGAAGGATCTCCTCCATCAGATCCCTCACCTGTGCCCACTCAGAACGGGACACGGAGAACCCGGCCGCGAACCTGTGCCCCCCCCAGGACAGAAGGCGAGGGGCAAGTGGTTCAAGGACCTTAAGCGCGTCCACACCCTGGGGGACCCTCAGGGTCCCCCTTACATGATCCCCCGATAGCGATGCCAGCGCCACGGGAACTCCCGTCTCTGAACAGATCCTGCTGGCCACTCCACTCAAGACTCCCACGGGCCACGAGAAATCGCTGAGGACCAGGGAGGAACCCTCCTTCACCCTTGGAAGGGCTTCCTCCAGGATCTCTCCCGCAAGGGACTGCCTCTTCCTGTTAAGCCTGACAAGCTCCCTGACATTGTCCTCCATCCCCTGGCCACCGAGAAGGACATCGACGGAGATGTCCGCCAGCCCCAGTCTCCCTGCAGCGTTCAGGCAGGGTATGACCTTCATCACCAGGAGCTCCTCGTCGACCTCTTCCAGGCGGCACCCTATCTCGGTCATCAGGGCTACCAGGCCGCGTCTTCCTGACATCCTGATGGCCTCCATGCCCCTGGAGACGATGGAGCGGTTCAGCCTTCCAAGAGGCACATGGTCGGCAAGAGTAGCAATGGCGGCCAGGTCCGTTCTGGCATCTATCCACCCCGGGTCGGCGATCCCCTCCGATCTAGCCCATGTCCAAAGGACGCCTGTCGCACAGAGGGTCTGTGCCTCAGGATAGCCTCCGGCGTGGGGGTTGACGACCAGGGCTCCTTCGGGCAGAGACTCCCCCGGTGAGTGATGATCGAAGACGATGACCGGGATGTCTGCCTCTCGGGCGGCCCTGAGGGCCGCGATATCCCTGGTCCCGCAATCGACGACGATCAAAAGGTCGCAACCGTTCCTTGCGATAGCCCGGACGACCTTCTCGTGGACCCCGTAGCCCTCACGATGCCTGTGGGGAATAAAATACCTGACCTCACGAAAGGCGGCAAGGGCCAGCTCCATTGCCAGCGTTGTCGCACATGCCCCGTCAGCGTCATAATCCCCGTAAACAACAACCCTCTCCGCTCCCTCGAGGCTTCTCCAGAGATCTGCCGCCCTGGACGAGACTGGACCCAGGTCCAGTCGGTCCATCGAATCGCCGAGGCCCGGGTTCAGCTGTGCCCGGGCCTCGAGGGGATCGTCCTCTGAAATTCCTCTCATCTTCAGCAGGAGGGCTGTCAGGGGTGAGCAGGGTACTCTCTCTGCAAGGTTCCTGGCGTCATCATCCACCTCCCGGAGCATCAGCCGGGAGAGGGGTATTCTCCCTATCACTGCCCTTCCTGTTCCACTCCGGGTTCCTCGGCCGGCTCTTTGTGAGTGACCTCGGGATGCCTGACCTGGGCTTCAGCCTCGTATTGATGGCCGCCGTGCCTTATGGCTTCCATGAGCGAGGACCTCTCGCTTTCCAGTTCCCTGATCTTGGCATCCTTCTCCTTGATCTGCCGGACGTATTTCGATCTGCTCTCCACCATGGCGAAGAGGGATACGAGCCACATCAGAACTCCCCCCGCCGCGAAGAGCATTACCTCCCATATGCCCTGCGGGAACGACAGTTCCCACACCAGGAACTTGACCAGGACCTCACCGGTGTTCTGAAAAGCATATACTGCCGCCAGCAGCATCGCCACGGCTATTGCAAGGGCGTAACTCTTCATCTCCTCACCCCTCTCGGGAATTACGTGTGCTGTGCCGTTACTAGATTATCCTGTTCTCTGCTCCGTTGGCAATCTTTTGTTCAAACGTCCCCGGGGGCGCGGTTTGTCCTCTCTCTCAAGGCTCTTCAGGTACATCTCCCGCCCCCCTGCTTCCCAGAGGGGATCGAACAGCTCGTGGACATCCGCGGAATACCTGTCAAGGCCCTCAGACAGTTCAGTAAGGATACGCTCCGACCCCGGATGGGTCGCCCTCGCTCCGTGGGTCCTTACCACTTCCCTCAAGACCTGGGGGTGGTCGATTATCATACAGGGGCAGAGGAGGTTGTCATCGTCGTAGGGCTGTCTTTCCCTTATATCACGGAAGAAGGGGCTCTGGATCACATCCAGAAGGCTTTTGTCTTTTACGTTGTCCACTGCGAAATGGACAAAGACGCATGGCTCGACGTCACCGTTGGAGATAATGTGGAGATACCTCTCCCCTCCTGCCATGCATCCGTCAACGAAGGGGCCGTCGTTCCAGAAGTCGCCGAGGAAAATGGGGTACTTCTGCCTCCATTCGGTAACCTTTCGGTGAAGGGTCATTCTCTGTGAAGGAGTGGCCATGTAGCTCAGATCGGGGTCATCCCCGGTTGGGATGTACTGGAAGAACCACCCCACCTTGCAACCGAGATCCAGCATCCACTCCAGGAACTGGTCGGAGGCAATGTAGTCGGCGCTGGATCTGGTGCAGGTGGCACTGAATCCGAAGAGGACTCCCGCCCGGGAGAGTCTGCCGAAAGATTCCATAACCTGGTCGTATACCCCCGGCCCCCTCCTCATGTCCGTCTCCTCCCTGGACCCCTCAACGGATACCATGGGGGCCACATTACCGAGTTTTACGAGCCTCTTTACGACGGCGTCGTCCAACAGGGTTCCGTTGGTGTAGACGTGGAAGTAACAGTCGTCATGCTTCTCCCAGAGGTCTAAAAGATCGGGCCTAACGAAGCACTCCCCGCCGGAGAAGGTAAAGAAGAACATACCCAGGTCCTTGGCCTCTTCAATAAGACCGTCGAGCCTTTCGAAGGAGATCTCGTCCTCCTTGGAGTAGCCTGCGGCGTAGCACCCCTTGCATCTCAGGTTGCACCTCATGGTGGGGCTGATGACCATGAAATTGGGCAGGTGCAGGCCCAGTTCGGATTCTTTTCTGTCCCTGATCCCCCTGCCCACGAGGAGAAAGTTGACGAAGAAATTCCTGATGGCTTTCTGCCTGCAGTTCGGGTGAAGGTCCGTGAAGATCCTCCTGAAGACCCTGGTCATGGGGTGATCTTCCCTCGTCATCCGGGCCAGGTCCAGAAAACTCTCCCTGTAGTACCTCGCCGGTGCAAGTCTTGAAAGGAGTTCGAAGAGCTCGGCAAGTTTTCCTTCGTCGCCGGAAGTTGATGTTTGGACGATCTTTTCAAGCAGCCTGGAGGACATGTAACCCTTCAGGCGGTCAAAAGCGGCCACAGACATAGCGATCCCTCCCTCTGGCGAATTATCTGTGCCCATGCGCATTCTCACCGTAATATAGATCACATCTATTATACTATACCTTCACTATACTATACCTCCACCACCTTCCGTCAAAAGGGCGGGGTCCGTGCAAACAGCAAGATCGACTCAGGCACCGTCGCCCGGATATTCTCGCCGGGACGGCGAAGGCTTTCACCTGGATCCTTGTATCGGGGAAAGGAAGGGGCGGAGGGGACCTGCGCCCCCTCCGCCCCTATCAGGTATAAAGAAACCTTGTCGGATTATCGCGCCTTTTCGGGTGACCTCGAGTACCACTCGCCCAGGAGGGTCCCTGCGATGAAGATGGAGCTGTAGGTACCCGCCAATATCCCGATCAGGAGTGCAAGTGCGAAGTTGGCGATGACCGGACCGCCCCAGATGAAGAGTGTCAGGACCGGGAGGAATGTCGTAAGTGACGTATTGATGGTCCTCGAGAGGGTCTGATTTATGGACTGGTTAACAAGGCTGATTATGCCCTTCTGTCTCAGGCCCTTCCAGTTCTCCCTTACACGGTCAAGAACGACGATCGTGTCGTTCAGGGAGTAACCCACTATGGTCAGGATCGCCGCAATGAACGGCAGGGATACCTCCCTGCCCAGAAGGGAGAAGACACCCAGGGTGATGATAGTGTCGTGGACAAGGGCGGCGACGCTGACCACGGCGAAACGGAACCTGAACCTGACCGTTATGTAGAGAAGTACTCCACCCAGGGCAATGGCCATTGCGACGAAGGCCTGCTGCCGCAACTTTTCTCCTACCACGGGCCCGACCTTCTCAAGCCTCAGCACCTCTATCTCTCCGAACCTTGACCGGAGCGCGGAGAGTATCTCCTGGGCTGTGTCATCTTCGTGGGAACTCATCCTTACCAGAACCCCGTTGTCGCTGTAAGCCTGGATGACCGCCTGATCCTGCCCCGCGGCAGAGAGGGCATCACGCACCTCGGCCACTCCCACGGGCTGGGAGAACTCGATCTGGGCAAGGTTGCCACCGGTGAAATCGATACCCAGGTTCAACCCCTTCAAGGTCAGCAGCCCCAGGCTGATCACCAGCAGGACAAGACTGAGGGAGAGGGCGGTCTTCCTGAAGGCCATGAAGTCAATGCTCTTTTTGATCCTGAAAAGCATTACCTCTTCCCCCTTTCGCCCGATGCTGCAATGTTGATCCTTCCTCTTCCACGGGACTGGATAAGATGCAAAAGCGCCCTGGTAACAAAGACGGCGCTGAAGAGGCTGGCGACGATCCCTATCGACAGGGTCACGGCGAATCCTCTTACGGGTCCGCTGCCGAAGTAGAAGAGCACCCCCGCCGCGATAAGGGTCGTGATATTGGCGTCAAGGATGGTGGTTATGGCCTTGCGGAACCCTGAGTCCACGGCTGCAAGGGGTGTCTTCCCCCCGGCGACCTCTTCCTTCATTCTTTCGTATATTAGTATGTTCCCGTCTACGGCCATGCCCAGTGTCAGAATGATCCCGGCGATGCCAGGAAGGGTCAGAGTGGCCTTAAGACTGATGAGCCCCGCGAATACAAGTAGCATGCAGACCGCCAGGGCTATGTCGGCGGCTATTCCAAGAGTGCGGTAGTAAAGGAGCATGAATACCAGAACTAGAAGAGCGCCAATAATGCCCGCCCGGAGTCCGGACCTTATGGAGTCCGATCCCAGGGTGGGTCCGACGGAGCGGTTCTCAAGGATCTCCACCGCCACCGGGAGAGCGCCGGCCCTGAGCATTATGGACAGCCGCTGTGCCTCGGCCATCGAGAAGCGCCCCGATATCTGGGCGTTGCCGCCGCTGATCCGTTCCTGGACCACCGGTGCCGATATGACCTTCCCGTCGAGGCAGATGGCTATCTGTCTACCCACATTGGCCGCCGTCGCCTCGTCGAAAAGTCTTGCCCCCTGGGTGCTGAACTTGAGCGTGACCACCGGTCGCCCGAGGTTGTCGAAGTCGGTCTTGGCGTCCTCCAGATCCTTGCCGCTCACGTAGACCCGACCTAGCAGGAAGGCTTCCCCCTCATCGCTCCGGGACATTATCATATCCGGGTCATCCTCGGCCCTCAGGCGCATCGCCTCGGCGGCTCTGTCGAACTGATCACGGACTGCTTCCCACCTTGCCTGGGCCTCCAGGAACTCCTCCTGGGTGTCGTAGTTGGGCCTCTGTGGGCCCGGAGGGACCGTACCCGTAGATTCATGGACATGCCTGAACTCCAGCAGCGCTGTCTTTCCGATCAGTTCAAGGGCCGCCTCGGGATCGGCTACGCCTGGCAGGTCCACTATTACCCTGTCACTTCCCTCTCTCTGTATCACCGGTTCGGTGACCCCGTACTGGTCTATCCTGTTCCGAAGAACCGCCAGAAGCCGCTCGACGCTGTCATCGGTCAGCGGGTTCTCGGAAGTACCCTGGGCCTGGAGCAGGATGTGGACCCCTCCCTTAAGGTCCAACCCCAGGCGGATCCTCCCCCCTATGGGAAAGACGGAGAGCAGGGCGGCCACTACAACTATCACGACAAGGGCAAGCCGCCAACGATCCTTTTTGAGCATATGCCTTCCTCCCCTATCTGAAACCTTCTATCTGTCGGGGACAGGTGAGTGAACCCCCTGCCCCGGGGCTGAGCATTTCATAAAAAACGGAGCGGATGCCCGGCATCCACTCCGAAGGAAGCCTTGACTGGACCTCTTTTTCGAAGAGCACCTCTGGACAGGGAGAGACTAGCCGGCCAGGTTTTCAGATACCGAAGGTTCAACGGCCTCTCCCTCGTGCTTCTTCATCTGGATGGAGGCCTTGAGGATCCTTGCCTTGACCCCGTCGGCGATCTCTACAATGAAGCTGTCGTCCTTGACCTCTCTCACAACACCGAAGAAACCTCCGGCCGTAACTATCTGGTCCCCCCTGCGTATCGAGGCGAGCATCTCCTCGTGTTTGCGCTGGCGCTTCTTCTGGGGCCTGATGATCAGGAAATAAAAGATAACGACAAAAACTCCCAACGGCAGGAGCATACCCATAAGTCCACTCTGTGCCTGCAACGGCCACGCCTCCCTCTCTATGCTTGTTCTTTCCGGAATATTTTCGCACTGAACATTCTATCACGTAGTGGATGCAATCGGAACTCCTGACCCGTCCGATATCTTCATCAGACTACGGCGCCCTTCAGAAAGAAGAGGAGCTTTTCGAGCTCAATTGAGATATCCACCCGGTAGACCAGCACATCCTCGGGTACGGATATCGCTGTGGTCGCAAATGTCAGGATCCCCTTCACCGTCCCGGCCGCCACCGCCCTGTCGGCGGAGATCTGGGCGGCCCCCGCCGGGACGGTGAGGATCACGACCTCGATCCCCTTCCGGCATATTATCTCCGTCATCTCCTCGGAGTCGTAGCAGGGAATGCCGCAGATGACCTGGCCTATCTTCGATGGGTCGTTGTCGAAGAGGGCCTCCAGTTTGAACTTGTCGCTCCTGAGGGCCTTGTGCCCCAACAGGGCCTCACCCAGCCTCCCCACGCCCACCAGGGCGATCTTCCATACCCGGTTGGGCGAAAGGATGTTGCTGATATGCTGGTACAGACGGTCCACATGATAGCCGACACCCCGTTTGCCGATCTCCCCGAAGTAGGACAAGTCCTTCCTCACCTGGCTTGCCTTCAGGCCCAGCATCTCTCCGATCTCCTGGGAGGAGACCACCCTGCGCTCCTCGTTATGCAGCTGCAAAAGGAGTCTGTAATAAAGCACAAGGCGTTCGACTGTCGGTTCAGCTATCTTCATTATCCCTGCCTCCTCGAGAATGGCATTTCCCCTGAAGGCACCGCTGTCACTGATCTGCCTCCAGACATTCTAAAGATCACTCATGAACGCTATTTTCACCACGGACGCTGATCACCGGGAACGTTCCTCTCATCGGTGACCTCGAAGCACTCTCCCCCCCTCTTGAGGAGGGACTCATCAACAGATATGACCCTGAGGGTAATGATCTTCCTCGGAAAGGCGACCTCGACCACATCGCCGGGGCTGAGATCCTTCGAAGGCCGGACCTCGGTGCCACCCACCCTTACCGCGCCGTGGATTATCATCTCCTGGGCGACGCTTCTTCTCTTGACGATTCGGGACAACTTGAGAAAGCGGTCTATCCGCAAGCTTGTGCCTCCAGGAACAATCCCCCGTGATTATTATAACAAATGATTTGCATCATTGCTTCAAGAGGAACAGATCCGATCGGGGGTTTTCAATCGAGAAAGTCCCTCAGCTTCTTGCTCCTGCTGGGGTGCCTCAGCTTCCGGAGGGCCTTCGCCTCGATCTGCCTTATCCTCTCGCGGGTGACCCCGAAGCGTTTCCCCACCTCCTCTAGAGTGTAGGGGTGACCGTCCTCCAGGCCGAACCTCAACCTGAGAACTTCCTTCTCCCTCTCGGTGAGTTCCTCGAGCATCCCCTCGAGCTGCTCCCTCAGGAGCTGGACGGCAGCCGCATCCTCAGGGCTCGGAAGGTTCTTGTCCTCCAGGAAGTCGCTCAGCTGGCTGTCCTCCTCCTCCCCGATGGGAGTCTCCAGCGAGACCGGTTCCTGGGCGATCTTCTGTATCTCCTCCACCCTTTCGGAGCCGATGGCCATCTCGGCAGCGATCTCCTCAGCTGTCGGTTCCCGGCCGAGCCTCTGGACGAGCTGCCTGGAGACCCGGATGAGCTTGTTTATGGTCTCCACCATGTGGACGGGGATCCGTATCGTCCTGGCCTGGTCGGCTATGGCCCTGGTTATTGCCTGGCGGATCCACCAGGTTGCGTAGGTGCTGAACTTGAAACCCTTGCGGTAGTCGAACTTTTCAACGGCCCTGATAAGGCCCAGGTTGCCCTCCTGAATAAGGTCCAGGAAAAGCATCCCCCTGCCTATGTACTTCTTTGCTATGCTGACCACGAGCCTCAGGTTGGCCTCCACGAGCTTGCTCTTCCCGACGGGATCGCCGGCTTCAACGAGCTTCGCCAGCTCAACCTCCTCCTCTGGTTTGAGCAGGGCTATCTTTCCGATCTCCCTCAGGTACATCCTGACCGGATCAGAAAGGGGCAGGTCCTCCAGGACACCCATCTCCTCGTTGTACTCCGCTGCGGGGGGCGAATCCTCGCCACGAAGCTCTCCTCTGGTCTTCTCCATCTCCACCAGGTCTATCCCGAGCTCGTGGAGGTTGAAGTAGAGGCTGTCCAGGGTCTCTTCGTTCATCATCTCACCGGGAATATGCTTCTCTATGTCGTCGTAGGTCACGAAACCCTTCTCGCGCCCCATGTGGAGAAGCTCCTTGAAGCTCTCGATGTACCTCGCCACCTCACTGGGACTGGCTACGGTCGCCTCGCCTGTTCCGTGGCTCTCCATCTCTTCAGGACTCTTCGCAGCTTCGGTCATGTCTTACCGGACCCTCCTTTTAGCTTTCTCGCAAGCTCAAGGTATTCTTTCATCTCTTCGTGGGTCGCTTCGCCCCGGGCGTGCTTCTCCTTGAGAGAGGCGAACTTGTCCCTGGATCTCTTCGACTCGAGAGCGGAAACGACGATCTCCCAGATCTCGCCGCTCTCCCCGTTGCTTTCACAGTGTGCCCAGCCGGTCGAGATAAGCCTCATGGGGTAGGGATCATCGGCCTCGGCCCACCTGGACCTCAGCTCCTCGATGCTTTCCCCGGACAGTATCGACAGGGCAACGGTCTTGGCCCCATCTTCCGACAAAAGCGACAACACGTAGGTCGGGTCCACAGCCGACCTCTTCCTCTCGTCGGTCCAGAGAAGGTAGCAGAGTGCAGCCTCCCAAGGGTCCGGAGGCCTGATCTCCTCCCGGGTTCCATCGCCCCCCCTATTTACATATACGCTCTCAGGGGCGGAAATGCCTTTTTTTTCAACCCTGGCGGCCGATCTCCGGGCGCTTCTCAGGAGATCGATCATCTCCGGCAGCAGAATGCCCAGCCCCTGGGCCACCTGGGAGATATGCCTGTTGGCCTCCAGCGGGGGGAGTCCGGCAAGTCCTTCGATGATCTCTCTCCTTGCGGCGGTCCTTCGTGCCTCGTCTGCAAGGTCTGCTCTCTTGACCCTGATATGGAAGAGGGGGAGTGGTTCGGACCTCCTTGCAAGACCCGCGAAGCGCTCCGGGCCGTCAGGGCCGCTGACGATATCGTCGGGGTCCTTCCCCGAAGGCAGCACCACGACCCTGATATCAAGTCCGCTCTTCTGGAGGATGTACATCCCCCTTAACGTAGCCTCCTGCCCGGCCGTGTCGGCGTCGTAGCAGATGAGGCACTGGTCGCCGAACCTCTTCAGAAGGTTAGCCTGCTCCTCGGTGAGGGAGGTCCCCAGGGAGGCTACCGTCTCAGTGAAGCCTGCCATATGGAGCTTGATGGCATCCATGTAGCCCTCGACAAGGATCGAGCGGCCCCTCTCACGGATGGCCGTCCTGGCGGAGTTCAGGAGATAGAGGGTCCTCCTCTTGCTGTAGAGTTCGCTCTCTGGGCTGTTTATATATTTTGCGCCCTCGCCGTCCACCAGACGCCCTCCGAAGGCGACAAGTCTCCCCTGGACATCCCTGATGGGGAACATGATCCTCCCCCGGAAGCGGTCGTAGGTCCTTCCGCTGCTCTCGGCAAGGAGCCCCGCGGCCATGGCTTCCCCGGTGGGGATCCCCCTGGTCTCGAGGTCCTTTCTGAGCAGGTCCCACGAAGGGGGCGCCCAGCCGATCTCAAAGGCTGCCGCATCGGATGATCCGATGCCCCTTCTCTCGAGGTACTTCCTTGCGCTCTCGCCTCCTGGCCCGGTCAGGGATCTCCTGAAAAAGGCCAGGGCAGCCTCCATGGCCCCCGTTATCCCGCTTGCGCTCTCCCTGCGCCCCCCGTAGGGCTCAAGACGAACGCCCGCCCTCTCGGCCAGCATGTTCAGGGCCTCAGGGAAGGTCATACCTTCCTTATCCATTACGAAGGAGAAAATGTCGCCGCCCCTGCCGCAGCCGAAGCAGTGATAGGTCTGGCGTTCGGAAGATACATGGAAGGAAGGGGTCTTCTCGGAATGGAAGGGGCAGAGTCCCTTGAAGCTTCTGCCGGCTCTTCTCAGCCGCACCGTCTCGCCGATGAACTCGACGATGTCGATACGGTCCTTGATGTTCCTGACGGCATCACGGTCCAAAACGGCACCACCTTCCTGTTCGTCCCTCAGGACAGTGCGGGGGAGGGCCTCCGGGTGCCCTCCCCCGCCGATATCGAGTCCGTTGACTCCTTTGTCTGTTCCTGCCCCGGCGAAGGGGCTGCCCTTAAATGAACAACGGGGCCAGCACCAGCGCTACAACTGACATGAGCTTGATAAGGATGTTGAGGCTGGGGCCGGCGGTATCCTTGAAGGGGTCCCCGACGGTATCGCCCACGACTGCTGCCCCGTGGGGCTCGGAACCCTTTCCTCCGTAGTTCCCCTCTTCTATGAACTTCTTGGCGTTGTCCCAGGCTCCTCCGGCGTTGGACATGAAGATGGCCATCATCACGCCAGTTACGATGGACCCGCCAAGGAGACCGCCCAGGGCCTCGGCCCCGAGGACCAGGCCCACGACCACAGGGCTGGTCACGGCCAGGAAGCCGGGCACTACCATCTCCTTAAGGGAGGCGGCGGTGGAGATATCGACGCAGCGCTCGTACTCCGGTTCGCCCGTCCCTTCCATTATGCCCGGTATCTCGCGGAACTGCCTCCGGACTTCGTCGATCATCTGGGAGGCGGCCCGGCCCACGGCCTGGATAGTCATGGCGCTGAACACAAAGGGGAGCATGCCTCCTATGAAAAGGCCCACCATGACCTTGGGGTTGTTGATGTCAATTACCGTCAGTCCCACCGCCGTGGCGTAAGCCGCAAAGAGGGCCAGGGCTGTAAGCGCGGCTGAACCTATGGCCAGGCCCTTCCCTATGGCAGCGGTGGTGTTGCCGACGGCGTCCAGTTTGTCAGTTATCTTGCGGACCTCGGGAGGCATGTGGCTCATCTCGGCAATGCCGCCGGCGTTGTCGGCGATAGGACCGTAGGCGTCGACGCTGAGGGACATCCCGGTGATCGAGAGCATACCCACGGCGGCGCAGGCGATGCCGTACAGCCCGCCGAACTTGACCCCCACCAGGATCGCCCCGCAGATCATCAGGACGGGAACGGCCGTCGACTTCATGCCGACGCCGAGGCCGGCAAGGATATTGGTCGCCGATCCCGTTATGGAGGCCTGTGCAATACTCTTAACAGGGGAATAACCCGAGGAGGTGTAATATTCCGTAACGAGCCCGATAAGCACACCGACGGCCACCCCCGACATGACTGCCCAGAAGAGGGTGATGTCCCCGAAGATGGCCCTGGTCATGAAGAAGGAACCTGTTATCATGAAGGCTCCCGTCGCAAAGGTCCCGATCCTGAGGGCCAGCTGGGGATCGCCCCCCTCCCTCACCCTGACGAAGAAAGTCCCGAGAACGGCCGATACTATACCGAGCGATGCGAGAAGAAGGGGGTAGACTACGCCAGTATCACCGAAGACCACAAGCCCTATGGCCATGGCCGCTATGATGGAGTTGACGTAGGATTCGAAAAGGTCTGCGCCCATTCCGGCGATGTCGCCCACGTTGTCACCCACGTTGTCTGCGATGACCGCCGGGTTTCTCGGGTCATCCTCGGGTATCCCGGCCTCGACCTTGCCCACCAGGTCGGCACCGACATCGGCGGCCTTGGTGTATATCCCGCCGCCGACCCTGGCGAAGAGGGCTATGGAGCTGGCCCCGAAACCGAAGCCGGTGATGACGTTGGGATCCTTGAAGAGCCAGTAGCAGACAATAATCCCGATTATGCCGATGCCGACGACGGACATTCCCATTACTGTTCCGCCGGTGAAGGCTATCCTGAGGGCCGGGTTCATCCCCTGCCCTGCGGCAAAGGCCGTCTTTCCGTTGGCTCTGGTCGCCACCCGCATGCCCACAAAGCCGGCAAGGCCGCTGCAGAGAGCCCCGAGAAGGAAGGAGATGGCCGTGGCGGAGCTTATCTTGAACCAGAGGATACCTCCGACGACCACCACGAAGGGGATCAGCGCCCTGTACTCCCTGGAGAGAAAGGCCATGGAACCCTTCTGTATGATCCCGGAAAGTTCGTTCACCCTGTCATTGGTTACCTCGAAAGAATTGATGCGCCCCGACGAGAAAAGGGCGAACGCAAGCGCGAGCAGCCCGGCCCCTCCGGAAATCCAAACGATCTGTGCAGATGGATAATGGATATATCGACCGTCCAGGCCCTATTCTCCCGGAAGGGACCTTATATGGACGCTTATCCCCTCTTCGGGGTCGAAATCCCCCTTGAGAGACCTTAGCATACCCGAAAGGGCGCCGGCTATGAACTCACCCACGAAGGCCTTGACGGGGATCCTCCTCTCGCGGCTGTATATCTCCGCCGGGGAGGCCTCGGCCTTGCGGACCATCGCAAGCACCAGCCGGGCAAGTTCCTTCTCCTGGCCGGCACAGAAGTGCCTCTCCTTTTCACAGGGGTTGTCCCTGTCGTAGAAGGCCACCACACCTGAGACCTCTTCCGGGATAGCCTCAGGGCTGCCAACCCATATCTTCGGCAAGGGGAGGTTCTTCCCCCCCTCCAGAAGGAGGAGGTGTCTGCCTGGAAAGTACCGTGCCGCCAGAGTGCCTGGGTCTGTATCCTTTCTTGCGTCCTCTATCCGAAGTCCGTCGGGACCCCATAGTGCGACGGCCCCGGAGACCTCAGCGAGCTGGCCCGAATCGGTCCCCTCGGGCGAGAGGACCTCCTCATGGGTCCTCTTGACCTATGAAGGGCATTTGTTCTCACCTCCGTTCACTGTCCTGGTCATCTCCCCGCATGCGCTGCCAGATCCTTCTGTAGCTGTCCAGGAAGAAGAAGAACATGGAGAGGATCAGAGGTCCGGTGAAGAGACCTATGAAACCCCAGGCGGCCAGTCCGCCTACTACCCCCGTAAAGACAATAAGTATGTGGACCTTGCTGCCCTCGGATATGAACAGTGGTCTGATGAAGTTGTCGATAGTGCTCACCACGAGCAGTGCCCATAGCGCGAGGAAGATGGCAGGACCTATCTTTCCGATCGTAAAGAGGTAGGCCGCTCCCGGCAGAAGCACCATTGGCGTCCCGACGAAGGGGATCATGGCCAGGAGGAACATGGCTCCCGCAAAAAGGGCCGGGCTTGGCAGTCCTACCCACCACCATCCGAGCCCGCCCAGAAAGGCCTGGATACCGGCGGTGAGGGTTATTCCGTAGACCACTGACTGGAGCATCTGTTTTGCCTTCCCGAAGATCTCATCCCTCTCGTCGGAAGAGAGGGGGAGGATCTCCCTGACGTAGCCGAGGATCTTGTGACCGTCCCTTAGCATGAAAAAGGAGGCCACGGCTATGACTATCAGCTGGTAGAACAACCTGAATGCGTTGCCCAGAAAACCCCTGGAGGCGGAGGCGATGTAGGAGGCAAACCACCTTCCGGCCTGACGAAAGGCATCGCCGACGAATTCGAAGTGCTCCATGTATGGAGCAAGCCTGGTCGAAAGCCCCTTGGGCAGTATCTCCAGCAGAGAAGGCATCTCGGCTCCTTCTAGCTGCAGAAGAAGGTCCGCCACCTTTCCGTAGACCTTGATACCCTCCCTGGCTATCAGGGTGCCCATGAGGCCCGCGGGAACCACCAGGAGAAAGAGGATCGCCGCCGTGGTTATCCCCGCGGCAAGGTTTGACCACTTGCCCGAGAAAGCCCTCATGTAGATCAGGTGGTAGAGGGGGTAGGCGAAGAAGGAGAGCAGCGACGACCAGGCAAGGGGTCTGAAGAGGGGGAAGGAGACGATATAGGAGAGCGTGGAGAGCATGGCAAAGGCCACTATGAAGGGCAGGTAGACCCCCCACTGCCCCTGGGGTCTTGACGTCACCTCGTTATCCAAGGCCGCTTGACACCTCCGTTCCCTTTTTCGCCTTCAATGGCAGACCCTGAGATGGTCTACTCCCATTCTATGGTAGCCGGGGGCTTCCCGGTGATATCGTAGACCACCCTGTTGGCCCCGCCCAGTTCGTTGCATATTCTGCGGGAGACCCTGTCGAGCAGATCTCCGGGCAGCCTCACCCAGTCTGCTGTCATTCCGTCGGGAGACTCGACAGCCCTCAGCGCTATGACCTCAGCATAGGTTCTGATATCTCCCATAACACCGACTGTCCTCACGGGGAGAAGCACGCAGAAGGCCTGCCACATCCTGTCGTAGAGCCCATGGTCCCTGATCTCGGACAGGAAGATGGCGTCGGCTCTCCTGAGAGTATCGAGCCTCTCCCGGGTCACATCGCCAAGGCAGCGGACCGCAAGCCCCGGCCCGGGGAAGGGGTGGCGCCCGAGGATCTCCTTCGGGACTCCCAGCATGGCCCCTATCTTCCTGACCTCGTCCTTGAAGAGGTCCCTCAGGGGTTCAAGTACCTGGAAGTCCATCTTTTCGGGGAGCCCTCCCACGTTATGGTGGCTCTTGATGACGGCTGCATCCTTTCCCTTGTGGCCGCTCTCTATCACGTCGGGGTAGAGGGTTCCCTGCAGGAGCCAGTGGGCTCCTCCGATCTCCCTGGCCTTCCGCTCGAAGACCCTTATGAAGGTCTCCCCGATCGCCTTCCTTTTTGCCTCCGGCTCGGTAACGCCTTTGAGGGCCGAGAGGAAATCGTCGGTGGCATCAACGTAGTGCACCTTGAGCCCCAGGGAGCCCCGGTAGGTCTCCATTACCTGCTCCGCCTCGTTCAGGCGCAGAAGGCCGTTGTTGACAAAGATGCACTCCAGGCGGTCGCCTATGGCCTTGGATGTGAGAACGGCGGCGACCGTCGAATCTACTCCTCCGGAAAGGCCGCAGACCACGCGGCCGTCACCCGCGATGGCCATGATCTCCTTGACTGTGGATCCGATCCAGTCCTCGAGGCTCCAGGTCTTCCCGCACCGGCAGACCCCGAAGAGGAAGTTGGCAAGTACGTCCATTCCTCCCGATGTGTGGGCTACTTCGGGGTGGAACTGTATGGCCGATATTCTCGAGTCGGGGCCCCGGAAGCCCGCTATCATCCCGGACTCGCTCCTGGCGGTTACCACGAAACCCGGAGGAGGGGCCTCTACGTAGTCCCAGTGGCTCATCCAGACCTCCAGATCCCCCGGAAGACCCTTCAGGATCCCGCTTCGTTCACTTTCCAGGAAGATCCTGGCCCTTCCGTACTCGGCCAGCTCACCCTTCCTCACATCTCCACCCAGCAGCCTGGCTATCAGCTGCATCCCGTAGCAGATCCCGAGGACGGGGAACCTTCCGTCCAGCAGTTCCGGCGGGACGGTTGGGGAGTCCTCCTCCAGGACGGTACCCGGCCCACCCGAAATTACCAGGCCCGAAGGGTTCTTCGCCATTACGGCTTCAAGGCTGCTGTCCCAGGGGATGATCTCGCTGTAGACCCCCAGCTCCCTTACTCTCCTTGCGATCAGCTGTGTGTACTGGGAACCGCAATCGATGATGATGATGGTCTCTCTCTCCGAGGAAGACAAAAGCTTCACCTCCATGCCGGACCCGATACGGCCCGGCGATCACAGCACAAGTTTATCAGAATACGCGCCGGGCGCTCACCATTAAAAAAGGGCCCCGCGAGGGGGCCCTAAAATATCGACGGACCGTATTAATAGTCCATTCCGCCCATGCCGCCGGGCATCGGGGGCATGTCGCTCTCCTTCTTGGGTTTATCTGCCACAAGTGTCTCAGTGGTAAGGACCATGGCGGCAATGGAGCCAGCGTTCTGGAGGGCGCTCCTGGTGACCTTTACGGGATCGATGATCCCCGCCTTGATCAGGTCCTCGTACCCGCCCGTGATGGCGTTGAAGCCCTCTCCCTTCTTGAGGCCGCGGACCTTCTCGACAACCACGTCGCCCTGGTATCCGGCGTTGTCGGCGATCAGGTGGATCGGCGAAGTCAGGGCCTTCTTGACGATGGTAGCGCCGGTCTTTTCATCACCGTTGAGCTTCTCGATGAACTTGTCGAGGGGCTCGATGGCGTTGACCAGAGCCACGCCGCCGCCGGCAACGATACCCTCTTCAACGGCCGCCCTGGTCGCGTTGAGGGCATCCTCGATGCGGTGCTTCAGTTCCTTCTGCTCCGTCTCGGTGGCGGCCCCGACCTGGATGACGGCAACTCCGCCCACGAGCTTGGCAAGGCGCTCCTGGAGTTTCTCCTTGTCGTACTCGGAAGTGGACTCCTCGAGCTCGGTCTTGATCTGGGCGGCGCGCTTCCTGATGGAATCGGGATCGCCGGCACCCTCGACTATGGTGGTCTCTTCCTTGGTAACACGGATCTTCTTGGCCTTTCCGAGCATGGAGAGGTCGGCGTTCTCAAGCTTGATGCCGATCTCCTCGGAGATGACCTGTCCACCCGTCACGATGGCGATATCCTGGAGCATGGCCTTGCGTCTGTCACCGAAACCGGGGGCCTTTACCGCAACGACCTGCATGGTGCCCCTGAGCTTGTTCACAACCAGGGTCGCAAGGGCTTCACCCTCGACATCCTCGGCGATTATCAGAAGCGGCTTGCCGGTCTGGACCACCTTCTCGAGAAGGGGGACCATATCCTTCACGCTGTTGATCTTGCCGTCGTTGATGAGGATGTAGGCATCTTCGAGGTGGGCCTCCATCCTCTCGGGGTCGGTCATCATGTAGGGGCTCACGTAGCCCTTGTCGAACTGAAGACCCTCCACCAGCTCCAGGGTGGTCCCGACAGTCTGGCTGTCCTCGACGGTGATGACGCCCTCTTCCCCGACCTTTTCCATAGCCTCGGCGATCAGTTCGCCCACTGCGCGGTCGTTGGCGGAGATGGCGGCAACCTGTGCGATCTTCTCCCGCTCCTTGACGTTGATGGACATTGACTTGAGCTCGTCGACGACGAAGTCGACCGCCTTCTCTATACCGTGCCGCATGAGCATGCCGTTGGCGCCGGCGGCCACGTTCTTCATGCCTTCGAGGATGATGGCCCTGGCCAGGACCGTGGCGGTGGTCGTTCCGTCACCGGCTATATCGTTGGTCTTGGACGCGACTTCCTTGAGGAGCTGGGCTCCCATATTCTCGAAGGGATCCTCCAGTTCGATCTCCTTCGCGATGGTGACACCGTCGTTGGTGATCGTCGGCGAACCGAACTTCTTCTCCAGAACAACGTTCCGCCCCTTGGGGCCCAGTGTTGCGCCTACCGTATCGGCTACCTTGTTGATGCCACGCTCGAGGGCCCTGCGGGCCTCTTCTCCAAAAACAAGGATCTTGGGCATTGATTATTCCTCCTTCCTGTTTCTTCAGAAAAAATATGGGTCCGGACTACTTTTCAAGAATGGCAAGGACGTCGCGCTCGCTGAGTATGAGCAGCTCCTCGCCGTCGATCTTGACCTCTGTGCCGCCGTACTTGCTGAAAAGGATCTTGTCTCCCGTCTTTACCTCGAGAGGAAGCCTCTGGCCGTTCTCAAGAACCTTCCCGGAACCGATCGCAAGGACCTCTCCCTCCTGGGGCTTCTCCTTGGCCGTGTCGGGGATCACTATCCCTCCCTTGGTCTTCTCTTCCTGGGTCAGCACCTTCACTACTAACCTGTCTCCGAGCGGTTTCAACTTCATTTCAACAACCCTCCCTGCAAACATATGTTTGGAAATATGTTAGCACTCTCTTGCGGCGAGTGCTAAATGACCGCGAATGATAGTAATTGCCTGCGTCTGCAATCTCAAGCGGTTTGGTTGGCCTTTGAGGGGGAATATTATTCAAAAAAAGGGTTTTTGTGGTTTTTCCTTGGTTTTACTCCGTTTTTGATCTCTTTTATGTCAACGGCGCCGAAGGATCGGGAGTGATATCAAGCCCCGAAGGTCCTGATCTGAGATAACGGTCCAGTCCTGCAGCGGCTATCATGGCCGCGTTGTCGGTGCATAGCTCAGGGGGGGGGATGAATACGTTGCTCCCGAAGCGCTCTCGGAAGGCTCTCCTGAGGGCGGAGTTGACCGACACGCCCCCCGAAAGGCAGATCCTCCCTACACCTGTGATCTTCGATGCAAGGACCACCTTGCCAAGAAGCGCTTCCACCGCCGATCTCTGAAAGGAGGCGCAGATATCCGCAACGGGGACCTCGCGACCCTCTCCCTTTATCCTGTTCACTGTCCAGAGAACGGCCGTCTTGAGCCCGCTGAAGCTGAACTCCACCTCGGAAGTGGAGCTCATGGGCACAGGAAAGTCGAAGGACTTAGGGTCGCCCGAAGCGGCAAGACGGTCCACCTCGGGGCCGCCGGGGTAGGGAAGCCCCAGTATCTTGGCCACCTTGTCGAAACACTCGCCGGCAGCATCGTCCCTGGTCCTCCCCACCATTGCATAGGCTCCCCAGTCCTTCACCAGTATCACTTCGGTGTGCCCACCCGAGACGATAAGGCAGAGGAATGGTGTTTCGATCCCTTCGTGGGCTATCCGGTTGGCAAATATGTGACCCTCCAGGTGGTTCACCCCGACCAGGGGGCACTCCCAGGTCTGGGCAAGACCCTTGGCTGTCATCACGCCCACCAGGAGCGACCCCATCAGGCCCGGCCCGTTCGTGACCGCCACCAGCCCCACCCTGCCGGGAGGTTCGTCGACCCCGGCCTCGGAGAGGGCCGCCCTTAAAAGGGGGATAATAGCCTCCTGGTGTCTCCTGGATGCCAGTTCCGGGACAACCCCGCCAAAGGCTGCGTGGTCTTTTAACTGACTGGAGAGGAGGGATGACCTTACACGGCCGTCAAAACCCAGGACGGCAACTCCCGTATCATCGCAGCTGGTCTCGATCCCGAGAACGACAGGGTCGTGACGAGATGATCTCAATGACTGCACCCGGAACACCCCGAGCAGGATCCCGAACACCCCTTTGCCCTCTTGCGGAGGGGCGGACCTGATTCATGGACAAAGGTCTTTCCCCCGCAGTCGGGGCAGCGGGAGGGGCGGCATGCGCTCTTGAATCGCACCCCGCAGGAAGCGCACCGGAAAAGATGGTCCCTGCTCACTTCGCCGGCACTGTCCACTCTACTGTATCCTCCAGGTAGGAGATGACCGTGGCTTTGCCGGGAGAGGCGAGTTCAGACGGAACAGCAACGGAAAGGATCCCCACCGTTCCGCTTGGAAGGTCCCCTTCAACGATGAAAGCCTTGTCGGTCAGTATATCCTTTCTCTCCAGGCTCCTCCC
>LGGV01000001.1 GCA_001509095.1 Synergistales bacterium 58_81 | reverse complement strand
TCAACGACAAGGCACAGGGATATCGAAAAGGACACGGTGATATCATGAACTGGTGGTCGGCGTTCACTATCGGCCTTTTGACGGGGGGCATAATATCCCTTCTCTCGGCAAGACTCTTCCAGGAAGAGGAGGATGGAGGGTCCCAGGAGGCCCAGGTTGGTAGGAATGGCTCAATAATGGCCAAAGCCTTCCAGCTCAAGGTCTCCCAGGGCCCAGAGATCGTTGCGATCGGAGGAGGTACGGGCCTTTCGACCCTTCTTTCAGGGTTGAAATCATACACGAGGAACATTACTGCCATAGTTACAGTTACCGATGAAGGAGGGAGCTCCGGCCGGCTTAGGGTAGAGTGGGGAGTCCTTCCTCCAGGGGACATAAGGAACTGCATGGTCGCCCTTGCCGAGAACGACAGCTCTCTGAACCGGATACTCAATTTCAGGTTTGACCGGGGAGAGCTCAAGGGGCATAGCCTGGGAAATCTTATCCTTCTTGCGACCACGGAGATGACCGGCGACTTCCGCAAGGCCGTCGAGGAACTTAACAACCTTCTTGCTATAAGGGGAAAGGTCATACCGATAACCAATGAATCGGTCACCCTATGTGCAGCTACCAGGGATGGAGACACCCTCAGGGGGGAGCTGGACATTTCCGTGAGGGGGTACCAGATCGAGTCGGTCTGGATCGAGCCCCCCGATGCAAAGGCTGTACCAGATGCCATTCTGGCCATCGAGAGCGCTGATGCGGTAGTGCTAGGTCCCGGGAGCCTTTTCACCAGCATTATTCCCAACCTCATGTTCGGTGAGGTCTCTGAGGCCCTCAAGAGAACGGCAGCCCCCAAGATATACATTACCAATCTAATGACCCAGCCTGGCGAGACGGACGGCATGTCCATCATGGATCACGTCAGGTGGATCACCAGGACTTCCGGATTGGTACCGGACTATGTTTTCACGAACGATGGGGAAGTTCCTTCCGATCTCCTCGAGACATATCTTGCAGCGGGTTCGGTCCCTCTCATGATGGATGAAGAGCACAAAAGGTCTCTCTCGCTTATGGGATCCAGGGTTGTCGTTTCCGACTTTCTTGACGTTTCGGGCGGAAGTGTCAGGCACAACAGCCAGAAGGTCTCAGAGGCCCTGATCCGGATAGCCAGAGAGGAAAGAGACACATCCCGATGGAAAAGCTGAGGGAAGTTATCTGGGACGACTGGTCGAGCGTTCTGGTTGACGACAGGGTCAAGGCATCCGTAGAGATCGGAGGGATCTTCTCCGGTTTGTCGGGAGGAGCGGGAGGAGAGCGCCGGATGGAAGCGGTCTTCTCCAGCAGCAGGTTCTTTGTCTTCCGGAAACTGAAAAAGCTGTGGGAGTTGTCGGACTGGGGAAGACCCGGAGAAACAGCTCTTAACCTGGTGATACCGGCAGGAATGAGGGGCAAGGTATCGTTGAAGCTGGACCCGGCAATGGTCCTGGAGAAGATATCCCTTTACGGGGATCCCAGACGGAACAGGGCCAATGCATGGCACTGGCTGAGAGGGATCTTCGGCTCCTGCGGCTCCCTGTTCCTGCCAAGGACAGGTTATTACATGGTATTCAGGACCAGCGATACATGGGGGAGGGTCCCTTCGGAGAGACTGGGACACCTCCTTGCCATGAACGACATCTCCTTCAGAAGCAGAACTAGGTACGGTTTCACGGAGACGGTCATAAGGGACCAGTCGTCAATTGTCGGGATGCTTTCCAACATGCAGATGTTCAGGACTTCCCTTTTGCTTGAGGAAAAGGCTATGCTTAGATCTATGAAGGAGAGGGCCAACAAGGTCGTGAACTGCGATGCTTCGAACATCAGAAAGTCCCTTGAGACCGCCAAAAGGCAGCTCGAGACCGCAGAAGAGCTGATCACCACCGGCAGGATCAGGATGCTGCCTGAGGCCTTTCGGGAGCTTGTCTACGCAAGGATGGAGAATCCATCGGCGACCCTGAGGGAACTGGGGCAGGTCCTTTCCAAGCCCGTGAGCAAAAGCACTGTGGAGTATCGATGGAGAAAGATCGATCATCTTGCAGGGATTTCTTCAGAATAAAAAGATCAAAAAGGGGGACTGACGGCTATGTACCTGGGAAAGGCTGATGTTAACACCTATGAGAAGGGCTCCAGTCGGGAGTTTCTGACGACGAACGGCTGGGGCGGATTTGGATTCTCGACTGTGATAGGCGCCAATACCCGACGCGAACACGGTCTGCTGGTTGTAAAAAAGAGTGGAGAAGAGGCTTTCCCCGACGTCCTCATCAGCAAGGTGGATGAGACGGTAATCAGCAAAGGGAAAAAATATCATCTTTCCACCAATCGTTATACAGATGTCATCTACCCTGACGGCTACCGTTACCTGCAGGAGTACCAGGCCGAACCTCTTCCTGGAATGCTTTTCGTTATACACAGCGTTTTCCTCAGAAAGACGATCTTCATGCCCAGAAACCTCCCGTTAACCGTCATCAAATACGAACTGCTTTCGTCACCGGAAAGCGTCAGACTGGAGATAAGACCTCTGGCCGCCCACAGGGGAGTGGACAGACTCTTCCCGGAAAAGGACGGTTCGGGCTTTGAATCATCCTTTACGAGAAATTCGGTAATGATCCAGGGGAGGGGCCTTCAGAGCTACTTTTCCTTCAACCGGGGAGACTGGCGGTCCAAACCTCTCTGGTTCGAGAACCTGATATACGAGCACGATGACTGCGATAAACCCGGCACTGACAGCCTGTGGTCCCCCGGGGTCCTTTCCATGGAGATGACCGAAGGGGATTCAGTATATGTCGTTCTTGGGGCGGAGAGCGTCCAGCACGACCACGAATCCCTGGCTGCCATGGAAAATGAGACCAGGCGCTTCTTCCAGGAGAGCCTTTCCGAGAGTCCCCTGGTAAGGAAGACGCCCATGGTGAGGGACCTTCTTCACACAGCATCCCACTGTCTCTCCGAGATGAATGGGAAACGGCCGAAGGTGTTCTCCGGTTACCCATCGGTGAGGGAGAGTGCAAGGGAGACTTTCGTCTCTGTCCCCGGCCTCTTGCTGGTAACAGGCCGGAAGGGATTCGCTGAAAGGCTCCTCAAGGTATGGCTGGATCGCGCTGCCGGGAATGGGCACGTAATGCCCTCGAAGGTGAACCCTCATACGGGTGATCTGGAGACCAGGGCTTGTGACACAGGGTTGTGGTTCTTTTACGCTCTGGACAAGTTCTGCGAACAGAGCGGCCAGGTGGAACTGGTCAGGGAAAACTGGTCCGACCTTGCAGCCATCCTTGAGAACTACAGGAAAGGTATCCCCGGGATAGGTATCTCCATGGACAGGGACTGTTTACTGGAACTTAGGTCCGATGATCCCGGAAGCAACTGGATGGACGGAGAGACTGACGGCAGGCCCATTGTTGAGAGAAGGGGCAAGCTGGTAGAGGTCAACGCGCTCTGGTACAACTCCCTCAGGGCGATGGAGAAGTACTCCGAACTCATCGGCCGGGATAGTGATAGCAGGGATTACGGCGCTGTGGCCGAAGAATGTAGAAGGAACTTCCAGAAGATCTTCTGGAGCGAGAAGGGCTATCTCTTCGACTGGGTAGACGGAGGAACGAGGGATGAATCTGTCAGGTGCAACCAGATCCTTGCCGTCTCCCTTCCTGCCACAGTTATGGACCCCGAAAGGGGCAGATCGGTGGTAGAGACATGCTGGAATGAACTCTATACTACATTCGGGCTCAGGACCCTTGACCCGCACCATGAGAAGTACAAGGGACGGTGTGAGGGGCGCATTGACCAGAGAGAGAAGGCCCGGTTCATGGGAATGGCCTGGCCGTGGCTGTTGGGCCAGTTCATCACGGCCTATCTTAGATACAACCCCGATCGGAAGGACATAGCCTGGTGTTTCCTCAGGCCCTTCCTCTCCCACCTCAGAAAGGGTTGTCTGGGTGGAGTGGCGGAGATCTTCGACGGGAGCATGCCCTACAAGCCCCACGGGGACGCCCTCTATTCTCCGAGTGTCTCTGAGCTTCTGAGAGTGATAGGGGAGGACATGTAGGAGATCTTTAGGATCAGTGAGACAATTTTCCGTCGGATATACAGTACCATCAACTGAACAGGAACCTATGGAAAAATGACCGGAGGCGATCGGAATGGGAATGAAACGGGTAGCGATCAACGGCTTTGGGAGGATAGGGCGTCTGGCTCTCAGGGCTCTTTTCGAGTACGAGAATGATGGTCTCTTCGAGATCGTCGCCACCAACAGCCGGACCACAGCAGAACAGAGAGCCTATCTTTTCAAGTATGACTCCGTTCACCGGCGTTTCAGCGGTGATGTCTCCGTAAAGGGGGATTCCCTCCTTATCAACGGAAAGACCGTGAAGGTCCTTGCCGAGGCAGAGATCGAAGACCTTCCGTGGAAGAAAATGGGAATAGACCTTGTGATAGAGTCATCGGGCAAGTACACCGATGCGGCCAAAGCCGCCAAACACCTGGAAGCCGGGGCCAGGAAGGTCCTTATCACGGCCCCCGCAAAGAACGAGGACGCAACGATCGTCATGGGGGTAAACGAGAAGATCTACGACGCATCAAGACACCACGTCGTATCCAATGCCTCATGTACGACCAACTGCCTTGCACCAGTGGTAAAGGTTATCCATGAGGCCTTCGGGATAGAGAAGGGACTCATGACCACTACCCATGCCTATACCAACGACCAGAAGACCCTTGATGCCTCTCACAAGAACCTTCACAGGGGGCGCGCGGCCGCCCTGTCCATGATCCCTACTACGACCGGTGCCGCATCTGCGATCGGGAAAGTTTATCCCGAGGTGGCCGGAAAAATGAACGGACTGGCCATCAGGGTCCCGACCCCGGATGTCTCCCTTGTCGACCTTGTAACGGTGCTTTCCAGGGAAGTGACCGCAGAGGAGGTCAACGGCGCTCTCCTGAAAGCAGCAGAGGGGCCCATGAAGAGATATCTTGCTTACGAGGAGGATGATATCGTCTCCGTTGATGTAACAGGAGACAGCAGATCCTCCGTATTTGCCGCAAGACACACCATGACCCTGGGCAACCTAGTGAAGACCCTCTCCTGGTATGATAACGAGTGGGGGTACGCCTGTCGGGTCATAGATCTCGCCAACTACATGCTTTCCAGGGAAGCCTGATCGACATGGAACTGAGGACCATCGAAGGCAATAAGCTCAAGGGAAAGAAGGTACTTGTCCGCGTGGACTTCAACGTTCCCATGGACGAAGGCAGGGTAGCCGATGACACGCGTTTAAGGGCCCACATGGAGACGCTGGAACTGCTCAGGAGAAGCGGCGCGAGGATCGCCCTGGTTTCCCACCTTGGCAGGCCTAGGGGAAAGGTTTCCGCCGGTCTCTCCCTCCTTCCCGTTGCCCGGTCCCTTGAAGAACTGACAGGCTGGAGGATCGGCTTCTGTGAAGAGTGCGTTGGTGACAAGGTCTCCGCCACTATAGGATCGATGGGGGAGGGTCAGATCTGTCTTCTGGAGAATGTCAGGTTCCATCCGGAGGAGGAGGCCAACGATCCGGTTTTTGCCAGAAAGCTGGGAGAACCCTTTGATGTCTTTGTAATGGACGCATTTAGCGCCGCCCACAGGAGCCACGCCTCCACCGAGGGAGTTACCAGGTTCCTGCCATCCCTTGCCGGAAAACTCATGGAAAAGGAGGTTAAGGTTCTATCGGCTGTCATGGAGAACCCGAAACGGCCGATGGTCCTGATCCTGGGAGGTGCCAAGGTCTCCGACAAGATCGGGTTTATCCGGAACATGCTAGAGAAGGCGAACGTAATGCTCATCGGCGGAGCCATGGCTTTTCCTTTTCTGAAGGCCTCGGGGATGGACGTTGGAAAGTCCTTCTGCGAAGAGGGGACGGAGACCGTTGCATCTGAGATCATGGAAACAGCCAGAATGACAGGAGTAAGGATCCTGCTCCCTCTGGACCTTGTGGGCTCGACCTCCCTCGAGAATAATCCAAAACAGATTGTGGTGAGATCTGACGCCATCCCTGAAGATATGATGGGGCTTGATATCGGACCGGAGACGGCCGAGCTGTTTTCCACCGAGGTCCTTAAAGCCGAAACGATCCTGTGGAATGGTCCTTTGGGGCTCTTTGAAAGGGACCCCTTTGGGGAAGGGACCAAAAGGGTCGGCCTCTCCGTTGTCGAAAGGACATCGGCAGGTGCCGTCTCGGTACTTGGTGGCGGTGACACGGCCGCAGCTGCGAATCTTCTTGGTTTTTCCAAAGGGATCTATCACATCTCCACAGGTGGGGGAGCCACCCTTGAGTTCTTTGAAGGAAAGGAGCTTCCGGGCATCACGCCTCTTCTTGCATGCCCGAAGTCCGGGAGCGGGGTGGAGCCCCTGTGAGGAGAGAGAGATTCATCGCCGGGAACTGGAAGATGAACAAGGGTGTCTCGGAGTCGCTGGAATTCCTCGACAAATTTTCGGTTTTGCTGGAACAGGGGGAAGATATTCCAGATGCTGTCAGTGTGGCGATTTTCCCCCAGGCGGTCAATATAGTTCCCATGGCGGATCACATAAGGTCCAGGGGTGTTAATATTTTACTTGGCATACAAAACGTTCATTGGAAGCCCTCGGGTGCCTTCACCGGCGAGAATTCGATCCCCTGCGCCATCGAGGCGGGGGCGAAGCTTGCCCTGGTCGGCCACAGCGAGAGACGACATATCTTCAGGGAAGATGACCTTTGGGTCTCAAGCAAGTATTTGGCCTGCCTCGAGCAAGGCGTGGAGCCGTTGTTATGTGTCGGCGAAACCGAAGAAGAGAGAAACCGGGGACTCACCGAAGATGTGATCGAAAGACAGGTCAGTGCGGTCTTTTCTCATGACCCTGGGATCATGGCGGAACAGGAAAGGATCCTTATCGCCTATGAACCGGTCTGGGCCATAGGAACTGGACTGAACGCGACACCCCGGGACGCCGGTGAGTGCTGTGCCTTTATCAGAGAGCTGTTGTCAGGACTGGGAGGGCCCTCCCTGGCGGACCGTTCCCTGATCTCCTACGGAGGCAGCGTCAAAAGCTCCAACTCGGAGGATTACCTTGAACAGGAGGAGATAGACGGCCTTCTGATCGGTGGTGCATCCCTCGACCCCGATGAATTCTATAGAATAGTTTGCGACGCTTTCTGAAGGATCCGAAGGGTCGGGTATAAGACATAACGCAACATAAGATATATTATAAGACATCTTTTTTGCATTTAAAGGCCCCTTCAAGGGGCCTTATCTGTTTCTTAAAGCAATGCTTCGGGCGGGTCTCAAAGAAACCTCTGCGTTCGGAACCTTAACTCAGTCATCCAAACGGGTCGTTTCAGCATTTGCCCATATACTCTCGAGTCTGTAAAAGTTCCTTCCCTCACGGCTGAAGATGTTGATAACCATGTTCCCGGCATCAAGGAGGATCCATTTGGGACTGTTCTCCCCCTCGATCCTGTAATTCGAACCTATCCGGTCCAGGGTCTCGGAAACGTTATCAAGGAGAGTTCTCATGTGAACCTCCGAATTACCTGTCGCCAGAATAAAGGTATCGGCAAAGGATGATTCTTTTGAAAGGTCGATAAGGGTGATCTCCTCGGCAAGCTTGTCCTGCAGGGCTTTGATAACTGGATTCAGGCTTTCGTCCCCAGGCAAAGGCACAACTCCTCTCTACTATATTAATTTGAATAATTATGGTTCCTTGCAAGTTCTATTCTTTTTAGAACGTTTACGTAGTCATGACCCATTATCATTGTAACATGGCGTATCGAAGTATCGCTCCGGACAAGGTTCTCAGGGATCCCGGCCAACCGGCCTAGTGACCTGGCGGCCTTTTCCGTCTCTTCTCCTGGCGGATAAAGGATGTTTGTGAATTTGTAATCGTAGTGTTTTGCGTTCCCGATATGGACGACATCGATACCTATTGACTGGAGCCTGGTGGCCGATTCTTTACCCATTCCGGAAGCTCCTGAACCGTTGAGAATCGACAGGGGGACCTTGATGGAAGCCACCAACTCCTTCAGGTCTACCTCCGCGGAAGTGTCGGCCTCTCGTTCGGCTTGCTCCCCAACCTCTTCCGTTTCAACGGTCTCCAGGGGTTTTTCCGAAAGGATCTCCGAGATGGAGCTCAGTTCGCCCAGCCAGTAGCTGGTACCCGAAATATAGGCCGATTTACCCGGTAAGGTGCGGAAAATGGCCCTGGAAGGGTCCAGGTCCTTGAGGTATGAAGCTAGCTGGACCGCTTGTGAGAGAGTCAAGTTGGTCTTGACCAGACGCATCGATTGGCGGATCAGCTCAGGGATCCTGGTTATCATCGCAGGGTCCTTCATCTTCCGGAAGACAGCCATCATGAAGACCTGTTGTCTTTCGACCCTTCCGATATCTCCCAGGGCGTCATGACGGAATCTCACATAGCCCAAGGCGGTCTTCCCGTCCATGTGCTGCTCACCGGCTGGAATATCAATGTGGACACCGCCCGCCTTGTCGGTATACCGGAGTCTCTTGGGGACGTTGATGGTGACCCCGCCGATAAGGTCCACAAGTTCCGGAAAGCTGTCCAGGTTGACAATGATATGGTAGGGAATGGGGACGCCAAGGTAATTTACAAGGGTCGTCTTGAGAAGGTCCACTCCCCCATAGGCATAGGCGTGGTTCAGCTTCTGCCACCCTCGATCCGGTATCTGTACCCTTGTATCCCTGGGAATTGAGAGCATTCGAACGACCTTGTCGTCTATATCGATCGATACGAAGGCAATTGAATCAGAACGGTTGATATCTTCTCCGGGGACTTCGTCCAGCCCCACAAGAAGAAGGTTGATCCTCCCCGTCTCCTCGTCGTGCTCGATCCTCTCCCTGATGGTCTGGGGCTCAGGGTTGAAGAAAAAATAGGCCTTAAGACCGATCCCTGCTGTAAGGGACAGTATCGCGGCGAGGACCAGAAGGATCATACTCTTCCTGGACACGTATCTTTCACCATCCGTTCCTGAAATACATGGCGTTCTTGTAAATGTACTGCTCTACCAGCCACGGGGCGAGATACCTTATGCTCTGCCCGTTCGAGACCCTCTGCCTTATCTCGGTGCTCGATATCGCAAGTAGGGGTATCTCAAGGTGGATAAGGTTCTCCCTGATGATCTCCGCTAGATCATCGAGCCCCTTGGGATTGAAGCCGGGCCGGCTGACAGCCACGATCTTGCAGAGTTCCGGTATCTCAAGGGGTTCCTTCCATGCCATGATATCAAGTACTGCATCAAGGCCTGTTATGAAATAGAACTCAACGCTCCCCGCAGGGTACCAGTGCCGCATCTCCCTCAGGGTGTCCACGGTGTGGCTTGGCGTTTCCCTGTCGATCTCGACCCTGGAGATACGGAAGTGAGGGTTGTCAAGGGTGGCAAGCATGGTCATGGTGTAACGGTGTTCAGCTGAAGATATGGTCCTCCCGGCCTTGTGGAAGGGGTCTCCCGTCGGCACGAAGACCACCTCTGTCAGGCCCAGGGAAAAACAGGCCTCCTCGCCGGCAACAAGGTGTCCGAAGTGAATGGGGTCGAAAGTACCCCCCATGACCCCTATCTTGCGCTTGCGGAGACCCTCAGAGGACCTCAGGGGCATTCCCGTCACCGCCCTTCATCTCTCGTTCTGTCTTTCATCGTAGATGAAACCTCAGGATAGAACTCGAATTCGGTCTCCCCTATCCTTACAGTATCACCTTCACGGGCCCCGCTCTCAAGGAGCAGGTCTTCCACACGGTAATATCTAAGAATGGCGGAAAACCTTCCCAGGGCTTCTTCCTGGTCAAAGTTGAATTTCCGGACAAGCCTTTCGACCTCGTGATGCCTGACAATAAAGATGCTCCCGCCCTTTTCAAGAAATGTCTCAATTCGTGGCTTCTCAGCCCTATGTCCGGTCCTGTCCTCCTCGTCGTCTATCTCAATGAAGAGGCTCTCCCTTCTTGGGACGGACTGTTCAGATATCCTCGATGCTATGTGATCCCTCAATTCGTCGACTCCAAGCCGGGATAGTGCACTTATAAGGAAAAGTGGCACTCCTGCTGCCTTCAACACTCTCTGGAGTTCTCGGGTCTCAGTGGTCCGGTAAGGGAGATCTGTCTTGTTGCCTGCGACGACGTAGGGAAGGTCCAGAAGTTCCGGGTTGAAGGCCTGGAACTCCGATCTGAGTGTATTCCACTGATCGACCGGGGAGGAAGGAGCATCCTCCGAAAGATCGATGACATAGACAAGGAGTCGGGTCCTCTCCACATGCTTCAGGAAGGCATGTCCCAGCCCCCTGTTCAAATGAGCCCCCTCGATCAGTCCAGGAACATCTGCCACTATCATTCTCCGGTTGTCGAAGTCCATCATTCCCAGGTTGGGAGAGAGAGTTGTGAAGGGGTAAGGGGCTATCTGGGGCCTTGAGCCTGAAATTGCCGAAAGGAGCGTCGATTTCCCGGTGTTCGGGAGGCCGACGAGTCCCACGTCGGCCAGCACCTTCAGGTCCAGGACCAGGTCCCTGGCCTCTCCCTCCCCCCCCATTTCCGAGAAACGGGGGCTTCTTCTCCTGGATGAGGTAAACCTGGCGTTTCCCCTGCCTCCTCTCCCGCCCCTTGCGGCAAGAAGGGTATCACCTGCGACGGTAAGGTCGGCCAAAAACCGGCCTGTCCCTTTTTCGTTCACGATGGTGCCACAGGGGACCTTCACGAACACATCCTCCCCGGAAGGGCCGGTCTGGTTCCTTCCCCTTCCGTTGCCCCCGTTCCCGGCAATGAAACGTCTTCTGTATTCGTAGTCGGCAAGGGTCTGGATATGATCATCGGCCACGATCAGGACGTGTCCTCCACGCCCTCCATCACCCCCGTCAGGTCCTCCCCTTGGAACGTACTTCTCTCTCCGGAAGCTCAGGGCACCATTTCCTCCCTTGCCTGCCCTGACAGAGATCTCTGCTGAATCAAGGAATCTCAATATCTGCACCCCTCAGATATGGGAAAAGGGCCCAAGATCAACTCAGGCCCTGCAGCGTTCCTATCGGACAGAAGCATCAGGCGGTCACTGGTTCTATGGCTACGTACTTTCTCCCCGCCCTGGTATGGAAGCGCACAGTGCCCTCTGAAAGGGCGAAAAGGGTGTCGTCCTTCCCTCTTCCAACATTTACCCCCGGGTGGTATTTCGTTCCCCTCTGGCGGACGATAATGCTCCCGGCGGTGACTACCTGCCCGTCATTTCTCTTTACTCCAAGCCTTTTGCTGACGCTGTCCCTTCCGTTGGTGCTGCTGCCCTGTCCTTTTTTATGAGCGAACAGTTGAAGATTAATCGTTCTCATCGACTTCCACCTCCATGAACTTAACGTAAGAAGAATAACTCTTTTCGACGGATTTTAGAACCTCTATTACCGTGTCGACCAGGGTTCTGACCCTCAAGTCATCCGGTCCATCCCAGAAGAGGCTCATGGATCCCCGGTCCTCGTCAATTCTTGACTTGACTCTCTCTATCCTGATGATCTCCGTAAGCCCTGTTTCGAGGGTCTGGACCAGGGTTGATATGGCAGCGCAGACGATGTCGGCGCCGTGTTCGGCGTACCCCGTATGACCTGATACATTAAGCCCGCAGATGTTCCCCTTCCTTCGGAAGGACCTTATCTCGGTCATCTTCCGTCCTGGTAGATGATCGAATCGATCCTGACAGAGGAAAAGGGCTGCCTGTGTCCGATTGTCCTTCTTGATTGCCTGGACTTGTTCTTGTACTTGAAGACGGTGATCTTTCTCGCTCTTCCCTGTTCCAGCACGCGGCCCTTGACAAGAGCTCCCGCAACTGTCGGTTCGCCAAGAGAGACCCCGCTGTCGGTGGCCACGAGGAGGACCTTGGAGAATTCTACCTCTTCACCTTCTGCGGCACTGACCTTCTCGACCCTGATCGTGTCTCCCTGGGAAACCCTGTACTGCTTCCCCCCTGTTTCAATAACTGCGTACATCGAAAATCTCCCTCCTAACGCCGGCGATCCAGGTGGCCCAAGGGCTCTTGCTGTTACCCGTCCCGAGCGAAGATCAAAAGGGAGCGGCCGGAAGCTTCCGCCGGATCCCCCTTCGGTCGACCTGGTCGACCGAAGGGTGATTATAGCATAAAAATCCCTTGATCGGTCAATCGGTCTCTCTCCGTTTCCCTTCAAGCAGCGATCTGGCAAGACCTGTTGCCTCCGGGTCATCGGGATCGCCCGCCAGCATCCTTGCGAGCTCTCTTACACGCTGTTCTCCGTCGACCTCAAGGACCCGGCTAATGTCACCCTCCCTTTCGACCCGGAAGTGCTGATCGGCAAGGGAGGCGATAGACGCTTCATGGGTTATAAGGATCACCTGGCACCTTCTGGAAAGGTCCCTCAGTGCCTGACCCGCAAGGAAAGCCGAACGGCCTCCAAGACCGGCCTCTACCTCGTCGAAGACCAGAGTCCGTGGGAGCATGTCGTCCGAGGCTGCTATCTGGAGGGCCAGAAGGATCCGGCTGAGCTCGCCCCCCGAAGCAATCCTGGAGACAGGACCCTGGAGGTGCTTGCCGTCGGAAAGAAGGAATGAGATGTCGTCGGCTCCACTCTGGCGGACCTTTTCCAAGGGCTGTAATGATATCCCAAAGCGGAGCCCTTCCATTGCAAGGCTGCTGAGGGATGCATTGACGGACTTCTCGAGCCTCCTGGCGGCATTCTTTCGGGCCTCTCTGAGGGAAAGGGCCAGGTTTGATACCTCCTTCTTGAGGCAGGCAGATCTCTCCTGTATCATGGCAAGTTTCTCACGGCTCTCTCTGAGCCACTGAAGATCAAATTTCAGTCGGTCAGCAAAATCAACGAGATCTTCAGCATTGTCGACCTTTGCGTACCTCATGAGTTTTCTGAGGGTCCCGATCTTCTTCTCGATATTATCGAATTCATCCTGGAGGGACTGTTCTCTCTCGATGGAGACGACAGCTTTCAGGGCCTTCTCGATCTCCTGTGAAGCGGTTAAAAGCCTCTCGATGTTCATTTCAAGTTCCGGGGCTCCGTCCATGCTCTGCCGGATATCCTGGCCGAACTGTTCGATCGCGGCGGAAAGCCCCTCTCCGGAGCTTCCACCTGTCAATCTGTCATGAAGAAGCCTTAATCTGGCCTGTCTTTTCAGGAGATCAGAGACACGGTTAAGATCGGTCTCCCAATCAGATTCGCACCCCGGTCGGATCTCCATCCTCCTGTACTTTTCAAGAAAGGATTCTCCGTCCTGGTATCTTGATTCTATCTCCCTTCTCTTTCTGGACACCTCCAGGAGCTTCCTTTCGTTCTCAAGGGCAGAGGAAACAGCCTGGGACAGGTTCGATCTGATCTCCCTGAGTACCTCCCCGCCGCTGTTATCGAGCAGTTCGACCTGTTGTTCCGGCTCAAGAAGCTCAAGTTGGGCGAACTGGCTCTGGATCGCCACCACCTTGGAGAGAGCTCCCGCCAGTGTGTTGAGGGGTACAGGTTTTTCCTGCAGGTAGCTCTTGGCCCTCCCTGTCGATGAGACCACTCTCTTTACAAGGATAAAGCCCTCCTGGGGCTGGAATTCTTCGGGGAGGGAAGAAACGGGGGCATCCATCTCCAGGGCTGCCCTGACCTCGGCCTCCTCTACACCGGCCCTGATGATCGATGACTGCGCCCTCTTCCCGCTTACCAGTTCCAGTGCCCTGACCAGGCTGCTCTTTCCTGCCCCGCTCTCTCCTGTTATTGCGATGAACCTTCCCCTGAAGTGGAGGGAGGCCTCTCTAACCCCGCCTACATTGGTCACCATCAGTTCAGACAGCATGGGATCATTCCCCGGAACCGTTCGGAGTCCTGTGACCCCACTGGAATTTCTCCTGTAGAAGGGAGAAGAATTCGTTCTCTGGCAGGGTGATGATCCCGATATTACGGTCCTTGTCAAGGGATATGGAGATATTGTCCCCAGGGAGAAGCTCGTACCCTAACTGTCCATCCTGGGTAAGCATGATCTCCCTGTGCTGCCCCTCGGGCGTTATGGTCACCGTATCGGATTCACTCAGTACGATCGGTCTGGAGTAGAGAGTGTGGGCACAGATCGGTGTAAGGATCATGCAGGACATGTGAGGAGGCACTATGGGGCCGCCGGCTGAGAGAGAGTAGGCCGTCGATCCCGTGGGGGTGGCTATGATAATCCCGTCAGCGTGCAGGAGGCTCAGGTTACGTCCGCTGACCGCAATATTAAGTGCTATAAGTCTCGCAAAGGGCCCTTTGGTCACGACAAGGTCGTTCAGGGCGAAGACTTCGTGCTTGTTCCTCTTCCCCCGGCTTACGATACCGTGCAGGAGGGGTCTGAAGTTCACCGTGAACTCCCCGGTCCTGATCATCTCAAGGTCCTTCTCGGCATTCTCTATCTTCCCGCAGGAGAGGAAGCCCAGTCTTCCGACATTGATGCCGTAAAGGGGGATGTTATGCCCTATTACGTAGCGTGCGGCCCTCAGGAATGTACCGTCTCCTCCAAGGACAACAGCGGCGTCGACCTTCTCTTTCCAGTCCTGGTCCGACGTCTCCTGTTCCCCAAGAACATGAGCCTCATGGGGGGGAAGTACGAACTTGACATTGCGTTCCCTCCCCCACCTGAGAATGCTCTCGGCCAGTGCCAGGGCCGAACTCTTCTGGGTGTTGACCAGCAGTCCCAGGGTTTCGATCATTAAAGGACCCCCTCTGTTCTATCAGTCTCTTCTTGTGGAACCCCAAGAAGTTCCCTGTGAGCCCTTTCAACGAGATCCCTTAAGAAGCCTTCATCCATGGCTACCGGAGGGCTCCCTCCTTTCCTGAGATGGAACAGGAATTCCATGTTCCCGCTTGGTCCCAGTATGGGAGAAAAGTTGGCTCCCATCAAGACCAAATCTCTCATCGAGGAGATATATGTTCCAACGTTCCTTAAAACATCCATGTGGACGGACCTTTCCCTTACAACACCCTTCTTCCCGACGCACCCTTTGCCGGCCTCGAACTGCGGCTTTATCAGGACTATGCAATCTCCGCCGGGAGCCAGTAATTCCTCAAGGGCAGGCAGGATCCTGGTAACGGAGATGAAGGAGACATCCATGACGGCCACTTCCGGAGTATCCTCCAGATCCCGGGGGTTGAGGTCTCTGGCATTGGTCCTCTCCATGACCACGACCCTTTCATCGCTCCTAAGCCGCCAGGCAAGTTGCCCGTAGCCGACGTCGACAGAGTATACCTTCACCGCCCCGCGTTCCAGCAGCACATCGGTGAAACCACCTGTGGAAGCTCCAATGTCTATGCAAACCTTTCCAGAAGGGTCAACGCAAAATACATCAAGCGCTTTCAGAAGCTTGAAGGCTCCCCTGCTTGCCCATCCCGGACCCTTATCGGCTTCGATCAGGGAATTTTTCAGAACTTTCTTCCCTGGTTTCAGTACCCTCTCTCCGTCCACTCTGACGGATCCCGCCAGTATCAGCGACTGAGCGCTGCTCCTGCTCTCGGTAATGCCCCTCGTTACCATTTCCTGGTCCAGTCTTTCCTCTTTTCCTGAACATCTCATAGAGCCCTATCACCTCGTCGGGAACAAGTCGGCAATACTCCCACTGCTCCTTGACCGTTCCGTGAGGGACGAACCGGTCCGGAACACCCAGGCAAACCACCCTGGCTTTCAGACCTTCCCTGTTTGCAAGGGAAGAGATCTTCTCCCCTATCCCCCCTTCTACGTTACCGTCCTCAATGACGACAGCGAAGAGGTTTGAAGAGAGGGCGGACCTTAACATATCGGTGTCCAGGGGTTTCAGAAAACGCAGGTCATAGACCGAAGGAGGCTCAACGCCGGTTCTCCACGTCTCTTCGTAGGTCCGGGCCGCAAGGGGGACCGTCGCTCCATAGGAGAAAATGCACCACCCCGTCCCGTCGAAGATCCTTTCGGCACTCCCCCACTCCCGGGGAGAGCCATGACCCTCACGGCATATCGATACCGGGACCGATCCCCGAGGTAGTCTAATAGCCGACGGGGACCTTGTTTTCAGAGCTTCCTGGTACATCCACCTGAGGTCATTCCTGTCACGGGGTGCCATTACTGCAAGATTGGGGATCGTCCTCGTCCAGGGAAGGTCCAGGACCCCGTGATGGGTCTCTCCGTCCGCGCCGACCAGACCAGCCCGGTCTATGGCCAGGATCACGTGAAGGTCTTGCATGCAGATATCATGGACCAACTGGTCCATAGCTCTCTGCAGGAAGGTGGAGTATATGGAGACCACCGGCACCATTCCCGCCGCTGCCATACCTGCGGCAAATGTCAGAAGATGCCCCTCGGCTATCCCGACATCGAAGAATCTCTCGGGGTACTTCTCGCTGAAGCGGTTCAGTCTGCTTCCTTCCTTCATTGCGGCAGTCATCAGGACCACTCTCGGGTCCCTTTCGGCCAGCTCTTCTATGCACGCCGCCGAAGCTTCGCTCCAGCTCTCCTCGGGTGTGGATGAGGACATTATGTCAAGCATGCCCGGCGACACACCGTGGAACCACTCCGGATCTTCCTCAGCCGGCCTGAAGCCCTTGCCCTTGACAGTAAGAATGTGGACCAGGAGCGGGAACTCGTAGCTCTTGGCCATATTGAAGATCTTCTCCATCTCCTGGATATTGTGGCCGTCAAAAGGCCCCCAGTAGCTTATGCCAAGGTCCTCGAACATGTTGGGAGGGAGAAGGAGTCCCTTGACGGTCTGCTTGGCCTTCTCCAGGAAGGATTCGAGTTTTCTCCCATCGGGGACTTTTCGGCAGAAGTACTTGAGGAGCTTCTTGAACTGCCTGTACATGGGGTTCACGCTCAGTGCGGCAAGATGGCTGGCCAGGCCTCCAACTCTCCTGTTAATTGACATCTGGTTGTCGTTAAGAATGAACAGGGCAGGCGTGTTCAATTCATGGGCATGGTTAAGAGCCTCAAGGGCAAGACCGTTTATTAGCGATCCGTCACCGATAACGGCCACCACATAGTGTCTTCGCCCCAGGAGGTCCCTCGCCTTGGCCAGGCCGAGCGCAGCCGACAGGGATTTGCTGCTGTGCCCTGCATTAAAGTGGTCGAAGGGACTCTCCTTCGGGTCCGGGAAGCCCGATACACCCCCCCATTTCCTGAGCGAGTGGAACTGGTCCTTTCTGCCGGTGAGGATCTTGTACGCGTATGCCTGATGGCCGACGTCAAAGACTATCCTGTCTTTCGAGGGGTCAAAGGCCCTCAACAGGGCGATGTTCAGTTCTACGGCACCCAGGGAAGAGGCGAGATGTCCTCCGTTGGTCCGGACGGTTTCTACTATCATCTCCCTGATCTCTTCGGCCAGGCTATCCAGTTGCCGGTGGTCAAGTCCCTTCAGGTCCCTGTGATCCACGATCCTGTCGAGCAGTTCTCTCATCCTTCCGGTCTCTGCCTCCGAAAACCCTATCAGTTGTCTCGTTCTTCCAGGATCCGGGGGAATCTCTCCAGGTCGGCCACGTCCCTTTCAATGATCGACAGGAAGTCAATGGCCATGGATGTCTCCTTCCTGGACATCCTTCTCGCTTCCTCAAGGCCAAAAACGCTTACGAAAGTTATCTTTCCCTGGATCCTGTCCTTTCCGGGGGTTTTTCCGATCCTTGCAGCTTCGCCGGTCACATCGATAATGTCATCAATTATCTGGAATGCCGTCCCGAGATGGTCCCCAAACCCTGCAAAGGCCTCCCTCTCGCGAGGTCCGGCTCCTCCGAGTATCGCCCCTGCCTGGACTGATGCGCTGATGAGTACGGCGGTCTTGGACCTGGCAACAGTCCATGGGTGCTCCGACTCGGGTCCTGTGCTGGCAGGGTCCGTGTCAAGGACCTGTCCTCCGCATATACCTGCTGGCCCTGACGCGTCGAGGAGGACCCCAAGAGCCTCCAGAATGGACAGATGGGGGAAGGCGTTCCCGGCAAGGAGTCTCTTTCGGGCATATTCAAAGGCCCACAGGAATAGGGAGTCTCCCGCCAGAAGTGCCAGAGGCTCTCCGAAGACCACGTGATTGGTCGGCTTTCCCCTTCTCATGCTGTCGTTGTCCATTGCAGGAAGATCATCGTGGATAAGGGATGCCGTATGGACCATTTCGCAAGCCAGGGCCATGGGGATGAGATCCTCCCGTGAGGCGCCGCAGGTTTCTCCTGCAAGGATGCACAGGACGGGTCTGACCCGCTTGCCTCCTGCTGTGAGGGAATAGGTCATCGATTCCCAAAGTCTTTCCGGTATCCTTTCAGGCCTCTCATTACAAAGATCTTCAATTGCCTTCTCAACGAAAAGTCTGCACCCCGAGATCCTGTCGTCGGGGTTCCCTTTAGCTGAAGAAATGCTAATTCCCATCGATCGAGCCATCTCCCGAAAGAGGATCCCACTCCCTGCCCTCATGGTCCCCGTTGTCGTTGGTTAGGAGGGTGATCTTCTGTTGGGCCTCTTCCAAATACTTTCTGCAGGAATTGACAAGGCCGATCCCCTTCTCGAAGAGCTCGAGAGATTCCTCAAGGGGTATCTGTCCGGAGTCCAGCCTGGAGACGATCTCCTGAAGATCGGTCATGTCTTTGGTGAAGGACATAAACGGATCACTCCCTGTCGAAATAGATTCACCATGGACGAGACAATGATACAACGAAGGGGCTCATCTTGCGCACCCTTGTCCACCCGTGGTACAATGTTCGCCGTTTGCCCGATGTACAGGAACAGGAGGGATGGAAATGGCCAATGTCTGCGATTGCTGCGGAAGAGGCCGGGTTACCGGCAACAGTGTCAGCCACTCCAACCGTCATACAAGAAGGACCTGGAGCATCAACCTTCAGAACGTCAAGGTCGATGTAGGCTGCAACGAATCACGGAGAATGAAGATCTGTACGAAGTGCCTTCGCTCGGGAAGGGTCAGAAGGGCTGTCTAGAAGCGCTCCTTCTGGTCTTGTTCGGCTGACAGGTTGGTCATAACGTATACCCCCAGCCACCCGGAAGAAAGACTCACCCTTAAAGGGGCCCTGTCGATCAGGGCTCCTTCTGCATCACCGGATAAGATATTGCTTATGGCAAAGGGTTCCCTGAGTAATAGCCTACCCTCCCCTACCTGCCATTTTGCGCCTTTCATGTCTATGCCGCTGCACTCCTCGGAGAGCGCCAGGGTAGAAAAGACCGTCCCTCTTTCAAGTCCCGACAGGGAAAGAGATTCACCCCCCCTTATCAGGAAGAACACCTCCTTCTCGTCTGCCATGCAGCGCACTCTCGGACCCCACTCCTCTTCTGCCCATATGAGCGAGTAGACGTTGGCAAAGATGTGGTCGAACCGCCCTCCGAATGCCCCTGTAATGATGGCAGATGATCCCTTCCCGCCTGCTTCCCTGAGAGCCAGCTGAAGGTCGGTAAGGTCCTTTTCAGGCGGGAAGAGGAGGGAGGTAACCTGTTTCAACTGCGCCCATTGCATGGCCTTTCTGGACACGCTGTCACCGTCGCCGATGAAAAGAGTGGGCACAATGTCCGCCGACATGCAGCCGTCAAGCCCACGGTCCACCGCCCAGACATCCCGGGAGCTGCAGAGCTCTCTCAACCAGGTTATATCCGGGGCCCTTCCGCCTGCAACGATCACCGTTGAAGGCGGTCCTATGGCGGGTTCGAAAAACGCCTTGAGCTGGGGCAGGACCATTGCTTCCATGGGGGGCAGGTCCCTCAGGGGGTGTTGATGCTGGCTCCGAGGATCTGTCTTGCCTCTTCCTCGTCCACCAGGATATCCCTCGGTCTCGACCCTTCCTGAGGACCCAGGATGCCCACCTGTTCAAGGGTGTCGATAAGCCGTGCCGCCCTCGTGAAGCCTATCCTGAGCTGTCGCTGCAGCCTGCTTGCCGAGGCTATCCCGCTCTGAAGGATAAGCCCCATGGCCTCCTCAAGGAGAGGGTCATCCAGATGGACCCTGCCTCCGTCCTGTTCATCGTCCTCCTGCATGTCGATGTCAATGAAAACAGGGTCTCCGAAGAGGGCCGAAAGGTATTCCATGAAACGCTGTATCACCGGCTCGTCCATCCAGGGGGATTGTATCCTTAGCGGCTTGGGGAGCCTGGGGGTCAGAAAGAGCATGTCCCCGCTTCCAAGAAGCCTCTCGGCCCCGGAGATATCTATGATGGTCCTCGAATCGGTCTGGGAAGGAAGTGTGAAGGCCACCCTGGCTGGGATATTGGCCTTTATCAGCCCCGTCACGACATTGACCGAAGGTCTCTGGGTGGCTATCACCAGGTGAATGCCGGTGGCCCTGGCCATCTGCGCAAGTCTGCAGATATAATCCTCTACCTCCCGGGGTGATGTGAACATCAGGTCGGCAAGTTCGTCGACCACGATAATTATGTAGGGAAGTCGGTCCAGGGGCAGAGCCCTGGCGTTGAAGGCCTTTATGTTCCTTACCCTGGCCTGGGCGAACATCTCGTAACGCTTCTCCATCTCCCTTATGGCCCACCCCAGGGCGTGAACAGCCTGCCTCGATTCCACGACGGGCGGGGTAATATTGTGGGGCAACCGTTCGAAGACCTTCATCTCCACCCTCTTTGGGTCGATGAGGAGGAAACGGAGCTCTTCAGGTCTCATGCGGGATGCAAGGGCTGCAATACAGCATGAGACGAAAACGCTCTTGCCCGATCCGGTCGTGCCGGCTACCAGGAGGTGGGGCATTTTCTCCAGTCCGATGGTAAGGTGGCGGCCGTCGACACCGACCCCTACAGGAATGGCAAGGTCACTGTCCGAATCCTGGAACGAGGAGTGCTCGAGGACGGTCCTGATATTCACCGGTTTCCTGTCAGGGTTCGGGATCTCGATCCCGATATAGGTCTTCCCGGGGATCGGGGCTTCGACCCTGAGACTGGGAACAGCCAAGGATACGGCCAGGTCGTTGGCCAGGCTTGACACCCTGCTGACCTTGATGCCCGGGGCAAGCTGTATCCTGTACTGTATCACCGTGGGGCCGACCACCGTCTCTGCCAGTTCGGCGCTGATCCCGAACTCCTCGAGAGTATCAACGATGTTCTCTCCCTGCCGGGAAAGAAGCCCCTTGTCGACCTCGAAGGAGAAATCGTCGGGTTCGCCGAAGACCTCCAGCGGGACCGGGAAAGAGAGCGCCTTGCCAGGGGTCGTTTCGAGAAGGTCCTGGCCGCTATCGACGGCGGTTTCATCCACTATCGTATCGGGAATATCTATCCTGCCGGGGGTTGCGGAACCTGATGTCCTGCCGGCTTTTGATCCGGTCCCCGGGGCGGTCTTGACAGGGGTCTTTTTCGTTCCTTCCTGCGAAAGGCCGGTCCCGGCAGGATGCCCTCCAGAAAGGGGGGAAAGAAGGCGGCCGAAGGATCTCAGGACACCTGAGAGAAGGGCAGCGGCCGCTGCCGTGTTCCTCCTGTTGATGATCCCGTAAAGAACCATGGCCGATGCCATGCCTCCAAACCCGGCCAGGACCGCACCAAAGGGACCTATGTGTCTTAAGAGGGCCTCGGCCAGCAGGTTGCCTGGCCTGCCGGGGCGCAGAATGTCCATAACGGGTTCGATGCCGCTCAGGGTGGAGAGTCCCAGAAGAAGGGCACAGCAGAGATACATTATCAAAGAAGCGAGAGACTGCCTCCAGGGCGAGGGCACCTGGTATCCCATCAGCCATGAGATCGAGGAATAGGCACCAAAGAGCAGGAGTACGATGACCCCGCCCCCGAGGGTCTCCAGGGTCCAGAAATGGACAATCTGGCCAAGATCCCCCGTCCTGAAGAGGAACAGGGTAGCCAGGAGGTAAAGGTCGACCAGAAGAAAAACAAGGACCGCCATGGTGATCCATATCGGTTTTCTTCCCTCGCCCCTGCCGGGTTTTGGGGTCCCGATCTTTTCCTGGTTCCTCGGTTTGCTCCTTGTAACCTTCATATCACGCTTCGCTGCCTCCCACTACAAGCTGCCTGATCCGAATCGTAGGCTGGCCATCGGTCACCGGGACCTGCTGACCCGACTTGCCGCATACGCCGGGGTCAAAGTGAAGATCGTTGCCGACGGCATCGATCTCCATGAGCACCCTGGGGCCGTTTCCGGTAAGCATGGCATTCCTGACAGGGTATAACCTTTTGCCTCGGGAAACAAGGTAACCTTCGGTAACGTGAAAGACAAAATCCCCCGAGGTGGGGTTTACCTCACCCCCGCCCATTTTAAGGACCAGAAGTCCCCTCTCGACACCGGATACTATCTCTTCGGGATCCCCGTCACCATTCATTATAAAGGTATTGGACATCCTTGGGACCGGAGGGTGTCGGAAGGAGGACCTCCTTCCGTTCCCACTGACAGGGAACCCTCCCTGCCTTGAAGAGAGCAGGTCCGTAAGGAAGGACTTGAGAACCCCATCCTTGATAAGGACGGTTCTGCGGGAAAGGGTCCCTTCACCGTCAAAGGGGTAGCTGCCATAGAGTCCATGAAGGGTCGGATCATCCACAAGTGTTACAAGAGGTGACGCCACCTGCTTTTCCAGGCAGTCTCTGAAGGACGAATAGTCTTTGATAACAATATCGGCTTCAAGGCTGTGTCCGCAGGCCTCATGGATCATAGTCCCACCAGCGGCCCCTGCCAGTACCACAGGCATGACTCCCGCAGGGCAGGGTTTTGCTTCCGCGAGGAGCAAAGCTCTTCTGAAGGCTTCCCGGGCAACATCCTCTAGATCGTTAAAGCGAAGGAACTCTTCCTGGGGCAGACTGAACGCCCTTACATCCCTTCCGGAGTGAAGGGCTCCGCCGGACTCGACGACAACAGAAGCGGAGAATCGCGTGGAACAGGACGATAGCCGGCACAGGGGATTAATGCTGCCGGCTATCGCTGTCTCCCTTGACCCACTGCTCCACGCGAGGGATACCTGCCTCACCGTGGGTGAGAGATTTCGGATCATCCGGTCCAGTTCTCGCATTCTGTCGAAGGGTGCTTCCTCCCTGATCTCCGGAAGCGGCAGAAGCGGTTTGTCCCCCTTCGGGATGGGGCTCCCTGCCGACAGACCAGCACGCCTCTTTCCTTCAGAGAGGGTAAAAGCTACCGATGAGAGGCTGGACCCTGAAGAATGGGTGAAGTAGGTCCTGTCCCCCAACACTATCCTTGTACCCGTCCCTTCCGTCAGAGAAGAGGAGACCTCTTCGAAAGTCCCGTTATCCAGGACACATTGGCGCGCGAAGCTTCTCTGTATGAACACCTCTCCGAAGGAGGTGCCGGGGATCGAAATCGCATCGGTAACATCGAAGAGTCTGTCCATTCCTTCAGTGCCCTCCTTTGTCTGCAGGCACCTCACTGGCTGACCGATCCGAAGGCATTTCTCGAGCGTCTTACAGCCTCAGAGTGCTCGGAGAAGGTCCTGCTGAAAATGTGTGTACCGTCAGGCATTGCCACGTAGTAGAGGAAGGGTACATCCTCCGGCTCGATGGAAGCCAGCCATGACTCCTCCGATGGAGTACAGATAGGGGCCGGAGGGAGACCGGCATAACGATAGGTATTGAAAGGGGAATCGATCTCAAGGTCACGGTAGAGGACCCTCTTTAGGTCAACCCCCCTTAGAGACCATGCATAGACCACGGTGGCATCTATCTGGAGTTTCATCCCTGCTTCAGAGCGGTTGCGGATCACTCCGGAGATTATTGGTCTCTCGTTATGATGTTTTGCCTCCTTTTCGACAAGAGATGCCACGATAGCCCTTTCCAGGAGGGTGTCACCATCGGCCCCGGGCCCAAGTATCCTTTCCCCTACTCTCTTCATCCAAAGCGCCGAGGCGGCCCTTACCAGTTCGCTGACGGCTCCATCGGATGGTGTAACACTGTATGTTTCGGGTATCAGAAAGGCGATCCTCGATCCCGGGACTGGTGGAAGAAAGGGGCGTAACTTTTCTGG
Source organism: Synergistales bacterium 58_81 (assembly GCA_001509095.1). Classification (GTDB taxonomy): domain Bacteria; phylum Synergistota; class Synergistia; order Synergistales; family Thermovirgaceae; genus 58-81. The sequence continues at coordinate 49,152 of LGGV01000001.1, read as the reverse complement.
AAAGAGATCATCCCTCCCGAGGGCGCTCTCGAAAGTCTCACCGAGCCTGGCAAGAAGAACTTCGTAGGTCTCCCCGGGGTAAAGGGTGATCCCAGAGACCTCAGGCTCCGCTACTGCCATCTGCCGCGCAATCTCCCAGGGCGTACCCTTGCGGATACGGTAGAGTCCGGGTCGGATCGACCTGTCTATACCTTCCCTTGTGAACCATCTTGACAGTTCGTCAGGGCGGTCAGTCAGCCCGGAGGATGCGAAGACCCGGGAGATCCCCCTGGCGTTCATGCCCGGGAGGACGAGCACATCCAGGGTATCACCGCTGCCCATCTGAATTGTCCCGGCAAGTTTCAGGGGCAGATACCGGGCAAGAGCTATGAAGAAGGCAGAGGTAACGATAAGGAGAATGAGATGAACGATCCTGCTTGCCCAAGAGACGGTGACTGGTCTGACAACCTTCATAATTACCGGGGAAGTTTTGTAGAAACTTCTGCCAGGACCTTGTCGACGGCCGTTCCTGTTCTCTCGAGAGCCGCATCGAGACGGCGGAGACTCTCTTCGACAAATGGCCCGTCCTCAATGGACGCCAGGTTGATCCTCGCATTCATGGACGCCCCACGGGAGGCAGCTCCTATAAGCAAAGCAGACACCCCTGCGTCGGTGATGGCGTTCGGGTTGCCCCTGGACGCGACGGCAAGACAGTACTCGGCCAACTCCCCAGCGAGTTCGACCATCCTCATGGGTACAAGGGTCGATCCCTTAAGGGCCTCCTGCATGGACCTCTTCCTGGTCTCTCTATCCTGCTCGGAGTCCCTGGGAAGGGCAAGGGCTTCCATGAAACGGTCAAAGGCGTCGCAATCCTTCATGGCGAGGTCGAGGAACTCCTTCGATAGGGCCCTGCTTCTTTCCAAGGTCTGGACCATCTCCTCCTGGACCTCGGCGAAACGGGAGCGTCCAACGGTAAGATTTGCCACCATCGCCGTCAGACTGGCGGCGATGGAAGCGCACAAAGCCGAAGCGGAGCCCCCTCCAGGAGTGGCGCTGGATGAACTCAGCTCTTCAAGAAGATCCTCTACAGGCAGGGAGGCAATATCTTTCATCAGTTGATCCCCCTATCGTCGGGTCTTTTTGCAACACACTCCCCCCTCTTGTAGACAGAGAGGACCGGAGCGACACCGCAATTATAAGCCATAATGGCAGGTGTGTCTCCATCCAGCACAATTAGGTCGGCAAGCTTGTTCTTTTCGAGGCTTCCGCAGATCTTGTCGACACCTATCGCCCTTGCAGCATTCAGGGTGCATCCGGAAAGTGCTTCGTCGACGGTCATACCCATTTTCATGACAGCAAGGCCAAATACGAAAGGAACCGACTGGGTGAAGGAGGACCCCGGGTTGCAGTCCGTGGCAAGAGCCACAGTAAGTCCAAGGTCAAGCATCTTCCTTGCGTCGGCATAGGGTTTACGGAGACTGTAGGCCGTGGCAGGAAGCAGGACAGCAATGACCCCCGCCGAAACCATCTTCGCAAGGTTCTCCTCTCGTGCCGCAAGTAAGTGCTCGGCCGAGACCGCACCCATCTCCGCTGCCAGGGCTGCACCGCCCGTGTCGGTAACCTCGTCGGCGTGGACCTTGAGTTTCATTCCGTGCTCTCTGGCAGCCTCCAGGACCCTTCTGGCCTGTGAAACGGAGAAGACACCCTCCTCGCAGAAAACATCGCAGAAGGGAGGGTTGCATTCGGCGGATACCGCCGGGATCATCTCTTTGACCAGAAGATCAACATACCCTTCAGGATCGTCGGAGAATTCGGAGGGTACCGCATGGGCCCCCATGAAGGTCGGCACGACCGTGACAGGAGTCTTTCTCCCCAACCTTTCTATCAGCCTGAGCATGCGTATCTCAGAAGCAGTGTCAAGTCCGTATCCGCTCTTGATCTCGACTGTAGTGGTCCCGAGAGAGAGCGCGATATGTACGTTCTTCAGGGTCCTCGCAAGGATAGTCTCCTCGCTGGCGCTCCTCACCGACCGGACCGACGAAAGGATCCCTCCCCCAGACCTGAGGATCTCCAGGTATGATACACCCGAGAGACGCAGGGCGAACTCCCTTTCTCTCAGCTCTGAAAAGCACATGTGAGTATGAGGGTCTACGAAACCGGGTACAACGCATCTGCCTCCGAGATCGATCTCCTGGTCGATCTGCGACGGATGAAGTCCCTGGAGGACGTCGTCCTCTCTCCCGACGCTTTCGATGAGCCCATCCTTGACGAGCAATGCCCCCCTCTCCCACGATACGCACCGGCTTTTATCAGAGACAGGGGTATGGATCCTGGCGTCCCTGAAAAGTTTCGTTGTCATGGCTGGTCCCCTGCCATATCGAGGAGCTTGAGCTCGATGATCTGTTCAGGCTCCAGGTCGGCCACCTGCAGATAATGGGCAGCGCTCTGGAATATCGCCGAGGCCGGGACCATTCCATAGATCTCGGTCTCCACCACGGGGACACCCCAGCGGGAGGCCTCCATCCTAACCAGCTCAAGAACCCTGTAGAGGGGGTTCTTTTCGTGGTCTACTATGTTCACGCTAACCTGGACCATTCCCTTCTCCTCAAGGGCAAGGCCTATAGCCTTGACGTGTGCGAGACCTCCCCCGGAGAACCTTATGGATCTTGCGATCTCTTTTGCGATCTCAATTCGGGGGGTGCCCAGGTTGACGTTGAAGGCTACAAGGAATTTTCTCGCTCCCACGACTGTCGCTCCTGCCGTAGGGTGGAGCTTGGCCTCTCCTACATCTGGATGCCTGTCGGGGTCACTGATCGCCTTCTTCAACCCTTCATACTGGCCTTTCCGAATGTTCTCAAGGTTCTTCATCTCAGGCCTTGTGGCTGCCTCCTCGTAATAATAGACCGGAACCTTGAACTTTTCGTAAAGGCGTCTTCCGAATTCCCGGGCGATCTGGACACACTCCTCCATGGACACATCCTTCAGAGGGGTAAAGGGGACAACGTCTAGGGCGCCTATCCTCGGGTGGGCACCGGAATGTACGTTCATGTCGATAAGCGAGAAGGCGGCTTCCGCCGATCTGATAAGGTGATCCATTATCGCATCGGGGTCACCAGCCAGGCTTATCACCAGCCGGTTGTGGTCTTCGTCGGCCCGGTAATCGAGCAGTTGGCAACCCTTTCTGTCGCGGAGAGGTGCCACGATCCTCTCTATAACATCCTTTCTTCTTCCCTCACTGAAATTTGGGACACACTCAACGATCCTCATTATCCTCCTCCGTCATAGGGACCCTTAACCGGACCCACGGTCATTCTTCCATCAGTGAAAGAAGGTACTCATCGTCGGCAAGGAAGGGAAGGGTGACGTGATCTCCAGAAGACGCGTTGTGTCCGATAATGGTCTCAATGGAGTTGGGGTTCCTTGCCCAGGAACGGCGGGCTACCCCTCCGATTACGTCCCAGGAGAGGGATCTTCTGATCACTTCATTGACCCTCTCGCTGCCATCAAGGACAAGCCCGAACCCTCCGTTTATGGCCTTTCCGATCCCGACCCCGCCACCGTTGTGAAGGGCGACAAGGCTCATCCCTCTGGCTGCATTTCCGGCAAAGCACTGGACGGCCATGTCGGCCATGACGTTACTGCCATCCTTGATGTTGGCCGTCTCCCTGAAGGGTGAATCTGTACCGCCCGTGTCGTGGTGATCCCTCCCAAGCATTACCGGTCCGATCTCGCCACGGCGTACCATTTCGTTGAACCTGAGTGCTATCCTTACCCGTCCTTCAGCATCCTGGTAAAGTATCCTGGCCTGGGTTCCCACCACCAGGCGGTTCTTCCCGGCATCCCTGATCCAGAGGAAGTTGTCCCGGTCCTGGGGTCTTCTCTCGGGATCTATGCACTCCATGGCGGCAAAGTCGGTCTTTTCCAGGTCTTCCGGTCTTCCGCTCAGGCAGACCCACCTGAAAGGCCCATAACCGAAATCGAAAAGTTCGGGCCCCACGATATCCTCGACGTAGGAAGGGAAGATAAACCCCTCTCTGGTATCCTTGCCGTTCTTTGCGATGTCCGACCTCCCGGTGTCGAAGACGGCTTTCATGAAGGAGTTTCCGTAGTCAAAGAAGTAGGTCCCCCTTTCGTGAAGGGTGCGAATAAGATCGAAATGCCTGCTGAGGCTCTCGTCTACCATACGGCGGAATCTCTTTCTGTCATTTTTGAGCATCTTCGTTCTCTCCTCGAAGGAGAGCTGGAAGGGACAGTAACCGCCGTCATATGGGGCGTGGCAAGAGGTCTGGTCCGAAAGAAGGTCAATCTTCACCTTCCTGTCCACAGCATACTGCAGAAGGTCTACTATGTTTCCGTGATAGGCGATGGAGATACCCTTTCGGGATGACAGGTTCTCTCCGGCGATCCGGAAAACTTCGTCAAGGTCGCTTGAGACCACCGAGACCCACCCCTGCTTGTGCCGGGTCTCTATCCTGGAGATATCCACCTCGGCTATTATCGCGACGCAACCCGCTATCTCAGCGGCCTTCGGTTGGGCACCGCTCATTCCACCAAGGCCGGAAGAGACAAAAAGAACGCCCTCCAGCCCTTTGCCCTTGGAGAGCCCAAGCTTCCTTCCAGCATTCAGTATAGTGTTGAAGGTGCCGTGTACTATCCCCTGGGGGCCTATGTACATCCAGCCACCGGCGGTCATCTGACCGTAATTGGCAACCCCCATCTGGGCTGCGATCTCCCAGTCGTCCTGGTTGTTGAACATTCCGACCATCATTGAGTTTGTGATAATGACCCTTGGGGCGTCGGGCCCCGACCGGAAGAGCCCAAGAGGGTGCCCCGACTCGACAACGAGGGTCATATCCTCTGTCAGTTCCTCGAGGTACTTCCTGATCAGGCGGTACTGCATCCAGTTCTGGCAGACACTGCCCGTCTCCCCGTAGGTGACAAGCTCATAGGGGTAAAGGGCCACCTCCGGATCAAGGTTGTTGTCTATCATTACCTGGAAGGCCTTGCCCTCGAGACATTTACCCTTGTAGCTGTCAATGGGCAGACCCTTGAGGGGAGCTGATGGACGATACCGGTAGCCGTATATTCTCCCCCGGCTCCTGAGTTCATCCAGGAATTCCGGGGCAAGGACATGGTGCAGCTTTTCGGGGATGTACCTGAGGGCGTTCTTAAGGGCTGTAAGGGTCTGTCTTTTGTCCAGCCGGTAACCCCTGTCAGGTGCCCGCCTGATCTGCGGATCGAATGGAGGGGGAGACGGGAGCTCACCCCCGAGGGTTATTCTCATAGCTGCTTCGATTCTGCTGTTGTCAAACATACTTATCCTCCTCTCCGTTTCCGTGCTATTGAAGGATCATTCCAGTTCCCCTGTTGCCTCTTCCACAGCCTTTAGGTAGCTTCGGTCCTCCACCCCTTTGATTATCCTGTCTATCATGGGATGAAGGAAAACATCCTTTTCAAGGTAGGGGATCTCCTCCCTGAGCTTTCTGTAGGCAGCCCCTGTACCGGCTCCAGGTTCAAGAGGGCTGGAAAAATCCAGCCCCTGGGCGGCAAGAAGAAGCTCGATGGCGAGGATCTTCTTGACATTGTCCAGGATCTCCTTTCCTTTCCTGGCTGAGTACATCCCCATGGAAACGTGGTCCTCCTGGTTTGCCGATGTGGGGATAGAATCCACCGAAGATGGGTGGGCAAGTACCTTGTTCTCCGAGACGAGGGCCGCCGCAACATACTGGGGGATCATAAAACCGCTGTTGATGCCGCTGTTCTCGACCAGGAAGGGGGGAAGGCCAGAAAGCTTTCCGTCCACCAGCCTGGCTGTCCTTCTCTCTGAAATGTTGCCTATCTCGGCCATTGCCATTCCGAAAAAGTCCATAGCCAGGGCTACTGGCTGACCGTGGAAGTTCCCGCCGCTGATGGCCTCACCCTCGGCGGGGAAGATAAGCGGATTGTCCGTGACGGAGTTGATCTCAATCTGGATCACGTTCTTGACGTACTGGACCCCGTCGCGGCTTGCCCCGTGGACCTGGGGGATACAGCGGAGCGAATAGGCGTCCTGGACCCTTTCGTTACCGAATTTTTCAAGGATCCGGCTGCCACTGACAAGACACCGGATGTTCTTGGCCACCTTGATCTGACCCTGGTGAGGTCTCAGTTCGTGAGTCCTGTGGTCGAAAGCGAAGGGGACACCGTGAAGAGCTTCCAGCGACATGGCTCCCACGATGTCGGCCGTCTTCAGCACGGCCATCGCCTCCCATACGGCCATGGCGGCTACGCCGGTCATCGCCGCCGTTCCGTTATTCAGGGCCAGCCCCTCCTTGGGGCCCAGGGTTATGGGTTCAAGTCCTGCGGACCTGAGGGCCTCTGAAGCCTTCATTCTCTTCCCCTGGAAAAAGACCTCTCCCAGGCCAAGAAGCGAAATGGCAAGATGAGAGAGGGGGCAAAGGTCTCCGCTGGCGCCTACGGACCCCTTGCAGGGGATCACTGGGTGTAATCCGATGTTAAGGAAGTCAACGAGACGGGAAAGAGTCTCCATGCTAATGCCTGAGAAACCTCTTATCAGTGAGTTGATCCTTAATAGCATTATCGCCCTGACGATCTCTTCCGGGAAGGGCTCCCCTACCCCACAGGCGTGGCTTGTAAGGAGGTTTTCCTGGAGCTTCTCGCTCTTGTCAGGGGGTATGACCTGGCTTGCAAGGTCTCCGAATCCAGTGGTGATGCCGTAGATTATCCTTCCATCCTCCACCCAGGAACGAACCATCCTGGAGCCTCTCTCCACAAAGGCAACGGCAGACCTGTCAAGGGCTACCTTTCTCCCTTCACGGGCAACACCGACTACATCTTCAAGCCTTAGCGAGTGACCGTTCAGTTCGAGTACCGAAGATCCCATAAAGGATCGCCCCCCGTTGGTCGATTGAAACCCTCTTGAAGAGAGATTATATGGAAAATCACGACATGACAATACCCCGAGGGGTTTTGCAGCGTGGACATGTCCCATCTTCCGAGAGGTTCACCCTGACCCTGTAGGGATCACCCCTCTCCACCAGGACATCACCGCAGACCGGGCAGAGAGTGTCATTCCTGCTCTGTAGATTCCCGGAATAGACATTCTCGAGCAATTCCGAAGCGATCTCCTCCCTGACCCTGATAGAGGGTATCGGAGTGGGGGGAAGGGTCCAGCGGTAAGCCGGGAAATACCTGGATATGTGAAGAGGGATACTCTCCGAAAGACCAGCGATCCATCGGACAAGCTGTCGGAATTCCTCGATGGAGTCATTGATCCCGGGCACGACCAGGTGGGTGATCTCTACATGGACCGATCTCTCGAAGGCGGTCCGGATCGTATCTAGCACAGGGGCAAGAGTACCTCCCAGCATGGAGTAGGTCCTGTCAGAAAAGCCTTTAAGGTCAATGTTCATTGCATCTACAAGATGGATAAGGTCCTCCAGGGGCTTTCTGGATATGTAGCCGTTGGTGACCAGAACGACCCCTTTCTCCTCTCTTTTCAGCAGGAGCGATGTCTCCCTGACGAATTCGTACCAAACGGTGGGCTCATTATATGTAAAGGCCACAGACGGGACGCCGTGATCCTGCAAGAGCCGCAGTACATCGGAGGGGTTCGTCCAGGAGAGGCCCCCATGGCTTTGTGAACGCGACAGATGGCAATTCTGGCAGAAGGGGCAGAAAAGGTTGCACCCTACAGTCCCCAGGGAGAGGATCCGCGTGCCGGGTCTCCAGTGGTAGAGGGGTTTTTTCTCGACAGGATCCACGGCAACACAGGCCCAACCATAGTTCAGGGAGACAAGCCTTCCGCTGGAGTTCTTTCTGACGCCGCATGCTCCAGTGAGCCCCGGGCTTACGATGCACTCCCTGGGGCAAAGATGGCAGTTGATATCATCTCCCCTTGCAGTCCAGTATAGTGCCGTCCTGTCCATTTATCATCAATCCTTCTCCGGTTTCCCCTCGGAGAATCGAAGGACCTTGAAGCGAAATATCCTTACACCATCCAACGATCCGATCCCGGCCTTCCTCATGGCGATCGACAGCTGCTGTTCCACGCTGTCCACTCCATCAAGATCAGGGAGAAGGACACCCCTTCTACCCGACTTTTCGACGATCACACCGAAAACTGAGGGATCCAGCTCGGAAAGATCCCTGACAGGTGAGGGCTCGTCAAGGATATCCACCGAAACCCGGCATTTCTCTACCTCGTCCGGTCCAAGGGGGGGGAACCTTGGGTCCTTCGATGCCGCGGCGGCAGCATTGGCGACTATCTCTTCCCAGAGATTCTTGCGGGTCGGTCTGATCGTCCCGATGCACCCTCTCAACTCTCCCGTGTGAACCATCCTGATCGAGACGAAGCAACCCCGTTTTATTGTCATCTCCGCCTTTTCAGCATATTCACGGGGATCAAGGTGGCGAAAGGGGTCCTGTCCGAGAGCGGTCAACCGGACCGCTCTCCTTGCGAGCTCCACGTAGGGGTGTACGTCACCCTTCACCGATCTACCAAGTCCGGCCATTATTTCCCCTCCCCGGACAAGTCCAGAAGAGCCGTGGCATAACCGACCCCAAAGGGAAACTCGTAGGATATGACCTCGATCGGACCGCTCATTGAAAGTCCTATGAGCGCAAGTACGGATCGGAGTCCGCACTCACCGGCATTTCTGATGACCTGATCGGGAAGGCTAAATACGGGGTCGGGAGAGGATCTCTTAAGGGCTTCAACTATGGCTTCGTCCAGTACCCTGCCGTCGGGGTGAAAACCGGACGGGGCGTTCCTGGTCAGACGGTGTGAAAGATCGCCGCTTGCCACAAGTCCCCACTTCCTCCTCGAAACGAACTTCCTGAGGTGTCTCCCCAGTTCGAAAGCCTGACGGTAATCTATTGTTGTTGGATTGGCCAGGACCATTGAGGGGGTCTTCCCAAGTAATGGACCGAGGAGATGAAGGGGTACGACAGCGGCGTAATCCAGGTCGACTTTGGAAGGTCTGTAGGAAGAAGAGGGGATAAAAGAGGAGATATGTTCGAAAAGCCTTTCCCCCTCCTCCGCTGCTCCCTCCAGTGTGATCGATACGGACCGGGCTCCGAAATCACCAAGGTCCCCCACGAAACTCCCGGGATTCACCACGGTGAAAGTCCTGTCGGAAACGGCGTGAGGGTCCAGGAGAAGGATATGGTCGGGGGCAAGTTCCTTCAGTCTTCCGCCGACGGATCGAAGTCCCTCCAGGGTCTTTGCGGTCCCGGATCCAGACCTTGCTGCTACCTCAGGGACAAGTATAGGAGCATGAGGCAGAAGGAAACCCATAGTCCACATGGCAATCCCTCCCGGAGATTCTTTAAAAACCTCTTTTCATGTATTATGACAGGCGGAGAATGATTTTCCAACCAGACCCCCCGATCCTTTCAGAAGAGATTCGGGGGGAGAAGAACCGGGTTCATCCCTGCGAAGACTGGAGGGACAGGTGCAAAAGAATGATCGACAGGAGAATGAAACCTCCTCCATACTGGAAATGATCTCCGAGATCGAGAGGATGGTAGATGGTGACCTTTTTTCTCCGACCTTGCAGGAGGGAGGGGATCAATCTCCCCGGAGACAGGTCTCATGGGCCGTCGCCAACGTACTCTCCCTTCCACTTTCACAGGCGGCGAGAATCCTCCTGATATCTTCCCTTCTCGGGAGTAACGGTCACGATCTGACCTGCCGCTTTAACGAGCTTGCCTCCCTTTCTGGACTCTCCGAGAGGACAGCCTACCGGGCGCTCAAGGAGATAAAGCAGTCGGGGCTCTTTGAGATCCAGGCTACTCCAGGTAGCGGTGTGAGGATATCGGCAGATTGGATATGGGATGAACCCTGTGACAGGGCCAGGAAATTCTTCCATGAAAGGATACCGGGAAAGAGTTTCTGAATGGTCGTTTCACTGAATGAACATTGCATCTCCAAAAGAGTAGAAACGGTAGCCGCTTTCGATAGCCTCGCTGTAGGCTTTCATTATCAGTTCATTCCCTGCAAAGGCGCAGACCAGCATGAGAAGGGTGCTCCGGGGAAGATGAAAGTTGGTGATCATGGCATCGATGGTCCGAAAACGGTATCCCGGGTAGAAGAAGGCTTCGGTGGAGAACGAACCTGGGGTAACCGTTCCATCTTCGGCGGCCCTGCTCTCAAGGGCCCTTACCACCGTTGTTCCCACGGCGACCACCCTTCCTCCGAAATCTTTGGTCTCTTTCACGGCCAGAGCCGTCGCTTCAGGGACGGTACACTCCTCGGAGTGCATCCTGTGCATCCGGATATCCTCTTCCTTCACCGGCCTGAAGGTCCCCAGCCCAACGTTCAGGGTTATCCGTGCAGTTCTGATCCCTGCGCCCTCTATGTTCCGTAGCAGTTCCGGTGAAAAGTGGAGACCCGCCGTAGGGGCCGCCACCGAGCCCCGGTTCACTCCGTAGACCGTCTGGTATCTCTCGGGATCAATGAAAGGGTTATGTATATAAGGGGGAAAGGGTATCTCCCCGGTCTCCTCCATCAGCTTCCAGACATCTGTCCCCTCGGGAAAGGAGCAGGTCCTGGACCCATGGACGGTCATCTCCCCGATCACTACCTCGATCCCTCCATCCAGGACAAGACGCTGGCCAGGTCTTACCCGCCTGCCCGGTCGCACCAGTACCTCCCAGAGGGCACATCTGTCCCCATGAAGAGGTCTGAGAAGAAAAACCTCAATACTGGCCCCGCCTCCAATCTTGACACCCCGCAGGCGCGCCCTCGCCACTCTGGTATCGTTGATCACCAGGAGATCCTTTTCTCGCAGAAGTGACATGATCTCATGGAATACCCTGTGGCGGATCGTTCCCGAGAAGCGGTCCAAGACCAACAGCTTTGACGAATCCCTGGGTTCGGCGGGTTCCTGGGCTATCATCGACTCCGGCAGGTAGTAATCGTAACTGTTTATGTCGAACATCGATCCCGACCCTTCCATATCGCCTTCGCGCCCAGGAAGATCGGTTCTGAAAGGTCCTTCCATATCAGTTTGAGATCCTGGATATCTCTGTTCCCGGGAAGTAGTGCTTCAGTATCTTCCTGTGGTCCCAGCCGGACTCGGCCAGGCTCTTGGCGCCCCATTGCGACAGCCCCACGCCGTGACCCCATCCCCGGCCAGAAAAAGTGACAGTATCGCCCGTGACGGGAGCGTCAAAAGAAGGAGCCTTTTGAGGAGACCCTGGTCCGCTCTGTCTCTCAAGAGCTTTTCTCAGGTAAAGCCCCCTCTTTTCGGGCTTTATGAGCATGTCCATCAGTTCCTCGGTCTTGAAAAGGCCCTGCTGGGTGAAGGCTATGAGCATCTGTTCGTCCTTTGCATTGAGGGGGATTAGCTCATCCTCCCCGGAACCCGGGGAGGTGTTGCCATAGGGGATAGCAGGAGCAGCCGCAACTGGGTCTCTACCGATGGAGAAGAAGGTGCTTCTTATCCTGTCGGGGCCGACAATGGTCCTGAACTGGCTCGCTCTTATGGTGGTCCTTCCCGATGTTCCCGTCAGAGTGACGTTTGCGGTCCTGCCTGCGCTGTCGATTGATGAGATAGAGATACCCGTAAGCTTTCCCACGTTGATTCCCTTTGAGGACAGGGACCTCTGTATCTCCGAAAGTCTCATGGTCGTCGTCCAACTGGAATAGGGGGATTGGTATTTCATTGGTTCGGGACTTCCCTTCAGGTAGGGTATGCTTGACCCCCAGACGGAGGAAACATCAGCAGTGTGTCCTCCACTGTCGGCGTGGTAAAAGGTGGCTGCCAAGGCGCCCTGGTATTTCAGGACCTGTCCTCTTGTCTGATCTACGGATTTCGAAAGTACCCGTTCCTCGGCGTTAACCCCCCTGTAAACCTGGCAGTGACTCAATGCACAGAGGTCGAAACCGCTGCTCCCGTGTCTGCCCCTGTTCCTGAGGGCGTAAGTCCTTGCAATGATCGTCTGGGCTTTCAAGGACTCCATGGGCCAGGCAGGGTTCACCTCCATCTTCAGGACACCCTTGAGATAGTCCTCTACGCCCACCACGTTGACGACGTTGAAGCCTGCCCCCTGCTGGACCAGCCTGTAATGACCCCGGTAGGGTCTGTTGTTCCACCTTAAAAGAGCATTGCTCCTTACTGTAACGGGAAGCTTGAGGTTCACGGAACCGGCCTTTACGACGCCAGGGGAGAGGGCAACTACGTTGACGGTGGACCTGAAGGAAGCCTTTCCGCCGGAGGAGCTGATCAGGGTTATCTGAGCATTGGGGGCTGCAAAGACGGCTCTGTCGTCCCCGGTGGAAAGGCCGATCAAAAGTGCGGAATCGGCCTCCCCGGGGAGAGCTATGACCTGAAGGAACACTGTAGCGAATACCAACGAGATCAATGTCCTTTGAAAAAAATATTTCATGATCACACACCCGTTCTCCAAGGATCTTTCATATCAGTCGGTCTCTCCGTTCTCCTCTTCTAAGAGGCTAAAAAGGCCCTGCTCTGACAGCCTGTCCCTTGGAGGAATCCTTCCCAGGCAGGAGTAGCCGTTGATAGTGGCCCTCCTCCCCCTCGGCGTCCTCTCAATGAAGCCCTTCTGGATAAGAAAGGGTTCGTAAATATCCTCAATGGTCTGGCTCTCTTCGTTCAGGGCGGCTGAGAGGGTGGACAGACCGACAGGACCGCCCCCGAAGAGGTCGATCAAAGCCCTGAGGTACCTCCTGTCCCGCTCGTCCATCCCCTCGGAATCGACACCCAGCATCTCCAGTGCGGTCTTGGCCAGCTCTTCATCGATTCGAGGCGCACATCTGACCTCGGCCACGTCCCTAACTCTCCTCAAAAGCCTGAGGGCAACCCGTGGGGTTCCCCTGGCGCTCCTTGCTATCGTCAAGGCCGCCTGGGAGGTAATATCGACCGAGAGGAGTCTTGATCCGCGAGTCACGATCTGTGAAATATCATCCGGAGTGTAGAGCTCAAGCTGCTCTACTATCCCGAACCTTGCACGCAACGGGGAGGTGAGGAGACCGAGACGGGTCGTTGCCCCGATTAGGGTGAAAGGAGGTATCTGCAACCTTATGTTCCTTGCGAGAGGTCCTTTCCCTACGATGATGTCCAGAGAAAAGTCCTCCATCCCGGGGTAGAGGATCTCCTCCACGGCAGGGGACAGGCGGTGGATCTCATCGATGAAGAGAACGTCCCTTGGCTGAAGGTTCGAAAGGATGGCAGCCAGGTCACCGGCCCTCTCAAGGGCAGGCCCCGAAGTGATGCGCAGCTGTCCCTCCATTTCGTTGGCGATAATGCCGGCAAGGGTCGTCTTCCCAAGTCCGGGAGGGCCGTAGAAAAGAGAGTGATCCAGAGGTTCCCCCCGTTTCCGGGCGGCCTGGATGTAGATCTCAAGCTTGCTCTTGAGCTCGCTCTGTCCTATGAACTCCTCGAGCCTTGACGGCCGGAAACCGGAGAGTTCCTCCTCCGGTCCCTCGCTGATGGTAACAGGGTCGAGACCATATTCAGGATCCTTCAATGGGACACCTCAACTTTTCCTCAATTCGGCCAAAGCGTCACGGAGCAGCTGCTCCGGGCTTTCCGGTTCTTTCATGGCCAAGATCCTTGCCAGGGCTGGTCTGGCTTCGCTCCTCGTGAAGCCCAGCGTCCCCAGGGCTTCGTAGACGAACTGGACCGTGTCTGCTGTCTCGGGAGAGACCATGGTTGCAAGGCTTTTAAAACCAGAGCTTTCGATCTGCTGTCTGAGCTCGAAACATAACCTCTCCGAAGTCTTCTTCCCCACTCCGGGTACCTGGCAGAGGAGATGACTGTTCCCGGTGGCGATGGCATTGATGATGTCACTGAAATCGAGGGTCCTCAGGATCGTTGCAGCCAATCTCGAACCGATGCCCCTCACCTTGAGCAAAAGCTGGAACAGGACCCTCTCCTCTTCGTCGCTGAAGCCGAACAGGGACGGACCTGCCTCGCTTATCTGAAGAGAGGTCAGGATCTTCATTGACCTCCCATGGACGGCGTCCCTCAGGACGCTCTTCGAGCAGAGCAGGAAAAAACCTATACCACCTACATCGAGCCCGATCCCATCGGTCTCAACTGCCGAAACCCTGCCTTCCAGGCTGTGGAGCAAGATCAATCACCACTTTTCGTCTTCATCTGGAAATCCGACATTGCCAGGCCTGTTGCAGCTATTGCCAGTGCGTCGGCCGCATCGTCCTGGCAGGGGAAACTCTCCAGGTTAAGGATCCGGAAGACCATCTTCTGGACCTGTCTCTTCTCAGCCCTGCCATTTCCGCAGATGGCCAGCTTTACCTCCGACGGTTTCGGCTGGACCACCTGGATCCGGTAACTTGCAGCCAGGAGAAGGACCACTCCCCTGACCTGAAAGACATTCTCGGCGGTGGTGGTGTTCTTGCCGAAGAACAACCGCTCAACGGATACTATCTCGGGGTTGAACTGTTCGATAATTGATCCCAGCCGTTCATGGATCTGCAGGATCCTTTTCTCAACGGAGGTCTTCGGTTCTGTGCATATGCAACCGAACTCCCCCGCCCTGAGAAGGGCCCCTTCCTGAACTACTATCGCGTATCCCAGTCTACCCAAACCAGGATCTATTCCAAGGCAGACGCGCGGCATCCCGTTCAGCCGGCCAACTCTTCCATGATGTCGTCAGGGATATCGAAGTTGGCGTAGACGTTCTGCACATCATCGTGGTCCTCCAGGGTCTCAAGAAAGCGGAGAAGCTTTTCAGCCTCCTGTTTCCCCTTGACCTGGACCGTGGTCTTGGGGAGCTTCTCGATCTCTGAGCCCTCGATCACGTACCCCGCCTCGGCCAGGGTCTCCCTTACCTCTGACATGACCGCCGGGTCACAGTAGACCGAGAACCCTTCGCCGTTCTTCTCAAGGTCGTCGGCACCTGCCTCCAGACAGACCATCAGGAGCTGTTCCTCGTCGAGGTCCTTACCGGATAGCCGGATAACGCCCTTTCTCTGGAAGATCCATGATACGCATCCGGACTCCCCCAGGGAACCGCCGGATCTGCTGAAGATCAGCCGCATCTCCGAAGCTGTCCTGTTCTTGTTGTCCGTCAGCACATCGACCAAGACCGCCACTCCCCCTGAGCCGTACCCTTCGTAGGTGATCTCGTCGTAGGTAACACCCTCCATGTCCCCTGCGCCCTTCTTGACCGCCTTTTCGATGGTATCCACGGGCACGTTCGCAGCCCTGGCGCGTTCAATGGCGGACTTGAGCCTGATGTTCATGGAGGGGTCGGAGCCTCCCTCCCTGGAGGCCACCATCACGGCCCTGATATATTTCTGGAAGGTCTTGCCCCTCTTTGCATCCTGTGCTGATTTCCTGTGCTTTATGTTCGCCCATTTGGAATGTCCTGACATGCGGTATTCACCCCTGCTTTTCCCGGTTTTCCTCTCCGATCAGGCAGATCGGCGGAGTTATCCTCTTGTGCTCGGAGCGCACGAGAGCCCTTTCTATGATCTCGATGCTTCGGGGCGAGGCCTTGCCGGTAGCTATGTACCTGTCGATCTCGGAATAGCTTACCCCCATCTCGCCCTCGTCGGTCTGGCCGACCCAGAGCCCTGCTGATGGAGGTTTCTTGATTATCCCCGGAGGCACCCCGAGCTCCCTGGCGATCAGCTTGACCTCTCCCTTGAGAAGGTCCCCGAGAGGGAGGATGTCCACACCAGAATCACCATGCTTGGTGAAATACCCCATGGTCAACTCTGCCTTGTTGCCCGTTCCACAGACGAGGAGACCCATCTTCTGCCCTAAACAGTAAAGGGTGGTCATCCTGAGTCTGGGCTTTATATTGGATAGATGGATCCCGTTCCCGGAGGAGACCTCGCCGGGGAGTGAATCAAGGAGGGCGTCGTATGCTCCGTCAAGATCCACCTTGACCCAGGGAAGATCAAAGGCTTCCACGACCTTCATGGCATCCCTGTGATCCTCCTCCATGCTGTGGCAGGGCATTATGACGGCTAGCATTCTGTCACCGCACACCTTTTTCAGGAGAGCGGCCACAACAGCGGAATCGACTCCTCCGCTCAGTCCGACGATCCCTCCGGACATGCCCGATAAGCCTATCATTTCCCTGATCCAGGAGGAGATCTTTTCAACGAGGGATGCAGGGTCACGGTAATAATTCATAGGGTCACTCTCCGTAATGTCCAGTAGTAGGCTGTCACAGGAGTTATTCTAGCACAGACACCTTCAGGCCTTGCGGTCAAAGGAAGTGACCGGGTGATAGAGAAGGGGGTTCCTTCCAACCGTGAAAGGTTGTTCTTTTCTGATCTTCCTCACCAGCGAGGGCTTGATCGGCACCATGGCCGCCATCTCCCTGTCCCCGGGGCAGAGTACGATACGGGTGCCGTCGGGGCCGAAGGCCAGCGATCTACCGCCGTAGACCTGCCCTCCTCCCTCTCCGCACCGGTTGCATCCCACAATGAAGACCTGGTTCTCGATCGCCCTTGCCCTGAGAAGGGTCTCCCAGTGATCGATCCTAGTCGAAGGCCATTCGGCCGGTACAAGGACAAGTTCGGCTCCCGAGAGTGCCAGGGAACGTATGAATTCGGGGAATCTGATGTCGAAACAGATGGCGATCGCCGAGGGAATGCCCATGAACTCGAAAAGGAAGGGGGTCTTGCCAGCCTGGAAGAATAGAGGCTCGTCCAGTAGAGGGAAAAGATGGGCCTTGTCGTAGTGACCGATCACCTCTCCTGAATCCCCTATGAAAAATGAGCGGTTGAAAAGCTCTCCCGCCGGGCCGACCCAGGGGATGCTCCCCCCTACAAGGGAAAAACCCTTTCTCCTGCAGGTGCTGGACATCATTTCCAGTGCGACGGGGCTTTGCCTGGCGTGTTCCCTTATCCTTGCATTGTCGTAGGAACAGGTCCAAAGTTCGGGGAGGATGACAAGTGATGGCCCATCGGGGATCCTCCTCAGCCGCTCCTCCATCCTTGGGATATTACCCGAGGGGTTGCCCCACAGAACATCAGACTGGATAATATGAACGGTTAGTTCTTTCAAGACCATTCCCCCTTGATCCCGTCGGGAGGTAGTGCTTTGGACAAGCTGGCGAGGTTCAGTATCTCATTACCGGCGCCCCTGCTGGAGAGGTTCGATTCCTGGATCGAGGCCCGGGGCTATCGGACCAGGTCCGATGCAATGAGGCAGCTGATCAGGCGTTTTATCTCCGAGTCATACTGGGAGGATGGAGAGAAGATAGTCTTCGGGACCGTCACGCTCACCTATGACCACCATTCCCACGATTCTGTCAGCGAGATAACCAACCTTCAGCACGACTTCGGGGACCTGATAATCTGTTCCACCCATATACACGCCGATTACCACCACTGTTTCGAGAGCGTCGTCTTCAAGGGCAAGGCTTCAAGGGTCAGGGAGTTCGTCAGGAAGTTGAGCGGGCTAAAGGACGTATCCAGTTCAGACCCGGTCATCTCCTCCATTCCCTGAACGGGAGCTACCTTAGAGGGGCAGATCTGCTGTCGGTGACGACCGTCACCGGTCAGAGGCCTCAGCCCGACGGTGCGCATTTACCTTTCCTCTTCCTTGCTGTTCCCCTGACAAGTATCAGCGTCCTCCCGCGACACTCGGGGCAGCGCGGTCCCCGCTCCTCTTCGGACAGGTCGAACACTCTTCCGCAAGAGGCGCATCTGTAGGTGGTCTTTCCTGCCATATTCCTCACTTCCTTCGGAAACTCCGGGTCCCACCCTGGAAGAGCGAGACCCGAAGCAATGGCCGATCAAAGGTTGCCGGCTGTTGATACCATGACTGCCTTTATGGTGTGTAGCCTGTTCTCTGATTCATCGAACACTTTGGAGTTCCTGGATTCAAAGACCTCCTCCGTTACTTCGTTGCCCTTCACTGCCGGCAGACAGTGAAGGAATATGCATTCGGGATTTCCCGTGGCCTTCATCAGCTCTGCGTTAACCTGGAAGGGCTTCAGGAGGGCTATCCTCTCTGCAAGTTTGTCCTCTTCTCCCATCGATGCCCAGACATCGGTGTAGATGGCGTCGGCACCGCTGACTGCTTTTTGAGGATCTTCGAAGAACTCGATGGTGGATCCTGTTCCGGTGGCAATGGCCAGGCACTCCTCCACCAGAGCCTTTTCAGGGAAGAGACCGCCCGGGGCGGCTATCCTGAAGTGGACCCCAGTCTTTGCCGAACCGATCATCAGCGAGTTGGCCATGTTGTTCCTTCCATCGCCGACATAGACCAGTCTGAGCCCCCTGAGCTTGCCGAAGTTCTCCTGGAGCGTCAGGAAATCGGCCAGGATCTGGGTCGGGTGATACATATCGGTGAGGCCGTTCCAGACGGGCACGCCTGAGTAAAGAGCAAGCTCCTCCACTACGGACTGTTTGAACCCCCGGAACTGGATCCCGTCGAACATCCTTCCAAGGACCCTTGCGGTGTCCTTGACGGACTCCTTGTGACCCAACTGGATATCATTCTTGCCGAGGTACTCGGGGTGCCCTCCCTCGTCTATGCAGGCCACTGTGAAAGCGCAGCGTGTCCTGGTGGATGGCTTTTCGAAGATAAGGGCTATGCTTTTGCCGGCCAGGGCACTCCCCCTGACCCCGGCCCGTTTCTTCTCCTTGAGAGAGGCAGAAAGGTCGAGCAGGTACTGGATCTCTTCGGTGGTGAAATCCTTCAGGGTCAGAAAACTTCTTCCTTTGAGGTTGATGGGCATTCTCTACTCCTCCTGTTGATAGTGATCTTGTATGTATGACCGGATTCCTGTTGCCTTCAATCGCGCATCATGGGCATGCTCATGCACCGGGGGCCGCCACGGCCTCTCCCAAGCTCCGCTCCCTTGATCTCGAAGACCTTGATCCCGTTCTCCTGGAGGACCCTGTTGGATACAACGTTCCTCCTGTAAGTTACCACTACCCCTGGAGCGATAGCCAGGGTGTTCGTTCCGTCGTTCCACTGGTCCCTGGCGGCTGCGACCGGGTCACCCCCTCCTGTCTCGATGAAGCGGATCGTATCAAGTCCAAGGACTTTCCGAAGGCACTCCCCCAGGTTCTGATGCTCTATAACGGAGGTTATCTCCCCCTCAGAAGAGTACTCGAGCTGCCAGATCCGGATGAAGTCCCTCACTTCCGGGTAGATCGTGAAGGCGTCATGGTCCACCATGGTGAAGACCGTGTCAAGATGCATCGCCGCACGGGTCTTGGGGATATCGACGGCCAGTACGGTCTTGACGCCAGCCCTTTCGGCTATCCGCTTGCCGACTATCTGGATGGTCCCAGCTGCGGTCCTCTGGCTGATGCCGATGGCCGCCACCGAATCGGAGAGTATCAGAATGTCCCCGCCCTCTATGTTGTAGGGATAGGTATCCCGGGGGTGATCCCCGAAGAGGAACTCGATACCCTTGAAATAGGGGTGGTTCTTGAAGATGTAACGGGCGTAGAGAGGTTCCTTCCGGCGTGCCTCAAAGGTCATGACGCTCAATATTACCCCGTTCTTTATGAAGGTGAAGGGGTCTCTCTGGAAATAGAGGTTGGGAAGGGGACGTATGAGAAAATCGCGGTCCCCCATTGCCCTCAGCACCAGGCTACTGCAGGGCGGGAGGATCTCCATGGCTTCCATTTTGGTAAGCCCGGCGATCAGCATCTCCGCCAGGTCGCTGGGGCTAACCTCCATCATCACCGCCTTCAGGGCAGAGACAAGAGGTATATCGATCGCCTCAAGGGCGAGGACCTCGTCAAGGAGGGGATCCCTTACGCTTTCTTCCCTGAGAACATGGGAGAGACAATTCCTGAAGTAGACCACCTCCACCCCGTTGTCCCTGAGCAGCTCCGCGAAGGCGTCGTGCTCCTTCTGGGCCTCTTCCACCCAGGGTATATCGTCGAAGAGGAGTTCATCCTTGTTGTCTATGGTAAGGCGTTCCAGTTCCTTTCCTGGCCTGTGAAGCATGACCCTTTTCAGTTTCCCGACTTCCGATGATATGCTGAAAGATCTGTCCTCGCTGGCCACCAGAATTACCTCCTGTTTCGGATTATTTGCCCCAGTGAGAAGTATAATCCATTGGCGGCAAAAAACTAAAAGGTTTCCTTACCCTAGGCGTCCGGTCCGGATATGTGGCCCCGCAGGATCTCTATGGATGTCGTGCGGGAGGAGCCGAGATATGAGGAGAGGCGTTCAAAGGCCTTCCAGGGGTCGGCATTGCATCCGCAGGTGAACAGGTCGATGGCGGCGTAGCCGAACTCCGGCCAGGTATGGATCGTAAGGTGGGATTCGGATATGACCAGTACGCCGCTTACTCCGTGAGGTTCGAATTTGCGGAAGGCCGATTCCACCACTGTTGCGCCGGCGGCTTCGGCTGCCTCCTTCATGGACCGTTCCAACCCCAGGATATCGTCCAGAGCTGAGGGATCACAATCATAAGCTTCGACAAGGATATGTCTTCCAAGAGCGCCGTTCTGTTTCAACGGTTCCCACCCCCCCACATGATCAGGCACTCTCTGGCCAGCTTGGCGGCCAGGGTGGACGTGATGCCGTTCACATCGTTGGGAGGGCTTACCTCTACGATGTCGAAACCGACGACATCCAGGTCCTTCATTAGATAGAGAGCATCAAGGAGTTCCCGGGCGGAAAGGCCGCATGGTTCGGGTGTCCCGGTTCCGGGAGCCTCCCCTGGGTCAATGATGTCTATGTCCAGCGAAAGATAGACAGGTCTCTGCTGCAGCTCGGGGATGACCTTCAGAAGGGGGGCAGCCAGTTCGAGGGGATAAAAGGAGGTATTCTTCACACCCCAACGATATTCCTCGGCCGTCCCGGACCTGATCCCGAACTGATACAGAAGGGACGGGCATTCAAGGCACTCCTCAGCTACGCGGCGCATGACCGTGGCATGGTTCTCTCTCATGCCGTGGTACTGGTCCCTCAGGTCTGCATGGGCGTCAAGATGAACAACCGCGATGTCGGGATAGATCTCAGATGCAGCTTTCATGATCGGGAGAGTGACCAGGTGCTCCCCCCCAAGGGAGGCCACCCTGAAGCCTCTCCGGAAGAGACCGACCGAAACGTACCTGACAGTCTCAAGGGACCTCTCGAGGTCCCCCGGTACCATTCCAAGATCGCCGATGTCCGCAAAAGGAGAGCTTTCAAGATCTTTCATGAGGTTGAAACTGAAGGACTCAAGACCCCTGGATTCCTTCCTGACCGTGGAAGGGCCAAGGGATGTTCCGTGAAGCCGTGACACGGTCATATCCAGGGGTATGCCCTGAAGGACCCAGGAAACATCTTTTAGGGACCTACGTCCGCATATGAACCTTTCCAACTCTACCGGTCACGTCCCTGCAGGATCTCTTCCACGAAGGGCGGAAGAACGAAGGCCGCCCTGTGGATCTCTTCAGAATAATACCTTGTCCCCGGCGGGGTCTGCCCCATGGGTTTCTCGGGATCATGGACCTTGGAGCCTATCGTGTAGGTCCACATACCTGTCGGATAGGTAGGCATGGCGCCCCAGAAGACTTTGACGATGGGGAAGACCTTCTCCATTTCAGAGACGGCACCTGTAAGTATGTCAGGGTCAGAGAAGGGAGATTCTGTCTGGGCTACCAGTGATCCGCCTTCGTTAAGAGCCCTGAAAACGTCCCTGTAAAAGGGTTCCCTGAAAAGGCCCTCGGCAAAATCGACCGGATCGGTGCTGTCAACGATGACCACGTCAAACTCACCGCTCCTTCCCCTGATATATTCCAGGGCGTCCATGGCGAGTACGTTGACCTTCGGGTCCTCCAGTCCTGAGCTGAGGGAGGGGAAGAACCGTCTCGATGCGTTTATGACCTCCTGGTCGATGTCTACCAGGACCACTTCCTCGACTGTTTCATGCTTTACCGCTTCCCTCGCAGTCCCTCCGTCACCGCCGCCCACGATCAGTATGCGTCGGGGGGCCGGGTGGGACGTCAGGGCCACATGGGTGAGCATCTCGTGATAAGTGAACTCATCCCTTTCGGTGAGCTGGATCGCGCCGTCGAGAGCCATCAGCCTACCATACTGATCGGTATCGACCACGAGAAGGTGCTGGTAAGAGGTCTGGATATTGGCAAGGACGCTCTTAATGCTCAGCCCGAGCCTGAGATGTTTTGTCTGATATTCGGTGAACCATATGTCTGGGTTTCTTCTTTCCATCCCTGTCAGACCTTTCCGCTCTAGAAAGGGAAGAAGAGGGGACAGCCTGCGAATACCGTCCCGCATTCCTTTACGACATGATCGATCGCCTTGACCTTGACCTCCTTGAGGCCCAGAGAACGCATTTCAAAGGCTTCCCTGACCATCTCCTCTACTTTGATGGCGGCCTCGGATCCGGTGCAGAACCCTGAGAACTCGAATATCATACCGAACGATGCGGGGTCCTCCGGTATGCCTACACCGATCGATGCAGAGATGGTCTCCCCGGGAACATCGCTGGTGATCGAACCGTAGGCGATGGGAAGTAGAGACCCGAAGGGCATCTTCAGAGCCGGTCTGAAATCGCAGCGAGGAGGGAGAACGCTGCTTACGCGAAGAAGGTTCATATTACCTACTCCCGCGTCAAGAAGAGCAGAATCAAAAGCAGTAAGCTTCTTCTTCCCCTCTCCGCGGCCTACTACCAGCGTGAAAATTTCGGGCACGGGCAACATGTCAAGGCAAACCTCCTATCAGGTGGTCATTCCCGAAAAAGCGCATATCATTATATCTTCAGAAGGGGGGGTGTCAATCGTGGGATCCCAGACAAAGACCGGTCTCCCTGCAGACCTTCATGAACTGCGATGGGAGCTCCTCGAGGCTGCAGTACCCTATGGGCTTGCCGCCCAGGAAAAGGACTATCCCTGAAGGTGTGCCGGCAATTCCGATATCGGAATCTGTGGCCTCTCCTGGGCCGTTCACCTCGCAACCCATGACCGCGACCTTCAGGTCCTTCCTGAGATTTTTCAACAGCGGCTCGATGATCCTGACCAGGGAATCCACGTCCGCTCTTCTCCGGCCGCAGGCCGGGCATGACACCAGCTCCGCTTCGAAACGCCTTATTCCGAGGGACTGAAGGATCCTCTTGGCCACTACCACCTCCTCCAGGGAGGTGCCCGTGAGACTGATCCTCACGGTATCGCCTATCCCGCTCCCCAGCAGCGAACCGACCGCGACAGAGCTCTTGATGATCCCTCTCTGGCCGGGTCCCGCCTCGGTCAATCCGATGTGGATCGGGTGACAGGAGCCGGAGGCGATAAGTGAATTAGCCCTCAAGGTCTCATCAAGGGATGAAGATTTGGCAGAGACGATAATGTCCTCAACCCCGCAGCAATGAAGGATCTCTTCCTGTTCCTGAACGGCATCGAAGAGCGCCCTTCCTGCATCACCTTTGGCCCGTTCCAGTTGGGTCCTGGAAAGGGATCCGGAGTTGGCCCCTATCCGGACCACTACTCCCGAATCATTAACGGCTGAGCTCAACTCCCTGATCCTTCGGGGTCCTCCCATGTTGCCAGGGTTGATCCTAATGGATCGGCAACCGGATCTGATCGCCTCTATGGCCAGACGATGGTCGAAATGGATATCAGCCATGATCTCTATCGGTGATCCCTCGACCAGCTTCGAAAGGTTTCCGGAGAGCACCATTTCCGGGAAGGCAATCCTGACCAGTTCGCAACCTTCGACAGCCAGTGAGCGAACCTCTTCAAGACACCCATGCAGATCATGGAGAGGGGTCCTGAGCATGCTTTCAACCCTGACAGGGAAACCGTTGCCGATACCTAGCTGTCCCACCTTTACATTTCTGGTCTGCATCTGTATCACTGCCTCCGTGTCGGGTCTACCTGCCTGGCAGAAGGAGCCTTGCTAGATCCTTCCATGTGACGAAGATCAGTAGAAGGATCAGTAGGATGAAACCTGCCATGTGAACCAGGTTCTCCAGCCTGGGCGGGAGTTTCTTCCCCGTAACTATCTCGCCCATGACAAGCAGGATCCTCCCTCCGTCAAGGGCCGGAAAGGGAAGCAGGTTAAGGATACCCAGGTGTAGATTGATCATCGAGAGAAAGGCAAGAAAGGTCCAGAACCCGTCCCTTGCAGCCTCCCCTGCCATTGATGCTATCCCTACGGGCCCGGTGATATCTACCTGCCCGCGGCCCATCGCCCAGGTCCAGATCCCTTTCACTATCACTATGCTGAAATCCCATATGTAACCCAGGGACCCCGCTACGGCTCTGGGAAAGGGGTACTTAGTCATGGAAGGCCTTATGCCGAGAAGGGGGACCTTGTGTCCGGGGTCAAGGGGTATGTTGACCTCTAGAACATGGACCACTCCGTTCCGTTCGAAAGTCAGCATGATGGGTCCTTCAGCGGCTATCTCCCTTATGGTCGATGAAAGCATGCCCCAATCCTCTATGCGACTACCAGATATCTCTTTAATGGTATCCCCCGGAAGAAGTCCGATCTTCTCGGCAGGGTATCCCTCCATGACCTCACCGATACGGGTGCTGCCCAGGTCCAGAACTCCATGCCCCCAAAGGAGGATCGCCGTGAAGAGGATCGCCAGTACTATATTGGAGACCGATCCTCCAGCCAGGATCATCAGGCGTGCCCAGGGAGATCTCTCCAGAAAGGACCTGCCGGGAAGGACCTCCTCCTCCCCCTGCTCCTCTCCCATCCCGGCCAGACGGACGAAACCGCCTATCGGTACAGTCCGTATGGACCACACCATACCCTCTTTCTTGCTGCTGAAGAGGACCGGTCCCATTCCGAAGGCGAATTCGTGGACCTGGACGCCAGACGTCCTGGCGGCCAGAAGGTGCCCCAATTCGTGGGAGACCACGCAGATCGCTATAACCAGAAGGAAAGCCAGCAAGCTCAGACCCATCTCTTCATCCCTTTCAGTCCGAGGTCCTGAAAGACCCGGCGCCTACCCATGGAGAACCCTTTCCCTGCCCCATACTACCAGATCCAGTGCATCTTCCCAGGATCGGGGTTCGCTTCCGGAATAGGAGGATAACACACTTTCTATCTTCGAGGCTATGTCTGTAAAGGAGATACGGCCTTCCATGAACATTTCCACCGCACCCTCGTCGGCCCCCACAAGGAGCGGGGGGTAAGCACCTCCAAGCAGGCATGCCTGTCTTGCCAGGGCAAGGCAGGGGAACCTCTTTTCATCGGGTTCGATGAACTCAAGAGAAATACCCGGCAGTTCCGGAGGCAAGAGGTCCAGTTCGATGTTCTCCAGGCGGCCTCCCACTCCGAGAGCCGCCAGGACGGCGAGTCTCATGTCCGCCCTGGAGTAGAGCATCTTGACAGAACCGTCAATGAATTCCACCATGCCGTGGACAAGGGCCTGGGGGTGGATCACGGCCCCGATCTTCCCGACAGGCTGTCCGAAAAGGTGGTGGGCCTCGATCATCTCTATGCCCTTGTTCATAAGGGTGGCGCTGTCGATCGAAATCTTCTTCCCCATCGGCCAGACAGGATGTCTGCCCGCCATCTCGAAAGTAACCTCTCTGAGTTCTTCTTCCGGGGTATGGAGGAATGGTCCCCCCGACGCGGTAAGAAGGATCTTTCTTACCGCCGAAGGTTCCTCCCCCCTGAGGCATTGCCATATCGCGTTATGCTCGCTGTCCAGGGGGATGATCCGATCCCGGGCCAGAGGCATGATCCACTCCCCCGCTGCTACGATGATCTCCTTGTTGGCCAGGTAGACCCTCTTGCCCTTCTGGAGGGCCAGAACAAGAGCCGGAAGAGCGTCTGTTCCGGAGGAGGCAAAAACCACCTCCTCACAGCGCGGATCTTCGATCATGGCCAGAAGCGCTTCTTTACCTCCCAGGCAGGAAAACTCCTTTCCCGATGCCCTGCGAAGCCTCTCCGATGGATCGGAGTCGGTAAGTACAAGAAGATCGCTTCCAAATCTCTTGCCCAGGGCCAGCAGATCATCGACATTTCTTTTCGCGGCAAGGGCCCAGACCCGGAAAGTGTTCGGGAACATGGAGCAGACATCGAGAACAGATCCTCCGACGCTTCCGGTAGCACCAATAAGCGCGATGTTCCTGGTCTTCATGACTACCAGAGCACTCCGAAGACGATAAAGACCAGAACGGAGTTGACGAGGATGCTGTCGAACCTGTCAAGCATCCCCCCGTGACCGGGGATGATGTCACCTGAATCCTTGATATCTGCCTCCCTCTTGAGAAGGGATTCGGCCAGGTCCCCTACCTGGCCGAAAGTGCCGCAAAAGAGGGCAATAATTATGATCGGAAGAGGAGACATACCCCAGTAGTAAGCCAGTGCTCCTCCGCATAGAAGGCTTCCCGCCAGACCGCCCAGGAAACCCTCAACGGTCTTCCTGGGGCTTACGGCCGGGCAAAGTAGCGTGTTACCCCACCTTGAGCCCACGAGGTAGGCGAAAACATCGCACGACCAGGTACATGCAAAGAGGGCTACCAGAAGGTAGCTCCCCCACATGTGATCCCGGAGCACCACCATAAAGGACCAGGGAAGAACAATATAGAGGATCCCGGCTGCGGTACCCCCGGAGCTGGTTATGCCATGGCTCTCGCCAAGAATGTGCTTCCTCGCCACCTCGACAAAGAGGACCAGGATCGGGGCTGCAGCCATAAGAGGAAGCATTACTGCAGGATCATTGGAGTAAACCGCCGCAAAGAGGGAGGAGACACCGGCCCCGAAGCCGACGACCCTCGATACATGTCCCTTCCGGCTTATCATCCTATAGAACTCACCCAGGGAGACCATGCAGATAACCAGACAGAGGGCGAACCAGTAGGGGTTCCCTAGATAGATACCTCCCAGGATGGCCAGCCCCAGGACGAGGCCGGTTGCGGAACGTATGGCCAGGTCCCTGGCTGAGGATCTAGACTGCTCCATATCTTCTCTCCCTGCCGGAGTATTGATCGAGGGCTTTCTGGAGGTCCTCACCGCCGAAATCAGGCCAGAGGGTGTCCGTAAAATACAACTCGGCGTAGGCCGATCCCCATAGCAGAAAATTGCTCATCCTCAACTCCCCGCTGGTCCTTATTACCAGATCGGGATCGGGGATCTCGGGCCTGTAAAGGTTGGCGGATATAAGTTCTTCTGTGATCTCCCCCTTGAAACCCCTCTTGAGCAGGCCGTTCACGGCGTCGACGATCTCCTGCCTGCCGCCGTAGTTCAGGCAGACCACCACGGTCAGCAGGTCTCCCGGGTCAGTGGCTCTTTCGAAAAGGTGGATCTCCTGCCTGAGGCCTTGGGGGAGCTGTTCGATCCTCCCCGAGAAGACCATCCTTATCCTGTTCTTAACGAGTTCTTCCTTTTTGGACCTGAGATAGGAGCCAAGCAGCGACATGAGACCTTCTACCTCGGCCTTCGGTCGCCTCCAGTTCTCCGTGGAGAAGGTGAAAAGGGAAAGGTATTTTAGACCCGAGGCTGCCGCAGCCCGTATCACTCTCTCCACGGCTTTGGCGCCCTCACGATGTCCTGCCAGTCGGGGGAGGCCCCTTTGAAGGGCCCACCGTCCGTTCCCATCCATTATCACCGCCACGTGGGACGGCACCTTCTTCCCGACCTCTATCTGCATTCCAGCCAACGGTCCCTGACCTCCTGGATATCTATCCATGTAAGTTCTCTTGGGCTCCCCTTCTTCTTCGACTGGTTCCGCAGGAGAAAACTGGGATGGAACATGGGCATTACCCTGATGCCCTTCCAGTCGAACCACTTCCCTCTGATCTTTGATATGCTTTCTCCCGGCCCCGTCTTGAGGATCCACTTCGTCGGGGTGGCCCCGAGACAGACGATGATCGAAGGATTTATCAGCGCGACCTGGCCCTTGAGGATGTCCTCGCAGGCGTGCATCTCCTCTATAGAGGGGACCCGGTTCCCCGGGGGTCTGCATTTTACTACGTTAGTGATGTAGATACCCTTCCTGTCGATACCCGCAGCCTCGAGGATCCTTGTCAGGAGCTGACCGGCCTTCCCAACGAAGGGAATACCCTGTTCGTCCTCCTCTGCACCGGGCGCCTCGCCTATGAATAGAAGGCGCGTGGACCGGTCCCCGTCGCCGAAGACCACGTTCTTTCGTCCCGGGGCAAGGGGACACTTCTCGCATTTTTGCGCCGCAAGAACAAGTCTCCCCCAAGCTTCATCCCTTCTATCGAGGGGGATATCTCTCTCCGAAGTCATTAGATCTCAACCCCCACAAAAGATATGTCGACACGAAGAACGTCCAGTCCGGTGATCCCCGCCACGGCCTTGGAGATCCTCTCGCGCAGGCTGTCACCGAGAAGGACCATCGATCTCTGTCCTGGCCTGTATCCCAGTTCCATATGTATCGCTATCCCTTCGTTGGCGGGTCTGGTCTGGACCGAAACTACCGAGGATACCTGGGAGGTCCTCTCGGCGATGAAACGTGCCATCTGGCTTATAGCCTCAGGATCGATGCTGACCTCTCCGAAGAACTTGAAGGGGGGTCGGACGATGGTCTTCTCTCCCTCCATGCTGTCGGAGTTATCGAAAAGGACCTTCAGTCTCCCGACCAGTTTCCCGGCAAAGTGTTTCCTGACCTGGATGTGGGAGACAGGTATGACGTGCTGACCTTTGAAGGACCTCTCCTTCTTTGCCCGGGATATCTCCTCTGGCGAGGAGACTTCCTCTATGCGGATGATCTTCTCGGGCTCCGGAAGGCCCAGGTTGGCCAGGATGCGGGACACCATTCCCGATGAGGTGGCGATAATCATCACCGAACAGGGCTGCGACAAGGAGAGGTACTCCACAACGGCCCTTCGATGGTCGGGATACTCGAAAAGGGCTCTCCTTATTGCCCTGACCTGATTCTTTTCGGTCTTTGCGCTCTTCCCCCTGACGATTTGTCCCTTCCTGATGAGAAGCCCGTCGTCGATAATGAAATCCACGCCAAGTTCAAGTGCCACCAGCTGTGCTCTCTGGCTCTTGCCTGTCCCGGCGGACCCGACAAAGGCAAAGACCCTGACATCATCGAGAAGGGGGCTCTGCTTCTTTTCAGCCAAGCTGCACCAGCACCTTTTTCAGTGATGAGACGAAGAATTCGTTCTCCTCAGGCAATCCGACGGTGACCCTTAGGTACCCCTTCAGACCGAGGTCGCTGGCCTTTCTGACTATCACCCCTTCGTGAAGGAGACGTTCATAGATCTCGTCGCTCTGCCGATGTCTCAGGAGAATGAAGTTCGTCCGGGTGGGTTCTGTTGGGATCCCTGTCTCCGAAAGGGACCTTACAAGCCTGGTCCTCTCCGAAACGGTCTTCAGCCTGATATTCCTGATGAAATCGGTCTCAAGCAGGGCGGCATGGGCTGCATACTGCCCCACCCTGCTCACCTCGAATACAGGGTGAAGCTTGTCGTAGGCTTCGACTACGGTCTTCGGCGCGATCGCATACCCTACACGCAGAGATGCAAGCCCGTAGATCTTGGAGAAGGTCCGGGTAATTACTATCCTTCCGATATCCCTGAACAGGTCTATCCCTGAGAGGTATCCAGGATCCTCCACGTACTCGGCATAGGCTTCGTCCACGACAAGCAGGACCTGCCTGGAGTCCAGCTCATGAGCCAGGTTGAGCATCCTATCCCTCTCCATTATCGTTCCGAGGGGGTTGCATGGGTTTGACAGAATCACTGCCTTGGTCCTTTCCGTACAGGCCCTGATTATATCCCCAATCTCCCAGGTCCCGCCTTCGCAGGCAGGTACCTCGATGAACCGTGCTCCTGAAGCGATGGCCGCTATCCTGTAGAGGGGATAGGACGGCACAGGACAGACGATCTCATCGCCGAACTCTATTATCGAATGGAAGAGGGAGTGCAGGATCCCCTCGGTTCCGGCCCCGATTATGACCTCCCTCGTCGAAACTCCCCACTTTTGGGCAAGAAGCTTCCTGAGTCTTTGGGATTGAGGGTCGGGATAACGGTTTACGTTCTCCAGGCTGGTCTGGATCGCATTTATGACCGATCCCGGAAGGGGCCAGGGGTTCTCGTTGGAGCTCAGGCGAACCACCCTCTCTAACCCCAGCTCTCTCTGAAGCTCACTCACGGGTTTCCCGTAACGGTATTTGTCCACACCTGCCAGATCGTTCCTGATAATGCTTCTTAGCCACGCCAATTCTCATTCCCCGTCTCTATTATTTGATCACCACTTGTGGTCCCCGTTCTCCTCGGATACGACGATCTTTACCTGGCCCCCAAGGGACCTGATCTTCTCGTCCATAGCCTCATAACCACGCCAGATATGACCAAGGCCGAAGAGGGAGGTCTCATCCGAAGAGGATAGCCCGGCTATCACAAGGGCAGCACCTGCCCTCAGGTCCGTGGCCCTCACGTCGGCTCCGTTCAGGCCGGGGACCCCGGTGACAACTGCCGTGTTTCCCTGGAGTTCAATATTGGCACCCATCCTCTTGAGTTCGCTCACGTGGAGGAAACGGGATTCAAAGACACTCTCCTGGATGATGCCGGTACCCTCGGTGGTGGCCATGAAGGCTGTGAACTGGGGCTGGACGTCGGTAGGGAAACCCGGGTATGGAAGAGTCTTCAGGGAGACACTCTTCATGGGGGCCCTGTTGAAAGCCCTGACGCTATCCTCCCCCGTCTCGATCCCGACTCCCGCTTCCTCGAGCTTCGCCGTAATGGCATCGAGGTGTTCCGGGATGACACGGGTGACGGTTACGTCACCCCTTGTGGCCGCCCCGGCGATAAGGTAGGTGCTGGCCTCGATCCTGTCGGGTATTATCTCTATCTCGGCCCCTTCAAGATCACCGGTGCCTCTTACGTGAAGAGTGCCTGTCCCGGCTCCTTCTATGGAGCAACCCATAAGGTTCAGCGTTTCTATCAGGTTCCTTATCTCAGGCTCACGGGCGGCATTTTCGATGACGGTCTCCCCTTCCGCAAAGACCGCGGCCATGAGAAGGTTCTCCGTGGCTCCGACGGAGGGGAAGTCCAGGTAGATCTTTGCTCCTTTCAAACCGTCGGCACTGGCATGGACCGCACCGTGTACGAGGTTGATGTTCGCCCCGAGCTTTACAAGACCCTTTAGGTGAAGATCGATGGGCCTGCTTCCTATGGCACACCCTCCGGGAAGGGGAAGGATCGCCCTTCCGGTCCTGGCCAGTAGCGGGCCCAACACCAGGGAAGATGCGCGCATCTTCCTTACCAGCGATTTCGGGGTCTCCCAGTTAAGCTCATCGGGGACAAAAATGCTCATCTCGTTATCCTTGAAATTGATGCTCGCACCCAGGTGCCTCAGAAGATCGGCCATAGTGAAGACATCCTGAAGTTTGGGGACCCTCTTCAGACGCAGCGTTCTATCCCTCAGGAGCAGGGATGACGCGATCACCGGGAGGGCCGCGTTCTTGGCTCCCTGGACAATTACGGACCCTTCAAGGGGTTTGCCCCCGTGGATCAACATCTTGTAGTTCAAATGATCACCCCACAAGGAAAATTCTATCAGCCTGACGGTCGGTTCTTTCCATTATCTCATCTCTTTCAGGAACAGGCTCTCGATGGTCTTTACGATCCTGTCAGACGCCTCCCCCGATCCGAAGGGGGGGTTCTTCCCTGGCTGTCCTCCGGATAGGCCTTCCAGACCATATTCCAGTGCCCTCCTTGCCGCTGTCAGGATCCTCTCAGGGTCGGTCCCGACGAGAAGAGAGGTCCCGTAATCCACAGCCTCGGGCCTTTCGGTCAGCTCTCTCATGACCAGGGTGGGAACTTTCAGGATGGTGGTCTCCTCCTGGACTCCTCCGCTGTCGGTAAGGATAAGATCGCTCCTCTTCATTGCCCAGATAAAATCGGGGTAATCCAGAGGGTCGCAGAGGACAACCCTTGACTCATCGGAAAGGATGTCATGAAAAACCTTCCTGACCTCCGGGTTCCGATGCATCGGGACTATCGCCCATAGGTCGGGGTTCTCTTTCATGATACTCCTGACGGCGGTACAGATCCTCCTGAGCGGCTCACCCCAGGACTCCCTTCTGTGAGCTGTCAGAAGCATGACCGGCGCCTTTGCCGGAATTGACGAGAGATCACCACAGCAGGGGGTTGTCACCTTCGAGGTAGCCAGGACCAGGGCATCTATGACAGTGTTGCCTGTCCTGATGACCCTTGAGGGGTCACAACCTTCTTTTATCAGGTTCTTTTCTGCACCTTCCGTGGGCGGGAACCACCAGCCCGCTACCCGGTCGGAGATCATCCTGTTCAGCTCCTCGGGGAAGGGCAGGAAGAGATCTCCGCTCCTTAGACCAGCCTCGACATGACCGAGCCTTGATCGTCTGTAGAAAGCCGCCAGGGAGGAAGCCATGGTAGTGGTGGTGTCGCCGTGGACCAGGACAAAAAAGGGCCGCAGTTCATCGAGAACCTTTCCGACTCCCTCCAGCACCTTTGATGTGATGTAGTCGAGGCTCTGGCTCTCTTTCATAAGAGCCAGGTCCACATCGGGCTCGATTCCAAAAAAGTCGAGGGGCTGCCTCATCATCCCGGTATGCTGCCCCGTGGCCAGGACAAAGGGCGCAAGAGAGGCGCTCTCCCTGAGCTTCAGTATGACCGGGGCCATCTTGATCGCCTCAGGTCTGGTGCCGATCACGCAACAGACGGCGGAAGGGGGAAGATCCCTTTATCACCCTTCTGGCAAAGGAGAAAAGAGTGTCGATAACTGGTACTCCTCCGATAAGGAGCATGGCCGCAAGCCATACCATGATACCCTCTCCTTCAAGAAGGAACGGGAGTTCCCTGGTGAACTGGGAGACGCAGAGGAAACCCAGCAAAGTGCTGCCACCGTCCCCCAGGAAGGTTTTCGCAAAAGGATAGTTCCAGGGGAGCACTCCGAGAGAGAGACCCAATGCCACAGCCCACCACTGCTCACCCGTAAGGATGAGGCCCATCAGGGCCGTAAGGGAAAATATGGTCAGTGAAAGTCCGTTGATACCGTCCACAAGGTTGTAGGCGCTGGTCGTTCCGGCAACCCAGAGCACGACGGCCGCCTTTACGACCGGAGAGGCAGGAACGGCCCAGGCAATGACCAGAGCGACCGTAAGGTGGACCGCCAGTTTCCACAATGCTGGAAGGGGGTGCATGTCATCCATGTAGCCGAACAGGAAGACCGCTGTAGCTCCAGTGGCAATGATCCTGACACCATCACCAGGATCGGGAAAGAGGACAGCGTAAAGCAGATAACCTACCCAGATGACAACCCCGGCTCCCCTTGGGGTCGCCATGGAGTGCTTCTTTCTTCCTCCCGGTTCATCGATGATCCTGTACTGCCGTGACAGGTAGATGGATAGAGGCGTCACTACCAGGGACCAGACCAGGAAGACCAAAAAAAGGGCCGTTCTTTCCAGCAACCCCGATCACCCCCTAAACAGTTGGGCCTGCTACCTGGTCCCGAAAAGCCGGTCGCCTGCATCACCCAACCCGGGCACGATGTAGCCATGATCGTTGAGGTGGCTGTCCAGGGCCGCCGTAAAGATGTCCACGTCGGGGTGTCTTTCGTGGACCCTGGCGACACCCTCCGGTGCAGCGATCAGGCTGAGAAGGGATACCTTCTTCCCGCCCCTTTTTTTGACCAGGTCGATGGCCGCCACGGCAGAACCTCCGGTAGCCAGCATGGGATCAACTATTATGATGTCCCTTTCGCCAATGTCTCCGGGGAGTTTGCAGTAGTACTCCACCGGCTCCAGAGTCTCGGGGTCCCGGTAGAGTCCGATGTGGCCTACCTTGGCATTGGGAATGAGCTGCAGTATTCCGTCGACCATGCCCAGTCCCGCCCTCAGTATTGGAACAATAGCGATCTTCTTTCCGGAGAGGGAGTAGGCCGTAGTGGTCGTTATCGGGGTCTCTACGGTAACGGGCTCCAGCTGCAGGTTCCTGGTTGTCTCATAGACCATTAGGCCTGCGATCTCCTGGACCAGTTCACGGAAGGCTTTCACCGACGTGTTCCTGTCCCTGATGATCCCTATCTTGTGCTGGATAAGGGGGTGATCGAAGGTTACAAGCCTGGGAGGGCTGTTCAGGCGATCCCTGATCATCGCTGCTCCTTCTTCAAAGGACTTGATCTTGTCGATACGGAGGAGGTGCCGGGAGGCCTCGAAATCTGCCGAGAGCCAGGCCTTCACTATCCTGATAGCTGTTTCACAGTCCGTCTTTCTCCCCCCAAGGGCAAGGATGTTCGCATTGTTGTGTTCACGGGCCAGCCTTCCCGTCTCTTCGTCGTAGGCGAGGGCGGCACGGATACCCGGGATCTTGTTGGCCGCAATTGACATACCGATACCGGTACCGCAGACGAGGATCCCGAGGTCGTACTCGCTTCTGGCCACCCTGACCCCTACCTCAAAGGCCGCATCGGGGTAGTCGCAGGGTTTGTCCGATCCTTCGGCACCGAAATCCCCTGTTAAGTATGATGAGTCCTGAAGGAATTCCCTTATGCAATTCCTGAGTTGGAAACCTGCGTGATCCGAGCCAAGTGCGATACGCATCCCCAAGCCTCCTGTCTTTTGATCGCTTCGTTTACGATGATATCACTTGCCCGACTGCCGCCTTGATGGACCGTTAGCGGGAGATGAACTCCGACAGGAGGTCGTCGGCCACGGTGTAGGGGTCCTTTCTGCGCGAAGCAAGATCTTCTAGGACATCACCACCGATGCGGCTATCCCATGCCTCCTCGGCTATCTTGGCTATCTCCCTTTTCAGTATCTCCTCCACTTCCAGGCGCAGGCGCCTGTGCTTTCTGCGCCTGCCCTCGTCGGAAGAGGCCAGGAATTCCCGGTGTTCCGAGAGCGCTCCGGCGGCAAGTTCCACCCCTTCCCCACTCTCGGCGACAGTAGGGATCACCGGAGGCCTCCAGTCTTTTCCCGTCTGGAGGTCAAGCATGATATTGACCTCCCGTACCACTCTCTCCGAACCGTCCCTGTCTGCCTTGTTCACAATGAAGACATCGGCGATCTCCATTATGCCCGCCTTCATGATCTGAATGTCGTCGCCCATGCCTGGGACGAGGAGCAGCGCTACGGTGTCGGCGATCTTGACGACGTCTATCTCCGATTGACCTACACCCACTGTCTCGATAAGGACTATGTCCTTGCCGCAGGCGTCAAGGATGAGGGCCGCTTCATAGGTTCCACGGCTGAGCCCCCCCAGGGACCCCCTTGTACCCATGCTGCGAATGAAAACTCCCGGATCGAGACTGTGCTGCTGCATCCTCAGCCTGTCGCCGAGGACCGCACCACCTGTGAAGGGGCTCGATGGATCGACGGCAATGACCCCTACGGTCAGACCCGAAGCCATCATGGAGGAGATCAGTTTGTCAAGAAAGGTGCTTTTCCCTGCGCCGGGGCTACCAGTGACACCAATCATGTGGGCCTTCCCGGTGTGAGGGTAGATCTTCTTCATGATCTCCTTAGCCCGATCGTTCTCGCTTTCGACCACGGTAATAAGTCTGGCGATCGAGCGGGGATCTCCCTTCAGGGCTCTTTCAATGATCCTGTCCAATATCTCAACAATCCTTTCGAAAGGTGATGTGGACCCGCAAGGGGGTTCTACCTGTTCAGGAAATCTATCCCGGCGAAGGAGTACATTCCCAGGGTGATTGCGGCGGCGAAGAGGAAGCCCAGAAGGACCCTCAGAT
Source organism: Synergistales bacterium 58_81 (assembly GCA_001509095.1). Classification (GTDB taxonomy): domain Bacteria; phylum Synergistota; class Synergistia; order Synergistales; family Thermovirgaceae; genus 58-81. The sequence continues at coordinate 13,585 of LGGV01000001.1, read as the reverse complement.
AGGTGACCCAAAGGGCTCCGCCAGGCCACTTCCCGGAGGATATGTTCACTATCATCCTGGAAAGGACGAGACAAAGAATGAAAAGAAAGAGAGCCACCAGCGCCTGAACATTTACCGAGGACATTTTTTACCCCCATATATCGAATGGACCACTCTCCGGCTTTGTATTTTAACAGCAAAAGATGCCGAGCGCCTCCCGTGGTCCGTGCATCAAAAAAGCCGCCTTTCGGCGGCTTTTATATCAAGGGAGTTCCGGGACCTAGGCAATTTCGGCCGGGCTTTCTGCCGCCCTGCCAGGGGCCTGGATCTGCTTGAGAATGGCTATTGCCACCTCCAGGGCCCTCTTCCCGTCCATGATACCAACCAGGGGCTGTTTGCCCTCCCTGACGCAGGTGACAAAGTGCTGAAGCTCCAGTTTAAGAGGCTCCCTCTTCGGGAAGACGGGGTGCTCGATAACCTCCACGAGCCCGCACTCCTTCTCCTGAACGCAGCGATGGATCGATACGTCCTGGGTTTCGTAGTTGATGGTGACGAATCTCTCCGGTTCCATTATCTCCAGCTGCCTCAGCCTTCTTTCGGAGACTCGGCTGACGAGTATCTGCGCCAGGGTTCCGTTCTGGAAGGCTATCTGAGCGGTGGCGATATCCTCGAGATTGGACCTTACCGACCTTCCCATGGCCGAAATGGACGATATCTCCGAATGTACCAGGGAGAGGATGATATCAATGTCGTGGATCATGAGGTCAAGCACTACGCCCACGTCACTTATCCGGGAGCTGAAGGGCCCGATTCTCTTTGACTGGAGGAAGAGAGGATCCTTGATTATGTTCCTTACATGCTGGACAGCGCTATTGAAGCGTTCAATATGTCCTACCTGGAGAACAAGGTTCTGGGTGGCGGCCAATTGAAGAAGCTCTTCAGCTTCTTCAACGGTGGAAGTGACAGGTTTCTCGATAAGAACATTCACGCCTGAACCGAGAGCTCTCTTTGCCGTCTCGTAGTGATGGACCGTGGGAACCACCACGCTGACAGCATCGGGCCTGGCATGCCTGTAGAACTTCTCGATATCGGAATAGAAGGGGACCCTCAGCAGTTCACCCACGGCGGCTGCCCTCTCCGGATTGGTGTCGACTATTCCCACGACATCCGTATTCAGGAGTTCCGTATAGACCCTGGCATGGTGAAACCCAAGATGCCCTACACCGATCACCCCTACTCTTACAGGGTCCATTCAATCACCTTCCACTGGGTATGGTCTTCGATCTACTCTACCCCTTCAAACCCATTCTCCCACCAAAGATCAGATTTGTGGAATCCTTCGCGAAAACCGGCAAGAAGAAGTGATCTTCCTGTCCTGTCGCCACCTCGGTAGGAGTAGAAGCTCTCCGATGAACAACTGGTACAGCGGTCGATAAGGACCACGTTGGAAGAGGAAACATTCATGTCATATAAAGTTATAAGTATCGCACTGGGAAGATCAAAAAAGACAAGGTCCCCGTCGACCCTGATGCACTGCCGTGGGAAAAGCTCCAATCCTTCCCGGGTCCGGGGATCGTCCAGCCTTCTTGAATAGCAGCAGCTACCTATTCCGGGTCCTACCCAGAAATGGACGCTATCCAGGCATCTCAGGCCGGTGGTCTTCATGGCTTTCTTCAGAGCTTCCCGAACAACCCCCTTGGCTGTTCCCAGGAAACCGGAGTGTACAAGGAAGACCCATGGGTCCTGCTCCTCCGCAACAGCCACGACGGGGATACAGTCGGCGAACCGGAGGCTTCCGAGCACATCGGTCCTTCTCAGGAGAAGGGCGTCGCCTTTAGGTCTGGCAGGCAGCGATGTAGAGGGGAGTGCTTCTATCATTCTGGTTCCGTGCTCCTGGACCGGGGCTGCAAGCAAAGGCGGCCGTTCTTCACCGAAAAGTAGCCGAAAGGCTCGTAAAGGGCAGCCGTCAGCCTCATCCATTACGGGCCCCCTGAGAAAGAGAGTTACTGTCATAATGGCATCTAACTGTGGAGTCATTACGTAATTGATGATCTGCTGGCCTTCAACGGAGGTCTTTCTCCACCCCCAGGGTGATATAGCCTGCATCAAATGCCTCCTTGCCTGTCGGGGGACAGGAACCTTTTCAGATATCCCGAAAGATAGAGGCTTCCGCAGACGACGACCTTCCCGTAGCGGCGGAAGGCCACATGGAGTGCGTCCATGGGGTCCTTAACGGAAAAGCTCTCACACTTTCCGGGAAAGGACCTTGATATCTCCTGCAGAGAATCAGGGCAAGCTGATCTCTCCATACCCGGTACGGAGGTAAAGACCACCATGGGGAAGGCACTGCAGATCCGGGAGACCATCTCTCCAAGGTCCTTGTCTTTCATGGCCGCAAAGACAACGGCATGATCTTCGGCGGTTCCCATGATATTGAAGGTCTCCACCAGGGCCTTTACCCCCTCAGGATTATGGGCTCCGTCAAGGACGATCTCCCGGCCATGGTGATCGATCCTTTCAAGCCTGCCACTCCAGCGGGTCTTTTTCAGACCACCGATCATTGCTTTTTGATCGATACGAGGGTACAGAGAGGAAAGCCTCTCGGTCGCCAGAAGAGCCAGGGCTGCGTTCTCCACCTGAAAGGTCCCCCCGAGGGATGTCCTGACGGGGAAAGGGTCCGCACCCCTGATGGATATATCGAAAGTGTTACCCTCCAAGGCTATCGTGGGGTCGCTGATCTTCACCGAACGCAGGGTCTCCCCGCCGTTGCCGATCCTTCGACAAAGTTCCAGATATGTCCCTTCAAGACAGAAAGGCCTTCCGGAGAAGACGCTAACGCCGCCGGGACGGAGGACCCTGAATTTTTCCATGGCTATCTCTTCAAGGGTACCGCCGAGGAAATGGGCGTGGTCTGAACCTATGGCGGTGATGACCGTAAGGACAACGTTCCTGGCCATGTTCGTGGCGTCCAGCCTCCCCCCCATTCCCGCCTCGATGACGGCGACGTCCGGGGAGTAAGCGGCGATCACGTCAAAGGCGGCCGCCGTCAGGACTTCAAAGTAAGTGGGCCTGGATCCAGGATCCACCCCTCCTAGGAGCAAACCGATCCTTTTGAGAGAGGCGGTAAGAACCTCTCGGTCGATCGGGGTACCCGAGAGCCTCAGCCTTTCCGTTATATCCGAAAGATGCGGGCTTGTGTAGAGACAGGTCGAATAGCCTGCATCAAGGAAAATGGCCTCGATCATCGCGGAAACGGAACCCTTTCCGTTGGTCCCCACAACGTGGATGACCGGGAATGACCTCTCGGGATGACCCATTTTGCCCAGTAATGCGGCTATCCTCGACAGTCCCGGCCTAACATAGGGGGTCGACATCTCATGGAGCAGGCTCTCGACAGGGTCCAACGTCCCGTAGATCGTCCCTTTCATGGCAGATCAGCTATCCTGCAAGGCTCTTCAAGTTTCTTTCTATAACCTTGATCTTGTCCTCTGTCTGGGAGAGTCTCTCCCTCTCCTGTTCTACGATCTCACCGGGAGCCCGGGAGAGGAAGGAGGGATCGGCAAGCTTCTTCTCCGACCTGGCAAGGTCTCTGCGAGCTTTCTCCAGTTCCGTCGAGAGCCGAGCCATTTCGGCCTTTATATCAAGGATCTGGCCGACCACAAGAAATACCTCCCCGAAGTCCGTTACGGACATCAGTGATCCCGACGGCCGCGGCGAGCCCTTCTCCATGAACCTGATCTCCCCCACTCGGCAGAGAAGGCTCACAAGATCGGAGTTGGAGTCTATCATCTCCCCCACTCCTTTTACTGCACTGTCGGAAAGGGACAGGACAACCTCGGGGACTTCCTGCTGCGGGTGAAGCCTGGCTTCGGCCCTCAGGTTGCGGATGCTCCTCACCAGCTCCTGAAATACCTCCATCGGTTCGAACCCATCCAGGGCCGGCGGGGCTCCCAGCGGAATAAGTTCGGGCCAGCCCTGCTCCTCTATCAGGGACCCGTTACCGAACCCGAAGGTCTCCCAGAGTTCCTCCGTCAGGAATGGGATGAAGGGGTGAAGCATCCTTAAAGTGCTGTCGAAGACCCGTCCCAGAACGATCCTGGTGTCTGTCTGCCTTTTGTTCCCCTCCTCTCCTCTCAGGGCCGGTTTGGCCATTTCGAGGTACCAGTCGCAAAGTTCGTTCCACACGAACTGGTAGAGGGTTCTGGCTGCTTCCCCGTAAAAATATCCCTTCAGGTGATCCCTGACCTGTTCGTTGACCTCGTTAACCCTCCTTATGATCCATCTGTCATGTTGTCTTAGCGAATCGGAGCCCGGAAGATCCGTCATTTCCTGCCCATCAAGGTTCCCAAGGGCCAGCTTGCTGGCATTCCAAACCTTGTTCATGAAGAGTCTGCTGCTTTCGATCCTTTCAGGGCTGAGGAATATATCCCTCCCCTGGACCGTGAGGCTTGCCAGGGTCATCCTGAGGGAATCAGCCCCGTACTCTTCGATTATCTCTAGCGGATCGATGACATTGCCCTTGGATTTACTCATCTTCTGTCCCTGTTCATCCCTGACCAGAGCATGGATGTAGACATCGCTGAAAGGCTCCTCTCCCATGAACTTTAGCCCCATCATGATCATCCTTGCCACCCAGAAGAAGAGGATATCAAAACCGGTCACGAGGAGGCTTGTGGGGTAAAAGGTCTTCAGGTCCCTGGTGTCATCGGGCCAGCCGAGGGTCGAAAAGGGCCAAAGAGCACTGCTGAACCAGGTATCAAGGACATCCTCGTCCTGTACGATCCTGGTGCTGCCGCAGGACTCGCATCTGTCCGGATCTTCCTCGGAAACGGTAACGTGGCGGCAGTCATCACAGGTCCATGCCGGTATCCTGTGGCCCCACCAGAGCTGTCTTGATATGCACCAGTCCCTGATGTTTTCCATCCAGTTGTTGTACGTTCCGACCCATTGATCGGGGATTATCCTGATCCTTCCTTCACGAACAGCTTCTATCCCCGGGGCGGCGAGAGGGGCCGCCTTTACGAACCACTGCTCTGACAGGTAGGGCTCGATCACGGTGCTGCACCGGTAGCAGTGACCTATCGCATGTTCGTGATCCTCGGTTTTCTCAAGAAGTCCCTCCTCCTCCAGAAGGGAGAGCATCTTCTTTCTGGCCTCGATCCTGTCCATGCCATCGAAGTTGGGGCCTGCTTCCCCGTTCATGGCACCATGCTCATCTATGACCTGGATCGCTTCCAGGCCGTGTCTCTGTCCTACGAGGAAGTCGTTGGGGTCGTGGGCCGGGGTGATCTTGACGAGGCCCGTCCCGAAACCGGGGTCCACCATCATGTCCTCGATCACGGGCACTACCCTTCCGGCGACAGGGACCCGTACCTTCCTTCCCACCAAAGCACGGTTCTTTTCATCCCGCGGGTGGACTGCCACCGCTACGTCGCCCAGAATGGTCTCGGGCCTCGTGGTAGCGACGACTATATGACCGTCGCCCTCCACGAAGGGGTACCTGACATGGTAAAGGACGCCCATCTCATCCCTGTGATCCACCTCGAGGTCGGAGAGGGCTGTCAGGCACCTGGGGCACCAGTTCACGATGTAGTTTCCCCTGTATATGAGACCTTCCTTATAGAGCCTTACAAAAACAGCCCTTACGGCCCTTGAGAGTCCCTCATCCATGGTGAAGCGCTCCCTCTCCCAGTCGCAGGAGGCTCCCAGTCGTTTTAGCTGGTTTATGATCCTGTCCCCGTATTCCTTCTTCCATTCCCAGATCTTTTCCACGAACCTCTCCCTGCCCAGGTCATGTCTTGAAATACCCTGGGAGGAAAGATGCTTTTCGACAACGTTCTGGGTAGCTATTCCGGCATGGTCGGTCCCCGGAAGCCAGAGGACGTTGAAACCACACATCCTCATGAAACGGCATGATATGTCTTGTAGGGTATTGTTGAGGGCGTGCCCCATGTGAAGAGACCCCGTCACGTTCGGGGGGGGAATGACCACGCTGAAATGGGGCTTTTTACTGTCCACAAGCCCCCTGAACATTCCTCTCTCGTTCCAGCAGCGGTACCATTTGCCCTCAATGGGGGCCGGATCATAGGTCTTGCCCAGCGTTCTTTTAGATGATGCCATGATTATGCCTCCTTGACCTTTCCGGTGTTTGTGCGCGGCCTTGTCCTTCACTGCCTGGGCAGTTACCCTTTCCGCTGATCCATCCAGACCCTGTTAAGGTAAGTCTCCAGGAACAGAGTGAAGTCCCCGGCTCCCCATCCCTTCTCCATGGAAACGAGGAAGGGTTCGGTCACGGTGGATAGGGGGGGGATACTGTAGCTTCTCAGGAAGGATGACCATCTTCCCCTGGGTATCTTGTCTATCTTTGTGAACACCACCTGGACAGGGACGCTGTGTTCAGTGGCCCATTCCTGGAGCTTCCTGTCGTTTTCAAGCAAACCATGCCTGAAATCAACAAGGTGGACAAGAAGGGCCAGATCCTCTCTCCGGCTTATGTACTTCTCTATAAGCTTCGCCCAGGACTCTCTCTCGGAACGTGCCCTGTTGGCAAAACCAAAACCGGGAAGGTCGACGAGACAGAATCCCTCTCCGTGATAGACCCGGTAAAAGTTGATGCTTCTGGTCTTGCCAGGAGTGGAACTTACATGGGCCAGGGGGATCCGGATCAGACCGTTGATGAAGGTGGATTTCCCTACGTTCGACCTGCCGGCGAAGGCGATCTCCGGTCCAATGGAAGGTGGGAACTGGTCCCTGGAGAAACAGGTCGCGGCAAGGGAAGCCTCCCATCTCTTTCCTCTAGCGCTTCCCATTATCCCCCTCTTTTGTCATGGAATGCTGGAATACATCTTTCAGTCCGCTCACAAACACGAGGTCCAGTCCCCTCAAGACCCACTTGGGCATCTCCCCCGCCTCGAGACGGTTGCCCTCTGGAAGGATAACGGTCCTGATCCCGTACCTTTTGGCGGCAAGGACCTTCTCCCTTATTCCGCCGACGGGCAGAACGTCGCCCCTCAATGTGACCTCTCCGGTCATTGCGACGTCGTTGCGAACGAGTCTCCCCGAAAGAGCCGAGTAGATCGAAACGGCCAGGGTGATACCCGCCGAAGGGCCATCCTTTGGTATGGCCCCTTCCGGCACGTGAACATGAATATCGGTCTTGTCCCAATCGATGGAGGAGATTCCCAGTTCCTCACAGTGGGCCTTCAGGTAACCCAGCGCAGTCTGTCCGGACTCCTGCATGATCTCCCCAAGGTTCCCTGTCAGGACTATGCTGCCCTTCCCCGGGATTCGTACGCTTTCAATGACAAGAATGTCCCCGCCCGTCTCGGTCCAGGCAAGCCCAATGGAGGCACCGATCTGATTCGATGCCGGAAGATGCACCCCTCCGGCATGTCGGGGTACCCCCAGATAAGAAACAAGATCTGAGGGAGTAACCCTGAAGATCTTCTTCTTTCCTCTTGACCCGCGGGACGTCTCTTCCGATTCGACGATCTTGCGGGTGATCTTTCTGGCAATTTTGGAGATCTGTCTTTCGAGCTCCCTTACTCCTGCCTCTCGCGTATACTCGGAAATGATCTTTCTGACAGAGGCTGGTGTGAAAGTGATCTGCCCCTCCTTGAGGCCATGTTCGTAGAGGACCTTGGGTATAAGGTGTTTCCTGGCTATCTGTTGCTTTTCCTCCGTAACGTAACCTGGAAGTCGGATGACCTCCATACGGTCCAACAGGGGCCTGGGGATAGTATGGGTAGTATTGGCCGTGGTGATGAAGAGGACGTTCCCAAGGTCGAAGGGAACCTCCAGGAAGTGGTCCGTAAAGGCGTTGTTCTGCTCCGGGTCCAGTACTTCCAGAAGTGCTGCAGCAGGGTCCCCCCGGAAGTCGAGGCCTATCTTGTCGATCTCGTCAAGGAGCATGACGGGGTTGCACGTACCGGCCTGCCTGAGCTTCTGGATTATTCTCCCCGGCAGCGCTCCTATATAGGTCCTCCTGTGACCACGGATCTCAGCCTCATCCCTGATACCGCCCAAAGACATGTTGACGAACTTTCTGCCCGTCGCCCTGGCTATGGATCGCCCCAGGGAGGTCTTCCCTACCCCCGGTGGTCCGGCAAAACAAAGCACCTGGCCTTTCAGTCTGCCCCTTGCATGCTTTCTGACGGCCAGATACTCCAGGATCCTTTCCTTAGCTTCCTCAAGGGCGTAGTGGTCTTCATTCAGGACCTTTTCCGCTAGGGAAACGTCCATCCTCTCCCTGGTCCTCTTGCCCCAGGGGAGGTTGGTCATCCAGTCGAGGTAGGTCCTGACCACAGTTGCTTCGGCAGACATGGAGGGCATCTTTGCAAGGCGGTCCAGTTCGTGGAGGGCCTTCTTTCTCACCTCTTCAGGCATCCTTGACCGGCTGATAGCCTCCCTGATGTTGTCTATCTCGGAAAACTCGTCCCCCTGCCCCAGTTCATCCTGGATAACTTTCAGCTGCTCCCTCAGGTAGTACTCTTTCTGTCCCTTTTCAAGCTCCTGCCTGACCCTGTCGTGGATGGACCTTTCCATCTCGAGAAGTTCGATCTCCCTCAGAAGGATCCTGATGATCATCTCAAGACGCTTGGGTACATCCCAGGTCTCAAGGAGCTGCTGTCTCTCCTGGATCCGAACGGTGAGGTGGGAAGCCACCAAGTCCGAGACCTGACCCGGATCCTCCACGGCTGTCACCGACATAAGTACCTCCATGGGTATCTTGGGGTGCAGGGTGACATATCTGTCGAACTGCGCCAGAAGTGTCCTCCTCAGGGCCTCCACCTCGGACCCCTTTTGAGGCTGGGGAGTCTCAACTGTCTCGACCCTTGCGAAGTAAGTGTCCCGCTCTATCTCCACATCAAGAACAGATGCCCTTGACATGCCCTCTACCAGTACCTTTGTGGTTCCGTCGGGGAGTCTCAACATCTGCAGTACTGTCGTGACGGTGCCTGTCTCGAAAATATCCTCCGGTTCAGGATCCTCCACGGTCATATCTCTCTGGGCAACCACAAGAACTGTCTTGTCGTGAAGCATGGCCTCCTCGAGGGCCTTGAGGGACCTTGGCCTTCCGACGAAGAGCGGCACTATGACACCGGGAAAAAGGACGAGGTCCCTAACCGGCAGGAGGGGTATCTTCCTGGCATGTTCTCCCTGGGCGTTGGTCAACTAGGCAACCTCCCCGTCCTTTGCAAAATCAAGGACCGGAGGCTTCCTGCCTTCGATCATATCCTGTGTCACAACTATCCTGGAGAGTCCGTCCGTCCTTGAGGGGAGCTCATACATCAGGTCAAGCATAATGGACTCCATGATGGACCTCAGGGCCCTGGCACCGGTATTGCGTTCACTGGCCTTCCTGGAAATGCTCCTGAGGGCCTCGGGGGTGAACTCCAGCTCAACCTTCTCCATCCTGAAAGCCTTCTGGTACTGCCTGACAAGGGCATTCTTGGGTTCCGTCAGGATCCTGACAAGGGACTCTTCATCAAGACCCTCCAGGGCAGCCGTCACAGGGATCCTTCCTACAAACTCCGGGATGAACCCGAAGGTCATAAGGTCATCAGGCTGGACCTCCTTCAGGATCCTGTAACGGTCTCTCTTGTCGCTACCGGCCACCTGGCCCCCGAATCCGATCACCTTCCTGTTCATCCTTCTTGAAATGACCCCTTCCAGTCCCTCAAATGCCCCACCACAGATGAACAGGATGTTCCTGGTGTTAACCTGGATGAACTCCTGGTGTGGGTGCTTTCTGCCTCCCTTGGGGGGTACATTGGCATCAGTCCCCTCGAGTATCCTGAGCAAGGCCTGCTGGACCCCTTCTCCGGATACATCTCTCGTTATCGAGACCGATTCGGATTTCCGGCCTATCTTGTCGATCTCGTCGAGGTATATGATCCCCCTCTCTGCCGCGGCCACGTCATAGTCCGCTGCCTGCAGGAGTCTTACGAGGATGTTCTCTACATCCTCGCCGACATAACCGGCCTCGGTCAGTGTCGTGGCGTCGGCCATGGCAAAGGGCACTCTTATGGTCCTCGCCAGAGTCTCAGCTATCAGCGTCTTGCCCGAACCGGTAGGGCCTATCAGCAGCACGTTGCTCTTCTGCATCTCCACGTCGTCGTCGATCCCGGCTGCTATCCTCTTGTAGTGGTTGTAGACCGCTACCGATACCACTTTCTTGGCCTGCTCCTGACCGATAATGTACTGATCGAGGACCTCCTTGATCTCCTTCGGTTTGGGCAGGTCCTTGAGATCCCTGTCGAATGCCGCCTGATCAGGCCTGACCTCGTCGTTCTCCTTTATGATGAGGTTGCAGAGGTGAACGCATTCATTGCATATATAGACCCCTGGGCCTGCGATCAATTTCAGCACCTCCTCCTGCCTCTTGCCGCAGAAGGAGCACTTGGCCTCCCTTCTGGCACCCCTGCTACCGTTCCCTCCGGTCTGGGGCATGGTCATCCCTCCCTGATCTTGGTCCCGTCTTCTTGAAAGCGTTATCTGCCACTATGTTACTCCAAAAGCATCCGTTTCGAACATAGAAGGGAGCGCCTTTGAAGGGGCTCCCTTCTTTACGGTCCTTTCCACTGTCTACCGGGCTAGGCTCACCTTTCAGCGATGACCTTGTCGATTATCCCGTAGCTGAGGGCCTCTTCGGCGGACATGAAGAAGTCCCGGTCGGTATCGGTCTCGATCTCCTTTTCGGTCCGGCCGGTGTGCCTGACGAGGATCTCGTGGATCCTCTCTTTCAGTCTCATGATCTCCCTGGCGTGGATCTGGATGTCCACAGCCTGCCCCTGGGCCCCTCCTAGAGGTTGATGGAGCATTATCCTGGAGCTCGGGAGTGCGACCCTCTTGCCTGGATCTCCCCCCGCCAGCAAGACGGCGGCCATGCTCGCCGCCTGTCCGACGCATATGGTCGATACGGGACACTTGATGTACTGCATCGTGTCGTATATGGCAAGACCTGAGGTAATGACCCCTCCCGGGCTGTTGATATAAATGTTCACGTCCTTGTCAGGGTCCTCGCTCTCAAGAAAGAGCATCTGGGCCACCACAAGGTTCGCAAGATGATCGTCGATGGCCTCGCCGATGAAAACGATCCTGTCCTTGAGAAGACGGCTGTAAATGTCGTAGGCCCTCTCCCCCCTGCCGGTCTGTTCAATGACCATCGGGACAAGCATCAAGATCCCTCCTTTTCGGTCTCCCCTTCACTTGGCTCATCCAGGGGACCCTCAAGATTCTCTACCCTGACGGTGACCTTCTCCATCAGCCGGCTCACCGTCTTCTTCATCCTGATCCTGTGCACCAGGTCCGCCAGTCCGTCGGAGTTCTTGAGGAAGAAATCCTTCATTCTGCCGCTGTCCACCTTGAATGAACGGGCCATCTCTTCTATCTCCCTGTCGACGTCGGCGTTCTCGACCTGGATCATCTCCCTGTCCGCCAAAGCTTCCATGACAAGGGAGCGCCTTACTGTCGTTTCGGCGTCGCTTGCTGCTCCCGACTCCAACCTATCCCTGTCAAGACCTCTTTCGGTTATAAATTCATCAAGGGTTTTGCCTGTCTCTTTTCTAACCCTTTCTGCCATGTCCTCCAGGATCTTTTCCTTCTGCCTCTCCACAAGACTTTCGGGTACCTCTACCCGGGAGTTATCTACAAGGTTTGAGAGTGCCTCTTTCTCTGCCAGTTTAAGGCTTTCGGCAAGGAGATTCTCTCGAAGCTTCTCCTGTACCTTTTCGCGAAAACCATCCTCGTCGAGATCTGCCTCACCTACCACTTTTTCGAAGAACGTACCGTTCATCTCAGGAAGTTTCTTCTCAGCGACGGAAATTAGATCTATGCTGTAACGCAGTGTCCTTTCTCCGCTGTCGTCCTCTAAGGGTGTTCTGACATCGACTTCGACGCTCTCTCCCGGCGTCCTGTCCACAAGGGAATTGAAGAGCTCCTCGGGGAGAGACCCCTTCTCGAGCTCAACCATCGCTCTCTGTCTAGGTTGCACCACGGGTTCGCTTTCGTCCCCCTCTGCCAGGACCACCACGCCGTAATCGACCTCGAGAATGTCCCCCTCCCTTGATCGTCTGTCCTCCACAGGCCCCCTCTCGGCGGCATTGTTAATCAGGGAGGTGATAGCTTCTTCTACCATGTCGGCAGTAACCTCAACGTTCTTCCTGGTCACTTCAAGGGTCTCCAGCTCGGGAAGAATGACCTCGGGCCTGGTTTCGAAGACGAAGTTCATCACCACAGGCTCCCCCTCCACGAGAGCGCCCACCTCCAGAGAAGGTTCGGAGATGAGGTCCAGTTCGTACTCTTTGACGATATTTTCAATAACGCCGGGGACCATCTTTTCGAGCGCTTCGGCCATTATGGTCTTCATTCCCAGGTGCATCTGGAGCACCTTCCTTGGAACGTGCCCCTTCCTGAAACCTTTGATGTTGGCTTTGGACCTCATCTCTTCCAGGGTCTTCTCCACCCTGGACTGGAAATCCTTACTTTCGATCTCGACCTTGATCCTTGTTATGTTCTTCTCCTGCGAAACGATCTCTGAGCGCAACAGTCTACAACCCCTTCCCCTTGCCGGACTTATGCCGGAGGACGATTATTTTCAAAAACAGGAACCCCCTGGCGCTCCAAGGGGTTCCCTGAGGGGAAAACAATGAACAGAGGCCAATCCGTAAATAATGGTGCGAGAGAGGGGACTCGAACCCCTATGCCATAAAGGCACTGGATCCTAAGTCCAGCGTGTATACCAATTCCACCACTCTCGCAAATTTCTGGTGGGTCATACAGGAATCGAACCTGTAACCCCCTGATTAAGAGTCAGGTGCTCTGCCAGTTGAGCTAATGACCCACTTGCATTCATATTCATTATAAACCAAAAGGGAGAGATCTGGTGGGCCATACAGGAATCGAACCTGTAACCCCCTGATTAAGAGTCAGGTGCTCTGCCAGTTGAGCTAATGGCCCCTATATCTCTTCTCTATTGGCTGGCGCGCCCGGCAGGATTCGAACCCGCGACCAGCGGATCCGAAGTCCGCCGCTCTGTCCACTGAGCTACGGGCGCAACGATATAAAAATGGGGTGAGCGAGGGGAATCGAACCCCCAACCTCTGGAGCCACAGTCCAGCGCTCTGACCGATTGAGCTACGCCCACCACATGTCAAAAAGGCAATGGCGCGCTTGGCAGGATTCGAACCCGCGACCTACGGATTAGAAGTCCGTTGCTCTATCCAACTGAGCTACAAGCGCATCAGTCCTCTTTTGGCAAAACTGGAGCGGGAAACGGGATTCGAACCCGCGACCTACGGCTTGGAAGGCCGTCGCTCTGCCAACTGAGCTATTCCCGCAGAAACTCTCCGGCATTCTGTTGGTCGGGGCGAAAGGATTCGAACCTTCGACCCCCTGCTCCCAAAGCAGGTGCGCTAACCAGACTGCGCTACGCCCCGAACTGTCCTCAAAGGTGCCGAAAAGCATTGATAACCTGGTGGAGCTGGGGGGAATCGAACCCCCGGCCTCTTCCGTGCGAAGGAAGCGCGCTCCCGCTGCGCTACAGCCCCTTCCTCGAGTGACGGCGACAATTCTAGAGTTGGAACGTATTGTTGTCAAGACGACG
>LGGV01000083.1 GCA_001509095.1 Synergistales bacterium 58_81 | reverse complement strand
GGCACTGGATAGAGGGGGTACCCTGTGGGGAACCACTTCGAGGTTTTGGGGGGATAACGGTTTATACTTCTTGTGAAGGAGGTGGGCCCAGTGAAGGATTTCGAGAAGATGGGCTCCTTTTACCTGGGGAGACAGGTAGATGACACCTCGGGGGCCATGACGGGCGACCTTCTGCTCTACGATGCCAAAGATCTGACGACTCACGGAATGATCATCGGCATGACCGGCAGCGGCAAGACAGGGCTCGCGATCTCGCTGATCGAGGAGGCTTTGATAGATAACATCCCTGTGATAGCCATTGACCCGAAGGGGGACATACCCAACCTGCTTCTGTCTTTCCCCGAACTGTCACCGGAGGACTTCCTGCCCTGGGTAAGCCCCCGGGAGGCTTCCAGAAAGGGGCTCTCCCCTGAACAGTTTGCAGGGAAGACAGCCTCGGACTGGAAGAAGGGGCTTCAGGAATGGGGGATCGACGGAGCGAGGATCCGCAAGATGAAAGAGTCCGTCGATATGACGATCTACACCCCGGGGAGTTCCGCCGGGAGAATGGTGAGCATCCTCCACTCCTTCGACGTTCCGCCGGAAGCCATCAGGGCCGACGGAGACCTCTTCCGTGAGAGGATCCAGACCACGGCGTCGAGCATCCTCGCCCTTATGGGCATCTACGCCGACCCGTTGACCAGCAGGGAGCACATCCTGATCTCCGGGGTGCTTGAAGAGAAGTGGTCCCGGGGAGAGTCGCTGGATATCCCCTCCCTCATCGAGATGATCAGGGTTCCGCCCTTCAGGTCGGTGGGTGTCCTGGATCTTGAGACATTCTACCCGTCGAAGGCCAGGATGGATCTGGTTTTGAGGCTGAATCATCTGGTTGCCGCACCTTCCTTCGCGCCGTGGATGGAGGGGGACCCCCTGGATGCAGGAAGCTTCCTCTACACGGCGGACGGGAGGCCCCGTGCTTCCATCTTCACCATCAGCCACCTCTCCGACCGGGAGAGGATGTTCTTCGTATCGCTGCTGCTCAATGAGATCCTTGGCTGGGTAAGGACCCAGCCGGGCACCTCCAGCCTCAGGGCCATCCTCTACATGGACGAGATCTTCGGCTTCTTCCCGCCGGTGATGAACCCGCCCTCGAAGACGGTCCTCCTTACGCTGCTGAAGCAGGCCAGGGCCTACGGCCTGGGGGTCCTCCTGGCCACCCAGAACCCTGTGGACCTGGACTACAAGGGAATATCCAACACGGGAACTTGGTTCATTGGAAGGCTTCAGACCGAGCGGGACAAGGCACGGATCCTCGAAGGGCTCAAGGGGGTCTCAGAAAAGGGGTTCCCTCTCCCGGAGCTGGACAGGATGATATCAGGGCTTGGGAAACGTGTGTTCCTGCTTCACAACTTTCACGAGGACAGGCCCGTACTCTTCCAGACCCGCTGGGCCATGTCCTACCTGGCCGGCCCGGTGACGAGGGAACAGATAAAGACCCTTGCCGGTGACAGCCCGATCCTCCAGGCTCCCGCCGAAGCCGCCACTCCCGTGGTGCCCAGGGAGGGATCGCACCTCTTTGGGGCCTTCAGGAGTGATCGGGGTACCTGGTCTGTCTGGTAAGTGAGGATCGATGAGCAGAAGGACTGTTATAATTTTTGCCTTGCTGATTTTTCTTGCGGGAGGGGTGCTGGGCTGGGTGAGGTTCAGCCCGATGACTCCCCTGCCCGAAGAAGAGAACCGTGAGATCCCGGGGGCCGTTTATCCGGAGATGGATGGGGCACCGAAAACCGATGAAAGGATGCGGGCCTCCCCGGGAGGCCGGAAAGAGGTTCCTGTGAAGCATGATTTCCGCCCGGCCGCGGGAGAGCCATTCAGCAGAAGTGACCTGGAGGCCTCCCAAACCGGACCTGGCGAGATCATCCCTGAGAGATCCGAAAGAGCCGTATTCGATCCCGGGACCATACACCCGGCCGTAGGGGATGTGGCCGAGCAGGCCCGGGAGATAGTCGAGGATCTGGACAGGAGGACCCTGGAGAGCACGAAAAAAGTCCTGGAAGCTATCCCCTTTGTTGAGATCCTCCCCGAAAAGGCAGAGTTGCGCCCCTCCGGTGACGGGGTGAAACTTACCATAACGGTGGATCCACAGAACATCTCTTTCGGGGGGAAGGCCCGAAATGGTGGAACACCTCTCGAAGAAGGGGTGTCGGGAGATGAGGGGCCCCAGGAAGGACAAGAGTAGTGATCCATATTTTCCAACCCACCCGGGAGATGTCTTCCGGGACATGACCATGGAGGTGTTTGAGCGATGAAGAGAACCGTAGCTACACCCGATGCACCGGCGGCGATAGGCCCCTACAGCCAGGCAGTGTGGGCCGGCGGTATGCTGTTCGTATCGGGGCAGATCTGTATCGACCCGAAGACCGGAGAGTTGGCCGGCAAGAACGCTGCGGAACAGGCAGAGCAGGTACTGAAGAACCTCGGGGCCATTCTCGAGTCCCAGGGGCTTTCCTTTGAGAACGTTGTGAAAGCCACTGTATTCGCAAAGGACATGAACGACTTTTCAGCTGTCAACGAAGTCTACGCCAGGTATTTCAAGGCAGATCCGCCCGCCAGGGTTTTCGTCGAGGTCTCCCGGCTGCCCAAGGATGTCCTGGTAGAGATAGATGCCGTTGCCGTTAAAGATTAGAGCAAGCATTGACAAAGAAGCGGGGAATACGTACTGTTTTATCAGCCGGTTAAAAACCGGAAGATTCTGCTGTATGGGAGGAATTATCTAAATGCAGGGTACGGTCAAATGGTTCAATGAGGCAAAGGGGTACGGTTTCATCACCCCCGACGAGGGCAGCGATGTCTTTGTCCACTTCAGCGCGATCATGGGAGAAGGATTCAAGACGCTTGCCGAAGGGCAGCGTGTCGAGTTCGAGGTAGTCCAGGGGGAGAAGGGTCCCCAGGCGGCAAACGTAGAGAAGATCTCCTGACCTTATACCTAAAAACAACGCATAAGCACTACAGGATCAAGGCGGTACCAGGTCGCGGGTACCGCCCGTTCTTTCATCACGACCCTGCCGAGGGTCTCAAAAGCCTTCTAGGGCTTGCCCTGTGGCCCCGGGGATGCGATAATCCCCTTGAACAAAGCCTTTTCGAGAGGAGGTCGACAGTAGTGAACAAATCGGAACTGGTCCAGGCCGTGGCAAAAGCAGCAGGTCTGAGCAACAGCAAGGCCACCCAGGTGGTGTCTACAGTGATCGACGAGATCGCCACATCCCTCGCCAAGGGCAACAAGGTCCAGATAGCGGGCTTTGGCACCTTCGAGGTCAGGCAGAGAGCGGCAAGAGAGGCACGTAACCCCCAGGATCCAACCAAGAAGGTCAAGGTCCCTGCAAG
>LGGV01000082.1 GCA_001509095.1 Synergistales bacterium 58_81 | reverse complement strand
AATTCATTTCCACTTATTGCGCTGTCCGGCCACAACTTCGGTTACTTAAACAGTCCCAGTCCCAGCCCCCTTGTATTTCCCATTAACTTTGATATTGTTTATCTGGAACTTGAACCATTCAACGTATTCCCCGGGAGGTTAAGACATGGAAGAGGCCAAACTGCGTCACCTCAAGTCGGTGTCCCTTGCCATCAGGCAGGACATTGTCAGGATGGTTTCGGAAGCGGGCTCGGGACATCCGGGTGGATCCTTGTCGATCGCCGATATTGTCACCGTTCTTTTCTTCGATGTCATGAAGCACGACCCTGCCGACCACTGTTGGGACGGACGAGATCGTTTCATTCTTTCAAAGGGGCACGCCTGCCCTGCCGTCTACGCCGCGTTGGCTGAAAGCGGGTATTTCCCGAAGGATGAGCTTCTGACCCTCAGAAAAATGGGTTCCAGGCTACAGGGACACCCCGATATGCGCAAACTGCCTGGTCTGGAAGCCTCGACTGGAAGCCTTGGACAGGGTCTTTCGATCGCTTCCGGGATAGCTCTCGCAATGAAGATGGACAAAAAACCCAACAGGGTTTTTTGCATCATGGGCGATGGAGAGCTCGATGAAGGCCAGATCTGGGAAGCGGCAATGACCGCCGCTCATTACAGGCTGGACAATCTCTGCGGCATCGTCGACAGGAACGGGCTGCAGATCGACGGAAACACCGACGAGGTTAAGACCCTCGAACCCCTTTCAGACAAATGGCGCTCCTTCGGATGGAACGTTATCGAGGTGGACGGTCACAATCTCCGTGAACTATCCGACGCAATGAACCGCTTCCGGCACACACACTTCAGACCCACCGTCATAATAGCCCATACCATCAAGGGCAAAGGCGTTTCCTTCATGGAGAACCAGGTCGGTTGGCACGGAAAGGCTCCTTCGCCGGAGCAGGCCAAGGCGGCACTTCAGGAGCTTTCACAGGAGGTCATCTGATGAAAGAGCTATTCCTCTCTTCAAAGATCTTTTCCGGACCTGAAATGATCCCCACCCGATTCGGATATGGAGACGGTCTGGTGGAGCTTGGGAAGAACAACGCCGCAGTGGTCGTCCTTGGAGCTGATCTCAGCTCTTCTCTCTGTGTAGATCGCTTCAGGGAAGCTTATCCCGACCGGTTCATCCAGACAGGGATCGCCGAGCAGGACATGATGGCCCTGGCGGCGGGCCTTGCTCTCTCCGGCAAGATACCCTTCGTCAGTACCTACGGTGTATTCTGCACCGGAAGGGCCTGGGACCAGCTAAGGACTACGGTGGCATACGCCAGACTGAACGTAAAGGTCGGATCCGGGCACGGTGGAGTCTCCGTCGGAGCCGACGGAGCAACTCATCAGGCCCTTGAAGACATCTCCATTACCAGGACCATACCCAACGTGACGGTGATAGCGCCCGCGGACTATCATGAGACCTTAAAGGCAACCGTTGCGGCGGCATCGATCTCGGGCCCGGTTGTCATCCGGTTCGGCAGGGAGAAAGTGCCTGTGATCACCACTGACAAGACGCCCTTTACCGTGGGAAAAGCCGAGGTTTACAAAGACGGCACCGACGTCACGATCACGGCCTGTGGGCAGATGGTATACGAATCGCTTTTGGCTGCTGAGACACTTGCGAAAGATGGGGTATCTGCAAGGGTGATCAACTGCCATACCATAAAGCCAATTGATTCAAAGACCCTTATAAGGGCTGCAGAAGAAACGGGAGCTGTAGTGACCGCAGAGGAACACCAGGTAATGGGCGGCTTCGGAAGCGCCGTAGCGGAAGTTCTCAGCCAGAATTACCCTGTGCCTATGAGGATGATCGGTGTCCAGGACACCTTCGGACAGTCCGGTGATCCCGACGACCTGATGGAAGAGTACGGCCTAAGGTCGGAATCCATAGTGAAAGCCGCTTTTGAAGCTCTAAAAATGAAGAAAGGGTGATCTCTCTATGTCATTTCCCTTCGCTGAAAGAACAAGACGACTAGGAACAGAGACGGCTTTTGCCGTAGGGGCCGAAGCGGCCAGACTGGCGGCCACCGGGGTGAAAGTTTACCCCTTTCACCTGGGGGATCTTAACATCCCGACCCCTGAACACATAGTGGAGGCTGCTATCAGGGCCATCAGAGAAGGCAAGACCGGATACTGCCCCACCCCTGGTATCACGCCTCTGAGAGAGGCTATGGCCGAGGAGATCTCCAGGACCAGGGGGCTCAAACTCGACGCCGACAACGTGAGCATCCAGACCGGCGGGAAACCGGTGATCGGTAAATTCATCATGACTCTCATGAACCCCGGCGATGAAGTCCTCTACCCTAACCCCGGGTTCCCGATCTACGAATCGATGATCAACTTCCACGAGGGAGTGCCAAGACCCTACGGATTCAAGGAAACAAGGACCGGGTTCGCGCTTGATTTCGAAGCCATAGAACGCCAGATCTCTCCTCGGACAAAACTTCTCATCTACAACAACTACCATAACCCGACCAGCGCCGAGTCCGACCTTGAAGAAATGAAACGGCTGGCCGATATCTGCGTCAAAAATGACCTTTTCGTGCTTAGCGACGAGGCCTACTTCGATATCCTCTTTGACGGTACTCCCAAGAGCATTACCCAATTCCCGGGGCTTCCCGAGAGGACGGTTATCCTCTACACCTTCTCCAAGAAGTTTGCCATGACCGGGTGGCGCCTTGGAGCGGCGATCGGTCCCAGGGAGGTGATCGAGACCATATCACGTTTCAATGTGAACGACGAATCATGTACAAATAACTTTGTCCAGTGGGCAGGAGTAGCTGCTTTGAAGGGGCCACTTGACGATCACCGTAAAATGATCGACATCCTGAGGGAAAGACGCGATACTGCTATTTCAATCCTTAACGATACAGAAGGTATTCATGTCGCTACCCCCAACAGCACCTTCTATCTCTTCCCGAACGTAACGAAGGCAATGGAGAAGCTGGGGATGAAAGAGGTCGAGGATTTCAGGAAGTACGTCCTGGACAAGACGGGTGTCTCCTTTACCACAAGGAACCACTTTGGCACACCCCTGCCGGGCGAGACCCAGAAGTACGTTAGGCTGGCCTACTCGGGTATCAACACCTCCGAAATAATCGAAGGGCTCGGGAAGATGAAGGAGTTGTTGACCGTTCTCAGCTGACCCCTTGATAAAGATCTTGCCACAGATAAAGATCTTGCCCCCCCTTGTTTTTTACTTCTAGATGTTGTATCATCTCAATATCGGGGGGAAGTATTCCCCGGAGTCGGGCTTTCCGGCCTGTAATTGCGATTGTGGGGATCAGTAAGAGCAGCGGATAGTTTGACTGGTTATGGATAGAAGTCTGTTTAGGCAGTAAATTGGCAGAAAAAGGCTGTTGACGGAATAGGGAGTGGTTGCCTGGGAAGTGAATCTCTATGCCGGAAAGCCCGACCATG
>LGGV01000017.1 GCA_001509095.1 Synergistales bacterium 58_81 | reverse complement strand
ACGACGCCGGT
This sequence comes from Synergistales bacterium 58_81, assembly GCA_001509095.1. Lineage (GTDB taxonomy): Bacteria > Synergistota > Synergistia > Synergistales > Thermovirgaceae > 58-81. The sequence continues at coordinate 22,567 of LGGV01000017.1, read as the reverse complement.
ATAGACCGGCCCCCCTGCTTCACGCCCCTTCTCCATCAGCGGGACGTTGACGAATGTCCCTCCTGAATCCGAGAGCTCGTCCCTGAGCTCTTCGGCATCTCCGAGGATAAGGGTCCCCCGGGAGATGCGCTTCCTAATGTTCGCCCTTATCCCTCCGTTGAGGGGAAGCAGGATATCTATCCTGTCGACAAAGGCCCTCACCCTTTCGGAGGAGACCCGTATCTCGGTAGAGTTGCTACCGCCCCTGACCCTTGACATATACTCCCTGCTGGCAAAAACGTGGAAACCGGACTTCCTCAGGGAATCGACCAGGATCTCCTCCACCGTCTGGACTCCCTGTCCTGCCGCACCGCACAACACCAACGACACGTCGCTGTTTCCTTCTGCGGGGAAACGGAACATCCTATCTCCTCCCAACTTCAAAAAATCACGAAGTGTTATCTCGCATCAAACAGACGGCCAGAGGCCTAAAACATTGCAGGACTGGCCGGGCATGTCAATTTTCCCGCGTTATGGTGTTAAAGGGTATCCGGCCTCTTCCAGGGCCTGGATCACCTCTTCGCCAAGGGGTGTCCCGGAGAGGATCCTCTTCTCCTCCAAAGAAACCTCGAAGTCAGTAACTCCCATCGACTCCAGAACCTCTGTTATCCTCTTGACGCAATGGCCGCAGGATATATTCGGCACCCTGTAGGAATGGACCTTTCCCATTCAGATATCCCCCTTCCTTATGGTAAGCGAGTTCAGGACCACCGAGATCGAGCTGAGAGCCATGGCCGCTTCTGCGATGGCAGGGTGAAGAAGACCCGCCATTGCGACCGGTATGGCAACAACATTGTACAGAAAAGCCCAGAACAGGTTCATGGTAATTACCCTGAAGGTCCGGCCCGATATGCGGATGCACTCCAGGGCTTTCGATATCCCTCCGCTCATCACCACTATGTCGGCGCTGTCAATGGCAAGGTCGGTACCGGAACCTATGGCCATGCCTATATCGGCTCCCTTGAGGGCCGCTGCGTCGTTGATCCCGTCGCCTATCATGAGCACCTTTCTGCCACCTGCCTGGTAGGTCCTGACGATATCGAGCTTCTCCTCCGGCCTGACACCCGAATGGACTTCCGCTATACCAACCTGGAGTGCAACAGCTCTGGCTGTCGCCTCGTTATCCCCCGTCACCATAACCGGCAGAAGTCCAAGAGCCTTCATGGCTTCCACTGAAGACCTGGAGTCTTCCCTAATCTGGTCCTCGATTACGAAGAAGCCTGCAGTGAACCCTTCCCTGACGACCTCTACCACCGTCTTGCCTGTTTCGAGAAAGTCGGAATAGGGTTCATAGGATGACGGTCTGCCGATCTCGTACCTTACATCGCTGACCACTCCTGTGACCCCCCTGCCGGCAATCTCCTCCACCTTCTCGGCCACCGGAAGGTCTCCGCCAGCCGAGGCCGCGATAGCCTTCGCCAATGGATGGCCCGAGCTCTTCTCTATGGCAGCGGCCGCAGCAAGGTCCGAAGGGGACAGGTTGTGGAATACGACTGAGGGGTTCCCCTCCGTGAGAGTACCTGTCTTGTCCATGAGAACGATACCGATATCCTTGGTGGTCTGAATCGCTTCGGCGTTCCTAATAAGGAGCCCCTTCTTCGACGCAAGCCCTGTCCCCGCCACCAGCGCCATCGGTGTTGCAAGGCCAAGGGCGCAGGGGCAGGCGATCACCATGGTCGCCACAAAGACGAAGACCGCGAAGGAGAGAGCGCTCTCGGTTTCGAGGACCCATGGTAGGTAGGCTCTGATAGGGGACAAAAGAGGGTAGACCCTTTCGAAAAGGACGAACCACAGGATACCCGCAGATACCGCAAGGACCGTCACGACAGGTACGAAAACCCTTGTAACGGCGTCAGCCACGGCCTGGATAGGTATCTTGGAACCCTGCGCCTCCTGGACCAGGGAGACCATTTTTGCAAGGAAAGTATCCTCCCCGGTCCTTGTAACGGTAATGATCATCTCGCCGGTCAGGTTGGAGGACCCCCCGGTAACGGGTGTGCCCTTCTCCTTAAGCACCGGAATAGGCTCCCCTGTGATCATCGATTCATCAACAGAGGAACGTCCAGAGAGCACCTCTCCGTCGACGGGCACCCTGTCTCCGGGCCCCACTCTTACGGTCATCCCTTCGGAAACGGCCTCTATGGGTATACGTATCTCCTCTCCGCCTATCATCGCCCTGGCCTCTACGGCCCGTAGCTTGAGAAGGTTCTTGATCTCCTTGGCTGCCTTGTCCCTGAGGGAGGATTCGATAAATCTTCCTGAAATGTGCAAAGCAACTATCATCGCCCCGATGCTCCCGAAGGAGGCTATGGGGACCCCCATCACGTGCAGAAGGGTCGTGATCCAGGCCGATGCGGCACCCACAGAGATCAGGGTATCCATGTTGGTGTGGAAGTGGGTCACGGCTATCCAGGCTCCCCTTATGCTCCCCCTTCCGACGTAGAAGACCACAAAGCCTGCTGCAGCCAGCTCCACCAGTGGGAACCACGGGAGGTGGTATCCTGTCATATGCAGCAGCATCAGGACCATGAGAGGCACCGTAACAGCAAGGGCCTGCAGGAGATCCCTCCTGGAACGGAGGTACCTTATCCTGTCCCCCTCCTCGGGCAACTCGTCGGAGATGCCGTAGCCTACCCTTTCGACGGCTTTCCTCAGTTCCTCGAGGGAAACTTCTCTCCCATGGACCACCAGGGCTGTCTCCGTAGCAAGGTTGACCGCGGCGAAATCTACCCCGTCCACCTTCCGGAGGGACCTCTCCACTGCTCCGGAGCATGCCGCGCAGGTCATCCCCGTTATCCTGAGAGCTGTCTTTTCCTTGTTGTTCTCTGTCATCTGGAGAGACCTCCTGTCGGCGGCATCGACCTTGCAGCTTGAGACAAGTATACCCTTTATGGTATATTTACTGCAAGTTCCCTTCATCACCCAAATAAGGTCAGGAGGAACCATGAACTACAAAAAGACTGCAGGATACGTGATCCTTTTGCTTGCCCTGGCCGGGTTTTTGAAGGCTGGCCTTGATATTTACGGCGATATTGCTCCTGAAGGAAGAGGAGACCAAAGTACAGTTATCGCATCGGGGTCAGGCCATCCCGAGGGTCCCACGGAACTGGTCATCTACTTCTTCGAGGGGAACGCCCCATGCCCGGTATGTGAAAAGATAAGGGGAATGACATATGAACTTTTCCAGACGGACCCTGAAAAGCTTTCGCTCTTTTCGATACGGGATGTGAACGTTGAGGAGAAGGGGAACGAGAGGTACATCCTGGAGCTTGAGCTCTTCTCCACCTCCGTTGTTCTCGTCGAGGAGTCTGAAGGCAGGATCTACCGCTGGAAAAACCTTACCGGTGTCTGGGACCTGGCAGGCGACGTTGAGGCTTTCAGGTATTACATGCTGCGGGAGATAGAAGCCTTCAAGTCGGGAGGTGAAGGCCGATGAGCGTTCTGGCGGTCCTTTCCGCCCTCTGGCTCGGGATCCTGGCTTCGGTAAGCCCGTGCCCACTGGCAGCAAACATGGCCGCCTTTTCATTCATCCAGAAGGAGGGGCTTTCCCCCCGCAGAGTCCTTGTCTCGGGCTGCCTCTACTCGGCAGGACGCACCGTGGCTTTTGCCGTTTCAGGAGTAATAGTGATCTCGGGGCTTCTGGCAATACCAGAGGCGTCTATCTTCATGCAGCGTCACATGAACAGGATCATAGGTCCAATACTCCTGATAGTGGGCATCTTCGTTCTGGACCTCCTGGAGATCCGCAGGAGACGATCCATCGCTGACAGGGTCTCATCAGGGGCCCCCTTCCGCGGCATGGCGGGCTCTTTCTTCATGGGAGTGCTCTTTGCCCTTGCCATGTGCCCCGTATCGGCCGCCCTCTTCTTCGGCGGACTGATACCTCTGGCTGCTGAGACCGGGTCCCGGGTCTTCCTTCCGGCCCTCTTCGGCCTTGGGAGCGGACTTCCCGTAACGATCCTCTCCGTCATCTTTTCCATGGGGGCCAGGGCCCTATCAAGGAGCATCGGAACAGTCTATACTTTTCAGAAGGTGATCCAGGCAGCCTCGGGGGTGATCCTGATCCTGGTGGGCATCTACTTCTCCCTTACCTCCACCTTCGGGCTGCTCTAGCATACAAACTGGGCTGCTTGGTCTGATGGACCTTTGCTCTTCTTGTATCCACATTGTGCCCCAGCTATAATATCTCTGTGGATAAGGCTATGTTCTACGATGACGCAGGGAGGTGTTGGCAAGTGAGGAAGTACAGATGTCTCCACTGCCGCCACGAGTTCGAAGTGGAGGACCTTTCCCCGGGGCTCAAGTGCCCGAAATGCTTCAACCGGTTCGTCCATCTGGTCGAGGGAGATCCGGTCAAGGGCAAGTCCTGGGGGAGCAAGAGCTTCAGTGTCCCCAAGATGGGAGATTGAACCCGTCAGGACCAGGCTCTTAACCAGAACAGGAAAGGGGGGCGGATATCCGCCCGCTCAGACTGTTGACGAACCCCGCTTGAAAAGCGGGGTTTTCTTTATCTGACTTGCTTTAAACAGGGATGACAGGCCAGCAACTCGGAAAGCAACGATCTCAGCAGAGATAAAAGAGTATTTTTTTCGGTGAAGGGCCCCCCCTCCCATTTTTGAAAGGATCAGGGCCATTTTCTTTATCTTTTCCGCCATGACTGTCAGGAGGCACCGCTCTCGAACTCCCTCAAGTCCCTTTGTACCTGGCGCACCTCGTCCCGTGAAGTTCCTTGGCGTCAGCGAATTCCTGCCTTTCCCCGGGTTTCGTTCCATATCTGACTCCATAACCTTACCAGGATTCACACTAGATCCTGGTCTTTTTCCCATTGATATTTCCATAAGAAAGGCCCCAAAAGGGACCTTTGTCAACAGTCTGAGGGGGGCGCCCTGCAGGCGCCCCCCTTCTTTTCCCATGAAGCAAAGCCAAAAATGTCTGCAGACTATTTCGCCGTGTCCTCCAGCTTCGGTCCCTTGCCCATAAGAGCGTCCCGAGCCTCCTTTAGGAGCATTACGGCAAGCACGATCAGGACCACCGAGAGCCCAGCCAGAAGCATATTGTCGAGGTTGGACTTGATCATAAGGAACAGGGCAGCTATGGTGGTGGCGATCATGAAGAAGAAGGGATACATGAGGAACTTGTTCTCCTTCTTCAGTCCGTTCTTGACCCAGACGGCGACGGCCAGAAGGGCAAGGGCGGCCACGAGCTGGTTCGATGCGCCGAAGAGGGGCCAAATGTATGTCCATGCGGGCTTTCCGCCGGTCTTGTAGTAAAGAAGGAAGAGAGCAGCAAAGATGCCGATCAGGGTGGCCACGTACTTGTTGAGCTTCATGCCGAAGAACTCCTGAAGCTGGTACCTTGCAAGCCTGGTGGCGGTATCAAGGGAGGTCAGCAGGAAGGAGTTGAGGGCGAGGAGGCCCAGCGACATGCCGATCTTGGGGTTGATTCCGATGAGGCTCGCGAACTGGCCTATGCCGTGGCCGTAGGTGATAGTGGGGCCTCCCTGCATGATGCCGCCGGCCACAATAACGGTACCGATAGCTATAACGGCTACCTGCCCCTCAAGAAGCATCGAGCCGTAGCCGACCACCTGGGCGTCCTTCTCCGTCTTGAGCTGTTTCGACGTGGTACCGCTGCCTACAAGGGCGTGAAAGCCCGATATGGCACCGCAGGCAACTATTACGAAGAGCATGGGCCAGAGATAGTTCGTGCCTCCCCCGTAGAACCCCTTGAAGGCGGGGAAGTCCGTGGCGAACTTGGAGCCGAATATCATCCCTATGGCACCGATAAGGACCGAGAAGTAGAGCATGTAGGAAGCAAGATAGTCGCGGGGCTGAAGCAGCAGCCATACGGGAAGGATGGAAGCGAGGAAGATGTAGACTGCGAGGATCATCCTCCAGGTGTTGATGTCGAAACTGAAGTTGGTCTGCACCCAGTCGGAGTAGCTGCCGAAAAAGACCGCCCCTATGACAATGGGGACCATGATCAGGGTGGAGACGGCCAGAGGAACTCCCTTTTTGTAGACCATCACTCCGAAAATGACGGCCATGAAGATGTAAAGGGTGGCTGAGAATGCGACCGCCGGGTCCGAAGCGAAGCTCCCCGCGGAGAGTTCAAGGAACACAGCCACGACAAGCACCAGGGCGAGCCATGTGAAGGTCAGGAAGAGGAGCTTGCCTCTTCGGCCTATCCACCTGTCGACGACCTCCCCCACGGAGAGACCCTTGTGGCGCATGGAAGAGACCAGTGCGCCCATGTCATGGACGCCCCCAAAAAATATGGAGCCGATGACGCACCAGAGGTACGTGGGCAACCACCCGAATATGGCGGCCGCCGTTATCGGTCCCACGATAGGACCCGCCCCGGCTATGGAAGCGAAGTGGTGCCCAAGAAGGACTGAAGGATGGGCGGGAACATAGTCCACGCCGTCAAAGTAGACCTCCGAGGGAGGTTTGTTCTCGTTGCTCAGCCCGTAAACCCGGGCCTGGAAGTTGCCGTAAGTAAAATAAGCTGCGACAAATAAGACTGCTGATACCAGGAACAATATCGCAAGCACTGTAGATCACCTCCGAAAGAGTTTTTTCAGAACCTCAAAAGGAGCCGGATTGCGAGGCTCTCCAGCGGCCACCCCCCTTCTCCCCGGATCTGGGACCCTCACCCTCATCGGGTCCAGGCCTTCCTCCAGCTTTGCCAGCACCACACCAGCGTTGTTGACAAGCGTAGTGAGGTCCGAGAACTTGCGGACAGAGTGAGGATCGCCGGGGCGATAGCACATGACCTCAACCCATCCGCTAAAACCCAAAAGGAAATCCTTGTGTAAAGGGCTCTGCCAAGTGGTATTCCCCACAAGCAGTACACGGTGGGACATGATATCTTTCCCGGGTTTCCAGACCTCCAGCAACTCCCGGCCCATACTGTTGCCTCCGGCAGCCGAAAGAATGTAGTCGTCCGAGTAGTACCGGGCCACCTCTCCCATAAGGGAATCCTTCCTGAAGGTCACCCTTCTGAAGACCCCCTTCAGCCCATGGCCGGACCATTCTTCGAAACCGTATTCGCTCCAGAAGATATCCAGAAGCTTCCTGTTGGAAAGAATATTTTCCAAGATGTCACCATCCGTTCGGATACATTATACGTAATACCATATCCAGTTGGCAATCGTTTTTTAAGGTTTCCCCAAAGAAAGGACCGACAGCCCCGGACTCCGCGGCGGGGCAGGTCATTCACTGTTTAGAGAAATAGCGCTTTTTCCGTTTATCTAGGCTATCCTACTATTTGAGCGATGTTAGGTCAAATGACCTCTGATATGCCTGGGGTGTGGGTTTCTCTCAGTTCCGCGCCCTTGGGCCCAAAAAGCAGGACCGCTCCAGTTCTGCCCCTGGAAGCGGTCCTCTCCTTTTCGGCCATGCACTTAAGAATTATCAGAGGCCCCTTACTATGGTCTGGTCCCTTCCGGGGCCTACTCCTACCAGCACTACAGGAACACCTGTCCACTCTTCGATGAAGCGGATGTACTCCCTTGCGGCCAGGGGCAGATCGTCAAAACTCCGGTACTCCCCAAGATCTCTCTTCCATCCGTCCATGTTCCTGAACACCGGTTCGACGGAGTCGAGAAAGGGAGAGTTGCCCCTGAAAGGAAGGTCCTCCCCCTCGTCCGACCTGTAGCTTACACATACGGGGATGGACTCGAACCCCGAGAGGACATCCAGCTTGGTCAGTGCGAGGGCATGGATCCCGTTGACCCTGACAGCATACTTCAGGGCCACCAGGTCGAGCCATCCGCAACGCCGGGGACGGCCGGTGGTGGCTCCGAATTCGCAGCCCCTTTCGCGCAGAGCATCTCCCAAATCACCCTTGTGTTCCGTAGGGAAGGGACCTTCACCCACTCTGGTACAGTAGGCCTTCACCACACCTGTGACCCTTCCAACAAGGGAAGGCCCAAGACCTGCACCCACGCAAGCCCCGCCTGCCACTGGGCTCGAGCTGGTGACAAAGGGGTAGGTACCGTGATCCAGGTCAAGAAGCGTTCCCTGGGCCCCCTCGAAGAGGACGTTGCTTCCCTTCACCAGGGCTTCGAAGACAGTCAGGGAGGCATCGCCAACATAGGGTCCGAGCTTTTCCCCCCAGGTCCTGGCCTGATCGAAGATCTCACCGAAGGCCATGGGGGCCTCGCCGTAGATCCTGGTCAGGTACATGTTCTTTACCTCCAGGTTGAAAGAGAGCTTCTCCCTCAGTGCATCCTCGCAGAGGAGATCCTCAACCCTTATGCCGCAGCGGTTGACCTTGTCCATGTAGCAGGGACCTATACCTCTGCGCGTTGTCCCGATCTTCTTCCCGAACCCCCTAAGGCGCTCTTCCATTCCGTCCAGCACCTTATGGTAGGGCATGACAACGTGAGCGGCCCCGCTGATCACCAGGCGCGCCCTGTCCTTGCCCCTCTCCTGAAGGTCACCGAGCTCTTCAAGGAGCTGCTGGGGATCTATGACCACACCGTTGCCGATGACGCAGGTCTTCCCTGAATAGAGCATCCCTGAGGGCAGGAGGTGGAAAATATACTTCTCTCCCTCCACTATTACCGTGTGCCCGGCATTGGCCCCTCCCTGGAACCTGACGACCACGTCCATTGTGTTGGCCATTGCGTCCACAACTCTTCCTTTTCCCTCATCACCCCACTGGGCGCCTACTATTACCTCAACCCGACCCTTCATACGGTCATTCCTCCCAGCCGCCGATCCTTTTATGCGCCAGGTACTCGGGCACAGTCACAAATTCTATATCCTCAGGGGCCATTTCGTACAGCTTCGGAAGGAAATCCAGGGTCCCGGGCCTGGCGTGACATATCGCCACGGCCCCTCCGTCCTTCCTTGCCATTGCAAAGGTCTTGTGAAATTGCTCCTGGAGAAATGCCTCTTCGTCGTAATGATCAAGGAAAACCTTGTTCTGGGTCGCCGGAAGACCGGAATCCAGAGCTAAGGGGTAGGCCACGGAACCCACGGAGGTCCTGCTGTCCACAAAAAGAAGCCCCTCCGCCTTCAGTTCCAGCATTACCCCCTTCATCGCCCGGGGATCCTCAGTTGCCCTGGATCCCTGGTGGTTGTTCAGGCCTGTTGCCCCAGGCAACGACCACAGCGCGTTCCTCACCGATGCCCGGACTTCCTCCGGGGCCATACCTGCCCTTACCAGCGCGTGAGGATCACCAGGGAAACCCTTGGCCTCCATGGGCATGTGAACGATGAAGGGGATACCCAGTTCACTGGCCATTTCAGCCGTCGCGCGGCTGTGGCGCTGGTAAGGGATGATCGCCCACGTAAGGGGAAGTGGGACCGAAGAGAGTCGCCTGGCCGCATCCATGGAGAAACCCAGATCATCCACGATGACGGCAACTACAGGAGGGTGGATGAAACCTCCCGCGCATTCCGAAGGTACCAAAAAGACCAGTACCCAAAGGACGACCAGAAGGGCCCTGCTAACTGCCGTCGGCCTCTGTCTCATTTTCTCTGCCCAGAAGCTCGGTCAACGCTCTCTTGAGCTGGACATCCTTATCCCTGTCCCTTTCGAACTCACCCTCCACTTCGATATCGGGAGACAGACCCACCTTGTCGATGACCGTTCCCGCGGGAGTATAGTATTTCGCTATGGTGACGAAGATGCCCGACGAGTTGGACAGGTTGAAGAGCGTCTGGACAGACCCCTTTCCAAAGGACTGCTTGCCCAGGATGACCGCCCTTCCGTGATCCTTGAGAGCTCCGGCAAGGATCTCCGAGGCGCTTGCACTGCCTTCATTGATCAACACTGCCACTGGGAGGTCCGTGATGGTCCCCTGCCTGGCATATATGACCTCGTTGGCCCTGTCGAAACGCCCCCTGGTGCTTACGATGACCCCTCCATCGAGAAGCAGGTCAGCAATATCAACACAGCTGCTAAGCAATCCCCCGGGGTTGTTCCTCAGGTCTATCAGGAAACTGCCGGCCCCTTCCCCAAGCAGATCGTAGACAGCCTTCCGGAAATCGAAAAGGGTCCTCTGGTTGAACTGGGTTATCCTTACAAGCCCGACCTTGTCCTCCAGTAGTTCCGACTTGACAGTCTGGATCCTTATGTTCTCTCTCTCGATCTCGAATTTGAGCAGGTCCTCCTCTTCCTCGCGACGGATCCATATGACGACCCTTGTGCCAGGCTCTCCTCTCAAGGCGTTGACCACTTCGTTCTGGGACCACCCCAGGATCACTTCATCACCGATCTTCATTATCTGATCCTTTGGCTTTAGGCCGGCCCTGTCCGCTGGCGTATCCTCAATGGGACTCACCACCAGGGTCTTCCCGTCTCGCTGGCCTATGTATATTCCGAGACCACCGTACTCGCCCTGAAGTTCGATCTCTTCCTCCTTCAGTTCATCGGGGTCGAGGAAACGGGTGTAGGGGTCATCCAGCGCAGAGACCATTCCCCGGATGGCGCCGTGGAGGAGGTCCTTCTCGGAGATGCCCTCCTCCCCATCAACGTGGTAGGTTTCAAGTATGACGCGGGCCTGTTTCATGAGCCACAGGTCCTGAAAACTGAAAGGGGCTGCGTTGAAGAGATCCATATCGTTGAAGGCGACAGCGGACATTACGCCGCCTACCAGGATGACCCCTATTACAGCACCTATGAAAATATCCCTTGCCCGCCGATACATTTCAGGATTCCACCCTTCCCTTTACTCTACCTTCCGAGGTGGGTGATCGGGTTCCTTGCCTCTCCGTTGACCCTTACCTCGAAATGGAGATGGGGCCCGGAGGTCACTCCAGTGCTCCCCACATTTCCAATGACATCCCCGCCCTTGACCACCTTTCCCTCCTCCACCCTGATCCGGGAAAGATGCGCATACACGGTGGAAAGGTCCCCTCCGTGGTCGAGGATCACGATCTGGCCGTAACCTCTCAGCCAACCAGCAAAAAGAACCTCTCCCGCCGCAGCGGCCTTGACCGGTGTTCCTGCCGAAGCCTTTATATCAAGCCCGGTATGCATGATCTTGGTCTTGAACACGGGGTGGGCCCTCGTGCCGAAGTTGCTGGTTATCTTTCCCCTGACAGGCCAGGATAGCTTCCCCCCCGAAGGAACATAAGTGGAGGTGACCCCGGCCCTGGACTCCTGGAGCTTTCTCTTCTGGATCATCAGCTCCCTTATCTTGCTCTGAAGCTCCTTCTGGGATTCCTCCAGCTCTCTTGCGGCCTTCTGGTGAAGGGTCTTCTGCTTCGTCAACGCATCAAGGGACTTCTTCCGCTGGGACTCGGAGTCCTTCAGCGCAGACTGTTCCTTTCTCAGGTTCTCTTTCTGCTTCTCCAGCAGGGCTTTATGGTCCTGCATCTCCTTCATGGCGGATTCGAGCTTCTTTTTGTTCTCGTTCATGGTCGCGATCCTTCGTTCATCCTCACGGGCTATCCTTGCAAGAAGATAGGCGTTATTAAGAGCCTCATGGGTGCTGCTCGCCGAAAGGAGGAGGTTGAACTCTGCGATTCCCCCGTACTTGTAGATAGCCTCGAACCTCCTGGCAAGGTAACCCTTGGTCCTTGAAAGTTGTGCTTCGGTGATCTCTATCTCCGAGGTAAGCTCTTTGATCCTCATCTCCGTCTTCTCTCGCTGGAGGTCAAGGAGGGCAACCTTCTGCCTCAGGAGGGTTACGCTCTGGTCTATCTTCGAAAGCTCGTCAAGCAGTCCCTGCTCCTTCCTCCGTGCCTCGCTGATCTGTTTCTGGTGGTAGGAAATCTGCCTCTCTATCGATTCCAGCCTTTTCTGTTCGTCCCTGATCCTTGAATCAATGTCAGTGGCACCCGGGGCCCGTGATGCAAAGAGTACCAGCAGTGAAAAACCCAGAAGGAGTGATCTGACAGTACGGGAGTTCCATTTTCCCTTCATGATCTCAACACTCCAGACTTTTTCTAGATCGACCTTGAAGCCTGCCTGACAAAACGGGATGCCGCCAGCCAGCTGCAGATCCACCCGACAGATACGCCAGCAAGCACCAGGACCGCTCCGACCCGCAGAACGATGCTCCTGTCGGTTAGAAGTCTGAGGAAGGGAAGGGATCTCTCCAGGGCGGTGATGGCCATCCCGTAGGAGAACCACAGAAGAAGGACCGCGAGAGCAGCTCCCACTGTCCCCAGAATAACCCCCTGGAAAACGTAGGGGAAGACAACGAAGTTCCGGGTAGCGCCCACAAGGAGCATCTTGCTTATCTCCTCTTTCCTCGCGTACACACCTATTCGGATCGTGTTGAAGAGAACCAGTGCCGCCGAAGCGAGGGAGACCACCAGAACTACCATGGACAACCTGGCCACGAAATAGGATATGCTCTGAAGCCTCTCGGCTACAGTACCTGCGTAGACCACTTCCTCCACCTCAGGCATGGCTATCAGCTCTCGGGCTATGACCGTGGCGAAGGACGCTCTCTTGACCTGTATCTCCACGCTTGGGGGGAGAGGGTTCTCGTCAAGAAGGGCCACTGCTTCGGCCAGTTTGCCGAGCCTGGCCTTGAGGCGTTCAAGGGCCTCCCCGGAGGTCACCACCCTGACCGAGGAGACCGAATCGTAGGAGGAAGCCTTTCGTGCCACCGCCTCCAGGGCTTCTTCGGAATCCCTGACGTAGACCTGGACTGTAAGGTCGCCCTCTACTGCCTCGACGATGTACCGGGTGTTCAGGACAAAAAGGATGCTCGCCCCCACGAGAAAGAAGACCGCCACGGAGGTTACGATCGTCAGGAGGCTCAAACCGGAATGCCTGGAGAGCAGTCTCCAGGTATCCCTCATTATGTACCTAAAAATCCCCATCCACCCTGTACCTGCCCTTCTTCTCGTCCCTGACCAGACGCCCCTTGCGGAGCTCGATGACCCTCTGACGGTATGAATCGACAATGTACTGGTTGTGGGTCGCCACTATCAGGGTGGTCCCTGAGGCATTGATGGACAGCAGAAGCTGCATTATCTCGTCGGCCGTATCTATGTCGAGGTTGCCCGTAGGTTCGTCGGCGAGAAGTATCGAAGGCGAGTTGGCTATCGCCCTCCCTATGGCCACCCTCTGCTGTTCCCCCCCCGAGATCTGTTCCGGGAAGAGGTTCCTCCTCCTCCAGAGGCCGAGACGGTCCAGCACTTCGTTGGTCCTTTTCTGTACATCCTGCCTCGGTACGCCTATCACTTCCTGGACGAAAGCGATATTCTCGTATACGGTAAGGTCCGGGAGCAGCCGGAAATCCTGGAAGACCACACCTATGTTACGCCGGAGGTAGGCCAGGTTGTGGGAAGCTATCTTGCGAATATTGACGTCGCCCACGGTCACACGACCCTTGGTCGGCACCAGTTCACGGGTGACAAGCCGCAGAAGCGTCGTCTTGCCCGACCCCGTCGGTCCGACAAGATAGACGAACTCCCCCTCCTCGATGGTAAGGAAAATGTCCTGAAGGGCGACGATATCGGGGAGGAACTGCTTGGTCACACCCGCGAACCGTATCTCCATCTGCTACCTCCTGCGCATGGACCATACCTGGGCCGACTCCCCCACTATCTCCCTGAAGGTCAACCCGTAATACTCCTGAAGCTCTGAAGGGGTACCGCTCTGGCCGTACCGGTCCGATACGGCGACGCACCTGACAGGAACGGGGTTCTCAGAAGCAGATAGGGCTGCGACAGCCTCGCCCAGCCCTCCGATAATGTTGTGCTCCTCGGCGACCACGCAGCAACCCGTCCTCCTCAACGAAGCGAGGATCAGCTGCGACGGCAACGGTTTCAGGCTGAAGCAGTCGATCACCTCGGCGTTGATGCCCTGCTGGGACAGGATGGCCGCGGCCTTCATAGCTTCGTGGACCATGATACCACAGGCACATATGGTGACGCCGTCACCCTCGGCAAGGGCCCTTCCGCCTCCTATGCGCATCTCGCTCTCATCCAGGATCCCAATGTCAGGGATCTCGTCCCGTCCGAGTCGAAGGTAGACGGGTCCCGGGTGCCCGCATGCGATCCCGGCCATGAACGAAGATGAGGGGTAGTCTGATGGCACCATCACGGACATGCCAGGCAGACTCCTCATCAGAGCAACATCCTGGTTCATCTGTTGCGTGGCACCCTCCTCCCCTGCCGAAAGACCGGAGTGGGTACCGACCAGGACAGCCTGGAGACCGGGAATGGCCAGACAGGTCCTGATCTGGTCAAAAGACCTCGCGGTAAGGAAGGCGGAGTAGGAGACGGCTACGGGGATCTTTCCGCCGAGGGAGAGACCCGCAGCGGTTATAACCATGTCCTGTTCGGAGACTCCGCAGTTGATGGTCCTCTCCGGAAACTCAAGGGAAAAGGGGGCTATGACCTCGGCATCGACCATGTCCGCATGGAGAAGCACCACGTCATTTCTCTCGCGGCCTGTTATCAACAGCCCTTCTCCAAAACCTGAAAGGGTACTTCTCATGGCTACGCCCCCCCTCCCTTTACTCCTGAAGAGGACTCCAGCTCCCTGAGAGCCTGTTCCATCCTGTCCCGGTCCAACGGACAGGCCGGTGAACCCAGCAACCCCTTTTCGGCGATGGTGATACCCTTGCCCGGGACCGTTTTCGCTAGTACGGCAGAGGGGCTATCCCCGGGACCCGAAAGGGACCAGGCGACAGATTTTTCCAGTTGACGGAAGTCATGACCATCCACCTCCATCACCCGCCATCCAAAGGCTTCGAACTTCTTCCTGACAGGCTCGATCCTCTTTATGCTCTCGACCGATCCTCCTGTCTGTATCCCGTTCATATCGACGAAGGTCGTCAACGCACCGGATCCCAGGCTGGCCGCCTGCATTGCCGATTCCCACACTGAGCCCATCTGGAGCTCTCCATCACCCATCACACAGAAGACCCTCCGGTCAAGACGGTCAATTCTGGCCGACATCAAAAGGCCGTTTGCAAGGCCGATACCCATCCCCCCTGAGCCGCCTGGGACATCAACCCCCGGAGTCCGGAAGTGCTCGGGCCTCCCCTGAAGCATCGCTCCAAGACGCCTGTAATTCCAAAGCTCTTCCCTTTCAAAGAAACCGCGCCTGGCGAGAACAGCGTAAAGGGCAGGACACGCGTGGTTCTTGCTGAAGACCAGTCTGTCCCTCTCCGGCCAGTGTGGCTCTTCGGGCCTTATCCTGAGAACCTTCCAGTATAAATAGACAATAATGTCAACTACGGATAGGCAGGAACGAAGATGGCCGGACCTTGAGAGCCCAGTCATCCTGACAACATCCTTCCTGACCTCCAGAGCCACACTTTCCAGTTCATGTCTTACTGAGGCTTTCATTGGATCACTCCCCTGCAAGCAGGCTTTCCAGGACCCGGCTGAACACTTCCTGGAGCCGTTCCGAGGCCTCCTCTATCCTGGACCTGTTCAGACCGATACCAGGAAAGGAAGATGGCAACTTGCCCTCCCAGACAGGCAGCCCCCAATCCTCGGCGAAGAACCTGACCTTGGGATCATAGGGTACGGCCAGACACGGTATTCCTGCAAGGGCCGAGATGAGGCAGAAGTGAAACCTCATGCCAACTGCAGCCTTCGCCCTCGACCACAGGGACCTTGCTTCCTCTATACCGCCGATACGGACGATAGAGGAAGGGCTGAACACCCCACGTGACCTGAGATCGCTCATAATAGACTCGTCCTCGTCGGAGAGGGCTACGGCTATCATTTCCAGACCGCACCTCTCCTGGACCGATACCGCGGCAAGGGCCGTCGTATCGGGAAGCCCTCCGTGCCATGGTCTGATGTTGACCAGGAGGAGGTCTCCGTCTCCCATACCTTGAAAACCGGGGGCCATCGCCAGGACCGGATCAGGGGCGATCTCTCCCTTCAGGCCCCATTTTTCGAGATATTCCATGGATCCCCTGTCCCTCACGACCCTTGCCTTACAGATCGAAAGGGCGTCCCGGGCCAGGGATATGGCCAAGCCGCTCCGGAGAGGTCCGATGGATTGGCCGAAAGCCCATATCTTGCACCCCGCGAGCCGTGCCATCCTTGCCACTCCCCAGTAATATATACAGGACCTTATACTGGTGGAATCCTGGAAGAGACCCCCTCCCCCGAGAAGGAGGGTTCTGCTGGACCTTAATGCTTTCAGCACCTTGAAGGGGCTCCATCTTTCGACCATGGAGACGCCTTCCCGGGAACCAGGCGCTCTCCTGTCTGCCGAAAGAACTGCTACCCGGTCACGGGATACCCCGTTCTTCTCCAGAAGATCAAGGAGGCTTTCCGCCATCAGTTCGTCACCAAGGTTACCGAAGCCGTAGAAGCCGCAGAGGGTAACATCCAGGAGGCGCCTCACCCTGCCACTACCCCCTGCCATCTCCTCCAGAAAGGGATCAGAAGGAAAACCAGGACGGCCGCCATGATGCAACCAACGATGATACCCGTCCAAAGCCCGTTGAAAACCCTAAGGAAGATGAAGGACAGGTGGGTGTGGAAGTGACAGAAACTGTTCACCACCGAGGAGAAGGCCAGGGTGGTACCAAGCCGGAAGATCTCACGGTAGTTCCTCCAAAGGTCTTTTCTCCTCACCACGAACCATATGACGAGAGCCGGATAACCCGCGAAGATCTCCTTGGTTCTGGGCCTGGCCACCAGAAGCTGCTCCAGGAAATTCCTGATCCGGATCTCCCAGCCCGGCACGAAGGATACGTTCCCGCTCCTGAGCACCATTACACCGGCTGCGGCTGCCAGAAAGCCAATAAGGGCGAGCTCGCCCCAGACCGGAGGACGCGTCAAAACCTGGACCAGCGATTCCGGGTGGACCCTCCTCTTAAGGTCATGAAGAAGAAGGATCGCAGGCGGAGCAAGAAGCGCGATCTTTACGCCAGAGAAGGTACCCAATCTGAGCATGTACCAGGGGGTACCGAAGAAGGAGGCTATGGCAAGTCCTGAGATCACAGCCACTGATACCCCGTAAAGCACCCCCCTGACGGGGCGCCTGAAGTTATCAAGGGCCACCAGAGACGCCTCTACTGCCGCCAGGGAGGCTGTAATGGCCCCGAAGAACCTCGCCGCAGAAGGCACTTTGATGGCAAGGACGGCGATAACTGCGGACAGAGCCAGGGTGGCCAGAATACCCTTTGATCCGGTGTTGCCTTCCTCGGAGCAGAGGAACCTGGATAAGAGTCTCAGGGTCAGGGCCACAAGGACAAGGGCCATTGCAAGAGCAGCGAAGATGCTTGTGCTCCAGGGATCCAGGGTCCTGGGCCACCCCGTACGAATGCCGAGGGTGTCCAGCCGCTCGGAGATCCTTGAACACTCCTCTCCGAACCTCTCCAATCTGGAACCGGAGTGGAGATCCGAGGGCCGGACGTAAAGGATCTTGACCGACCGTTCCCTGGCGGCCCTTACAAACCTGTCGATCAGGTCTTCCCTGGAGAGCCTTCTGTTCAGGATCTCCTCTCCTCTGACGCTGTGCAGGGGAAGAATGTCAGGATAAAGAGCCCTCTCAAGGAAGCCGATGCCTATCTGATGTGAGAACTCCACCTTGGAGACGGGTATTCGGCGCCCCTTCAGTACCTCCGAGAGGGGACCCAGCTCCGGGTAACCCGCCACGAAACGTCCCGCCGGGACCACCGCCCTGATCCCGGGGTAGGCATCCAGGACCGATGCCACAGCGAGTGCAACATTCTCCCCCGGGATCCCCGGCGTAGACCCGGGGCGGAAGACAAGTGGGATATCTTTTTCCTTGAGCATGTTCAGCATGGGAAAGTCAGGGAGCATGCCGGCCTCGAGGGTTTCGGTCAGGGAGAAGGGAAAAACGAAAAGCTCGCTTTCTTCAAGGCTGATGGTCCTGGCCCTAGGGAACTTAATGGAGACAAAGGACCTTATCTCCTCGGAGCAGGAGGATCCCCGCCTGATCATCACGGCTGCCGAGTCGGGGAATACACCCTTGGGGATCCCCTCGGGGAGGAGGTCCTCCACCGATCCGTACTCCATGGCCAACATTCCGGCCATCAGCTCCTCGCCTGTCAGTTCGCCCACCGCGACCGCCGTCAGCCCCCGGTCCAGCAGTTCATCAAGAGCCTCCGGCACTGAAAGGTCCGACTCCCTGGCAAGGCTGACCACGTCCCTGATGTCAGTGACCAGTGCCGCCACATTCCCCTCGCCTTCAGCCCTGATCCGGGGGATGAGCCCCACTGCCGCCAGAACGGCAACGGCACACAGCACAGCCGCAAAAAACGATGTCTGCCTTATCCTCACTCTCGCTCACCCCATTGTTCCTCGAGAGGGATCCCTACACCCTCCAGAAGCCTGCTCAACCTGAAAAGAGGAAGCCCCACGACATTGAAATAACAGCCCCTGATAGAACTAACAAGCAGCGAGCCCCACCCCTGGATAGCATAGGCCCCGGCCTTGTCCCTGCTCTCTCCCCCTGCCAGGTAGGCCCTGATCTGGGTTTTTGAAAGCTCCCTGAAAGAGACCAGGGTCTCTTCGCTTGCCGATGCTGACCTGTCCCTCCACATGACGGCGACGCCGGTGATCACCGAGTGGGTCTTCCCTGAGAGAAGGGTGAGCATATCGAAAGCCTCATCCCGGCTCCCCGGTTTCCCGAGTATGACCGATCCGAGAACGACCATAGTGTCCGCCGCGATAACGAGCGAATCCCCATGGGAAGAGAAGACCGATCCGGCCTTCTGCTCCGCCAGTCTCCGGGCCTGCCCGGAGGGAGCACGGCCTTCCAGGATCCGCTCCTCCAGAACAGGGGGCACTACCCTGAAACTCCACCCCAGGTCCCTGAGGAGGGCTTCCCGCCTCGGACTCGCGGAAGCCAGTACAACATCACAGTAAGACAGGAAACCCTTTCGGATCATCTGATCATCAGTACTCCTGTCACCCCTCCGAGAAAGGTTCCCAGGTTCATTCGCAGATACAGCCTGAGCCCAAAGTCCACTACGATGAGATCTAGACTCTTCAGGTCGAACCCGATGTCTATAATGTCACGGAAGAACCTTTCCGTGAGGGGGAACCTCTGCATGTAGACGCCGATAAAGCCGCCAAGGATCACACAAAGAAGCAGTATCAACCATCTGGAATTCCCGGTTCTCGCCATTTTATCATCCCCCTATCATATTGAGACCCACCACGAAAAGACCCGCCGCGATACAGTAGACGGCAAAGAAGTCAAGACGACCCCTGACGACCGCTCTGCGGAGGATCCCCAGGGCGAGAAGGCCCGAAGCGAATCCTGCTGCCATCCCGATCCACCACCCTGCCGGGAGTGATGTGACCACTCCCGTAATGCCCCCAGCCTTGACCACCTCAAGGATGGTGGCACCAAGTATCGCGGGGAGTGATAGCAGGAAGGAAAAGGTGAAGGCCTCCCGGGGGGAAAGACCGCAGCGGAGCCCTGTAACGATCGTCATTCCCGACCTTGAGATCCCCGGTAGGATCGACAACCCCTGTGCAAGTCCTACCTTGACCCCTGATGACAACGAGACGGGAAGGTCACGAGGAACGATCCTGCTGCCGTAGCGGAGGACAAGCCCCGTGACAAGGAGGGCGAAACCTGTGAACAGGGGCGATGAAAACAGGGCCTCCACCAGGGGTCTGGAGAGAAGAGCAAAGAAGACGGTCACCAGCGTACCCAGGATGACGCTCCATCCGTACCTCCAGCCGGGAAGTCCGCGGTCTCTTGTCGATAGGAGTCCAGAGAACCATTCCCGGGCAATCCCGGCCACTTCTTTCCGAAAGAAGAGAAGCGTCGCGGCCATGGTGGACAGATGGAGCATTACGTTAAAGGAGAGGGCAGGGTCCGACCAGCCGAGCAGGTCCTGTGCTATCACCAGGTGGCCGGAGCTGCTTACGGGGAGGAATTCGGTAACACCCTGCACAAGGCCCAAAAGGGCGCACTGAAGGTGCAACGGATCATGCCTCCTTGCCGCGGATCACGTTTATGTCCTTGACTATGAGTGCTATGTTGTTGGCATGGTCTCCTACCCTCTCAAGGTTGCTTAGAATATCAATGAAAATAACTCCTGCACCGGGGTTGCAGACACCCTGGTTCAAGCGGTCGATATGTCTCTTCCTCAGATCCCTCTCCATCGCATCTATCTCGTCCTCAAGCTTGAGCACCTGTTTCGCCTTCATATCATCTGCTGTGTCGAGGGCTTCCACGGAGAGCCTTACGGCCTTCTCAGAAAGGTCCATCATGACCTCGAACTCCTTCGTGGCAAGATCGGAGAAGGTGAGGTTGTGCTCGATCTTGTATTCGTAGAGCTCGATCAGGTTCTCTGCATGGTCCCCGATCCTCTCGACATCACCCACCCCGTTGACGTAGAAAGAGAGCGACGAGGAGAGGACCGGGGGGAGGCTGACCTGCATCAGGTCCGTCGAAAAGGACATGATCTCCCTTGTAAGTTCGTTGACAACCTTCTCGGTCTGGAGGACCTGATCGATCATCCTTCGATCGTTCTCGAGGAAGGCGGTCCGCACATCCCTGATCATGTCGAGAGTAAGAAGCCCCATCCGCACAAGCTCCTTGCGTACAGCTTCCACGGCCGCTATTGGCGAGGCCGATATCAGGTTCCTGTCCAGGAAACGGGGGCCCATAAGTATCGCTCCACCGTCATCGGGGACAATGGCCCTCACGAGGCGAACGAAGGGTTCCACGAAAGGCAGGAACAGCAAGGTGTTGAGAACGTTGAAGATGGTATGGGCATTGGCCAGCTGTCGGGCAATGTCTGTGGAGGTCAGCAGCACGAGCTGCCTGAAGGGGCCAAGGAAGGCCAGGAAGAGAAGCACGCCAATCACCTTGAACAGAACATGGGCCAGGGCCGACTGCCTCGCCGAGCGGTTCAGCCCCACCGAGGCCAGTACTGCCGTGATAGTGGTACCGATATTGTCACCAAAGAGGATGGGTATGGCCGAGTCAATGGTCAGAAGTCCCTGGGAAGCCATGACGATGGTAAGACCTACCGTGGCCGAGCTGGACTGGACCAGCATCGTAAGGACCGTCCCCGCCAGGACCCCCAGCATGGGGTGATGCTGAAAGGCAAGAAAAATGTCCTGGCGGTCTCTCAGAAAGAACGTGGCGTTCTCCATCGTCTGCATACCCACGAAGAGAAGCCCGAAACCTACGATACAGTTTCCTATGAACTTCTGCCGCTTGCTCCTCCCGAAGACTGCGAAGAGCATCCCGAAGCCGATAAGGGGAAGAGCGAACTCCTGGATCTTGAAGGCTATCAGCTGTGCCGTGATAGTGGTACCTATCGCCGCCCCCATGATCACACCGACGGACTGCTTCAGGGTCATCAGTCCCGCATGGACAAAACTGGCGGTCATGACAGTCGTCGCGCTGCTGCTCTGGATCAGGGCCGTTATCAGCGCCCCTACGATAACGGCCTTTACGGGTGAACTGGTCAGCGCCGAGATGAGGCGCCTCATCCTGTCACCCGCGAGGTCCTGCAGCGACTCCCCCATCAGTTTGATGCCGAAGAGGAAGAGGCCTACACCTCCCAGGAGGTTGAAAAAAAGTCCCGTAGTCAAACCTTCATCTCCCCCGTCGGGCCGGATCCCTGGGATCCGGCCCTGCAATGATAGAAATGGGGCTACCGCTCAACGACCGTGACAAGCACTCTTATCACCGGCGGTGTCCTGCTATACCTCCTCAGAACGTTACGGGCCCTGCTTGTGATCTTCTGGGCTATCTTTTCCTCATCTCTGCCGGTGCGACCAGGAAGCTTTTCCAAGGCTCTCTCTATCTCAAGGACAAGATCACCCCTCAGCTCCTCTGCATCATCCATGTGGAGAAACCCGACGCTCTCGATAAGGGGCCGGGCTACCGGACGGAACTCCCTGTCCAGGGCAAGGGATATTATAACGATACCTTCCTCGGAGATCTCCTGTCTCTCCTTGAGAAGGCTGTTCTGCATCTCGCCCAGGGCCATTCCGTCAACGAGGATCCCTCCCGAGGGCACGGCACTCCGGCGAACCTGGGCCTTGCCGGAATTGAGGCTGAGGACATCGCCGTTCTGAAGCACAAAGGTGTTCTTCTGGGGAATATCCATCTCCTGGGCCAGCTTGGCATGCCTTACAAGGTGCCGGTACTCTCCGTGGAGGGGGACAAAGTATTGCGGCCTAACCAGGCTGAGCATCATCTTGAGCTCCTCCCTCGCTGCGTGGCCGGAGACATGTACCTCCTGGTCGCGGTCGTAGACCACCTCGCAGCCACACTCGAAAAGGCGGTTGATCGTCCTGCTGACCAACTTCTCGTTCCCTGGAATGGGCGAGGCAAAGACCGCAACGATATCACCGGGACCAAGGTTAATGAAGCGGTGTTCTCCCTTGCTCATCCTGACAAGACCGGAAAAGGGCTCACCCTGGCTCCCGGTGGTCAGGACTATCAGCTTGTTGTCCGGTACACGGTTGGCTTCCTCCATTGGGACAAGGGTCTCCTTGTCGACGTCGATATAGCCCAGATCAATGGCAAGGTTCACGTTCTGTACCATGCTCCGCCCCATAAGGGCAACTTTTCTGTTGAACCTTGAGGCAGCCTGGAGTATCTGCTGAGCACGGTGAAGATTTGTTGA
>LGGV01000081.1 GCA_001509095.1 Synergistales bacterium 58_81 | reverse complement strand
GCTGGAGAAGGACTTTGAACCCTTCTCCAGCCTGAACAGCTATTTCGTATTTACGACGCGTTCGACCAGTTCCTTGCCGTAATCGGCGTTCCCGCTTCCGAGGGTCTCGTAGTATGCAGGATAGATCTTCTCCTGGGCAGCCTTGAGGAAATCGGTCTTGTCGACTTCGTTGATCTCCATGCCCTTTTCCTTGAGAACCTTCACCATCTCGATCTCGTACTTGGCGAGCTCTTCCCTCTGGATATCACAGGCTTCCTTCGACGCCTCGGCAATTATCTTCTGGTGCTCTTCGCTGAGTTTGCTGAACCAGGCAAGGTTCGCAATGTACTGCCTCGGATAGTAGAAGTGGCCGCTGAGAGAGAGATACTTCTGAACTTCATAGAAGCGCTGGCTGAAGATAAGGTTCATGGGGTTCTCCTGGCCATCGACAACACCCTGTTGAAGAGCGGTGTAGAGCTCGCCGAAAGCCATGGGGATAGCCGACGCTCCGAAGGCATTGATGGTATCGATCATTACCTTGCTTTCCATAACGCGGATCTTCATGCCCTTCATATCGGCCATTGTCTTGATGGGGCGAAGGTTATTGGTGAAGTACCTGAAGCCGCCGTCGTTGTAGGCGAGATGCCTGATCCCGACCTCGTCGTACTTCTTCTGTACGAACTGCCCCATATCACCATCGAGAACGGTGTGGGCATGTTCGATATCCCTGAAGATGAACGGGAGGTCCCAGAGCATGGCCTCGGGTACGAAGCGTCCCATGGGTCCATTCTCTATGTCGCCCATCTCTATGGTCCCCATCTGGACCCCTTCAACAATGGTACGGGCATCGCCAAGCTGGGCGGCGGGATAGATGTCAACCCTGATAGCTCCGCCGGAACGCTCTTCGACCATCTTTTTGAAGGCATAGCATGCTATGTTCTGAGGGTCCTCGGGGATCGTGTTGCCGTTATGGGCGAACTTGACCACGATCTCTTTCGCCGCAAGCGCATTCCCTGGAGCCATGAAAATGGCCAAACCCATGACCAGTGCAAGGATCGATACTGCTGCAACCAACTTTCTTGTCATCAGTGACACCTCCCTGTTTTGTCTTGCTTCTTTTCCTGTGCTTGTTCTCGGGGAAAGCGGTCACGATTTGTCAAGGACCGACGTCGCTATCTCCCCGAATTCCTCGATGGACAAGAGACACCTCTTATCAAGGGCCTTGTCCTTTATCCTCTTGAGTATCTCTGCCTTGGCATCCTTGTCATCGGTCTGAATACCTAGCTTGTCGAGATAGATATCCACCGTTGGAAGACCGCTCATCTTCCCGATGACCACCTTCGTATCGGGGTGTCCCACCAGGTCATAGAGGAAGGGTGATAGTTCAAGGGGCGCGATCCCCTCTACGTTCTTGTACCAGGCGGCCACTATTCCCGACTCGATGTCAGCCACGCAGTCGCCGATAATGCCGCGGTTCTGACGCACGTTCAGTCCCGTGATCTCCCTGAGATACTTTGAGAGGGGATAGATCTTCTCGTAGCGAAGACCCGTGTCGATCCCGTACATCGTGAGAAGCGAAACGGCAATGTCCTCGTAGGGGGCATTCCCGGACCGCTCACCGATACCCGATATGGACGTGTGGGCGATGTCGGCACCAGCTGCCAGACCCATGATCGTCGTAGCGGCACCAAGGCCAAAGTCGTCATGGAAGTGGACCCCTATGGGTTTGTCGGTGATACGCTCCTTGACCTTCTTGATCAGGTAGGGAACCGAATGAGGGTTCAGCCCTCCGAAGGTGTCCACCACGGTGAGTTCATCCATGTGTCCCTCCGAGGCTACCCGGTCCACTATGTTCAGATAGTCGTCGATATCGGCCCTGGTCCCGTCGATTGTGAAAAATGAGACGTACATCCCGTTCTCTTTAGCGTAAAGTGTGGCTTCGATCGACACCTCTATGGCCCTCTCGAACTCCCAGCGGTAGGCATACTTCAGAATGTGGTCGCTGGCGGGAACTTCCAGGACTATGTTCTTTACCCCGATGTCAACGGACCTCTTGACATCCTCCTTCATGCACCTAGCGAAGGCGAAGATCTGAGGCCCAAGGTTCCTCTTGATGATCTCCTTGATGGCCTCCGCGTCCTGCTCCGAAACCACGGGCATACCGGCCTCGATCCGCTGAATACCCAGCTCGGCGAGCTTTTCGGCGATTACCACTTTCTGATCCTTGTTGAAGATCAGCCCCGCCTGCTGCTCACCGTCTCTCAGGGATACATCGTGGAACTGAATGTTCGGGGAGAACTTCATGTCGGCCCTGACTTCAGGGATGAAGTTCCACGGGCTTGTGTACCATTTGTCGGTTTTCCAGGGTGTTTCGCTCTTGTTATGGATCGTTGCCATAAATTTCATTCCTCCTTAATAACTGCAGGGTACCCGTTCCTATTGGCCCATCTGCTTTCTGTTGACCCAGAACTTGGGTTGACCTTCCGTCAGGGTCCTCACTATCTCCCTGGCAGCCTTTAGCCTGAGCTCCGGTACGGCTCCATCGGAGAAGAACGCCGCATGGGGTGTGATGATAACGTTTGGCAACTCCGCCAGGGGGTGAATTCCTTCGGGAGGCTCCTTCTCAAGGACGTCCAGTGCCGCTCCCGCAATTACCCCCTCCTTGAGTGCATCAAAGAGTTCCTTCTCGTTGACAAGGGGACCTCTCGAGGTATTAACCACGAAGGCGGAATCCTTCATCTTTTCCAGATTCTTCCTGTTGATTATGTGGTGAGTCTCTTCTGTCAGTGGGACGTGTAGTGAAAAAGCGTCAACGGATGCGAAGAAGCTGTCAAGATCACAAATACGGCGGATCCCGGCCTGGGCCATGACCTCATCTGGGACAAAGGGGTCGAAACCCACCACTTCCATCCCAAAGGCAGCGGCCCTCTCTGCAACACGCTGACCTATGGCTCCGCAACCGAGAAGACCATAGATCTTGCCTCTCAACCTTGGGATGGGGCTCGCTTCATTGACGTTCCAGACACCCTCCCTGACCCTGGAGTTGAGAAAATTGATCTTTCTTACCCCGGAAAGGAAGAGTGCTATGGTATGGTCGGCCACTTCATCGATACAGTAGTCCGGGACGTTTGCCACCATGATGCCCTTGCGCGATGCGGCATCGATATCGATGTTGTTGACCCCTATGCCGGTCCTTACAATGACCTTGCAGCGCGTCAGCCCCTCGATCACGTCAGCCCCCACGGGGGCGTACACCACGAGCATGGCATCACAGTCCTTGCCCTCCTCGAGGTAGGTGGAGGGGTCCTGTCTGCTCGACAGGGTCAGGGTGGCGTCTATCGATGCCAGTTCCTTCTCCTCAATATCAGTATCAGGGAAGATGCTGTCGGTCATGAAAACAGAATACTTCGACAAGTTTAAATCACCTCCTTACCGGTCAGGATAGGTCCATATCTTCAACGCTGCCGTTCTCCTGAGGCATCACTCTCCTCGTCGGGCGGCCTGCTTTCGACCAGTTCCAGGATCCTTTGCTCTATGTCCTCCAGGTGTCTGAGCATATGCTCCCTTGCTTTATCGGCGTCACAGGAAAGGACGGATCCCAGGATCTTGCGGTGGAAATCCAGTGCGTTCTGGATCTGGCCAGGCTTCTTGATCACGTCGAGATTCTCTTCCAGGGTGAGTTCCCTCATTGCGCTTAGCATCTCCAGAAGGACCGAGTTCTGGCTCATTTCCGCTATCTTCTTGTGGAATTCAAAATCGGCCTGAAGGAATTTCTGTTCGTCTTCGGTGTTGCTCGCCGTAAGCTGATATAGTGACTGGAGAGCGTCCCTGTCCTCGGGAGAGGACCTTTCTACTGCCAGGTACACAGTTGCACCCTCGATGATCTTTCTTGCCTCAATCAGTTCCATGATGGGGAAGCGCTTGAGAAGGTGGGAGGACTTGAAATGGTCAGTAAGGATCCTGGTGTTTTCGCAAAGAAATGTGCCCTCGCCGCATCGGACCTCAAGGATACCCATGTACTGCATAGCCCGGATCGCCTCTCGGACGGAGGTCCTGGCAACAGAAAGGCTTTCTGCAAGGACCCTTTCAGGGGGAAGCTTGTCTCCAGGTTTTATCTCACCGGAAAGGATCTTTTCTCTAAGCTGCTCGATAATATCCTCGGTTATGGTCGAGCGCTCGATCTTTTTGAAGGAGAGGACCATGCATTTTTCACCTCCCGGGCGGTTGTTCATCAATAATTGCAAGAATTGTGCTAATATTATGACCGGTCAGAGGTCTGACCACTGACATCATCTCACGGGTCTCGGGGAAAAGTCAATATCGTTACTTTTTTTACAAGATAAGTTTCCAGGTCCGGACCTGAAAACATGAAAACGGGGAGTGAGAAGTGATGGCTGATGAGCGTTACCCCTTTTTGATCCTTTCAGGAACCCCCTTCGAGAGAGGAAGAACCTATGGTGAGACCTTCCGGTCAAGGATCGAGATCAGCATCTCGAACTACAGGCAAATGTTCCGCGACTTTAACGGTGTCGATTGGGAGGATGCCGGGAGAAGGGCAACGGAGTTCTTGCCCTTCATCAAGGATTACAGTCCCAAGATGGTCGAGGAGATGGAGGGCATCGCAGAAGGAGCTTCCCTGGATTTCAGGGACATCCTGATCCTCAACTCCAGGAGCGAGATAGTGCTGGACTCC
>LGGV01000016.1 GCA_001509095.1 Synergistales bacterium 58_81 | reverse complement strand
ATGGCAATTCGAGTTGCCTCATGTGGCGCACTTGCTCGAAACCGGCCTTGCGTAGAAGTTCAATGGAGGGGTAGTGGGTCATGTCCATGTGGATCGGGGTGATTGAGACAAACCCTTCAGCGACCGCTCTCACATCGCTCCCCTCCTCCATGACATCCTCCGGTCTTCCCGATACCCAGTAGTAGGACCTCCCCTTCGGGTCCTTAAGGGGGGTCACCTTCTCCCTGTAAATACGGACCCCTTTTCTGGTTACCCTGAAGCCCTTCAGGTCTTCTTCAGCAATATTGGGTACATTGACATTAAGCAGTATACCTTCCGGAAAAGGAAAGGCCACGAAACTCCCAAGAAGGGAGACCGTAGCCTCTGCCGCGGTATCGTAATGCTCTTGCCCGTCGTCCGGGGAACAGTTGAGGGAGACTGCGATGGATGGTTTTCCCAGGAAGTGGCCCTCCATGGCCGCCGAAACGGTCCCGGAGTAGGTCAGGTCGTCGGCAAGGTTTGGCCCCCGGTTGATCCCGGAGATGACCATTGCCGAATCGGGAGCAACGGCCTCCAGGCCAAGGACAACGCAATCCGACGGGGTCCCGTCGCTGGCGTAGACCTTGACGCACTCCGGGTACCCGCCACCCTCGATCTCCCATAGACGAAGAGGTCTGTTAAGGGTTATCGCGTGACCCACGCTGCTGCGCTCCCTGTCAGGAGCCACAACGCACGGCTCATAGCCGCAATCGTGGAGTTTCCTGGTCAGGACGGTTATTCCCGTGGCGAATACGCCGTCGTCGTTTGAGACGAGAACTTTCAAAAGGCTGCACCCTCCTTTAGAGTATCAGGTGGAAAAGGGTCATAATGATAGGGCTGATGATGACCTGGACCACTCCGAGGACCAGCAGGACCATCAGGACAAAGAACCCGTACCTCTCCAGCCAGAAGAACCCCCTGAGCCATGACGCAGGCAGGAACACGTAAAGCAGTTTGGAGCCGTCGAGGGGAGGAACGGGTATAAGGTTGAAGATCCCAAGACCGAGATTGATCAGGACCATCAGGACAATGAACCTCCCGAGAGCCGGAATGGCGATGAAGGGACCGGGGAGAAGACGCACAATCAGTCCGCAGGCAACTGCAGTGAGCAGGTTACCTGTTGAACCCGCAAGAGACACGATCACCAGGTCCCTTCTTGGATGCCTGAAGTGCCTCGGTTCAACAGGGACCGGTTTGGCCCACCCGAACCGGAAGATGAGCAGCATCAG
Source organism: Synergistales bacterium 58_81 (assembly GCA_001509095.1). Classification (GTDB taxonomy): domain Bacteria; phylum Synergistota; class Synergistia; order Synergistales; family Thermovirgaceae; genus 58-81. The sequence continues at coordinate 15,147 of LGGV01000016.1, read as the reverse complement.
GGCCCCGATGGGATCAAGGTGAGCCAGGGGGTTGAGTGTCAATCTCCCCATTCTCGCCGCCGTCGGATCCCCCAGATAATAGGCTGCGTAACCGTGGCAAAACTCGTGGAAAGTAATGGCCCAGAGGACTGCCGGAAGGCTCAGCAGCAGATCCCCAAAGGCTGGCAAATGACCCAAACCTTTACACTCCCTCTCCTTTGCCCCTCCCGGAACCTGGAGTGCCGGGGGGGAAATTTTCTCTGACCCATTCTATTTCATCTTCGCGGGTCTCCACATCCCCATCCAGCCGTGCCTTCTGGAGACCTGAAAGGATGACTCCGATCAGAGGGCCTTCATGATACCCCATCTCAAGCAGATCGCGACCGACAAGCATAGGCTGGACCTTCTGGAGGCGGGTAAGGAAGAGAAGGATCCTTCTCCTCACACGCCAGCGCTCTGTGGCAGCAGCCCAGAAGAATGCCGTTATGGGGTTGTACTCCTTCAGAAATATGAAAATATGCGAATGCTTTTTCTCCCCTCTCCCGCCAAGCCTGTGCTCGGCAGCCCCCAGTTCGAAAAGACCTTTTATCGCTATGTCTCTCTCCGCAGGAGAGAGGTTGAGCCTGTCAATAACCTGCAGATCAACCGTATCGGGGGAGTCGAAGAGAAGGGCCATCAGGTAAAAGAGCCACTGCCTGTCGCCCATATCGGGTATATCCCTGGAGAGTCTCTTCCTGAACGCCTCAAGCCGCCTGGTGGTCCTGAAGACCCCCTTGTCAACCAACAGACCCGGGAATACCGCTCTCCAGAAGCCGAGAGCGTTCAGCCTCCTTACCACCGCCAGGACGTTTTTCTCCTGGAAAAGGGGTTCTACCTCGCTCCTGAGACGGACGCCGGACAGCAAGGACAGAAGACCGCCCTTGATGCAGTTCTCCAGAAGCCGGAGTGTGTTGTCCTCGATGCGGAAGCCCAGCCTCTGTTCAAGACGTATCCCTCTGATCGCCCTGGTCGGGTCCTCCACGAAACTGAGGTTGTGAAGGACCCTCAGGAGCCTGTCCTTGACATCTCTACGGCCGCCAAAGTAATCGACCAGGGTCCCCCAGTTCCCGGCAGTTATCGACACAGCCATGGCGTTGACCGTGAAATCCCTCCGGTACAGGTCGTGTTTTATCGAATCTACCGAGACCTGGGGTTGGGCCACTGGGTATTCATAGAACTCTCTTCTTGCGGTGGCGACGTCAACCTTGCGACCGTCGGGGAAGATGATGGTCCCCGTCCGGAACCTCTGGTGGATCGCCACCCGGGCCCCGTCCCGAACCCATGATTCGAGGAAGGCAACAGCGTCTCCTTCAACAACTATGTCGAGGTCTTCGTTAGGCCTTCCGAGTAAAAGGTCCCTAACAAAACCTCCCACCACGTAGGCCCTCATCCCCATCTTCGAGGCTCTCTCCCCCATTTTTCTCAGCAGGGAGGAGACCGGAGCCTTGAGGAAGGTCGCCATTATACCTGAAACGTTCTCAACCCAGGGCATCTCCGGAGCAACGGCCCTCGTCTCGGCTGGCAGAGACCTGGGGAAGAGGGCCCTCAGAATATCCGTCCTGGTGACTATCCCCATCAGCTGGCCCTCAACTGTCACCGGCAGCCTGCCGATGTTTCTGGAGACCATCATCCTGTGGGCCTCGGCAACAGCCGCTCCCGGCCCTATCGTAAGCGGGTCCTCAGTCATGTAGTCCTGGACTCGGGCTGCACCCAGGCCGTGGGTTTTCGCGCGGTCGAGGTCCTTCCTTGTCATGATCCCCCTGATCTTTCCCTCGAGGACCACTGGGAGGGCGGCGTGTCCGTACCTTATCATCAACCGGGAGGCGTCCTCTACGGACATTTCCGGGGATATGGCCATCACCGGGCTGGTCATAACCTCTCCGACGGTCACCAGGGGCTGGATGGACTGTTCAAGTCTCCCCTCGAGGTCTGCCAACACCTCCTGGGGAGTAACCCCGGTCAGAGTGACCGCCGCTGCCTGGGAATGTCCTCCTCCCCCCAGGGGCGAGAGGAACTTGGCCACATCCAGTATCTCCTCCCGGCCCCGTGCGACCAGATACACCCTTTTCTCCATCTGGACCGCTGCCAAGGCCACGTCGGCGTCGAAATAGTCCCTGAGCCTGTGTACGAAAAGGGAAAGACCTTCCACATAAAGGGGGTTCGTCATCGACGAAAGGACCACTTTGGCACCGTGAATGTACCTCTCTCGGGCATTCTCTATCAGCCTGTCCAGGATCCTCCTTTCGGAGCTGTCCAGAGAAAGCTCAATGTGAGCCGGGATGGCAGTCATGTCAGCCCCAAGCTCCTTCAGCTTCAGGATGACCCTGAAATCCTTCTCGGAGGTGGCGCCGAAGGTCAGCGCCCCCGTGTCCTCGTAGATGCCCATGGCAAAAAGGGTGGCCTCCTGGGGTGTAACCGGGATACTCATATCAAGGAGTTTCTCCACCAGGAGTGTGGTCGTGGCTCCAACGGGCTCGATAAGCGAATAGGAGGCCACGATATCGTCCTGGACCGCCGCGTGGTGGTCATAGACGTGCACCTCCAGCCCGGGCCGACCAAGGATCCCTGCAAAGGATGCGATCCTGGCCGGGGAACGGGCATCGACGACGATCAGCATAGAGATCTTGTCCATATCTACCTGGCTGGGTGTAAGGATCTCCCATCTTCCCGGGGTTCTCTTGAGGAACTCCCTGACATTTCTCCCGGCCGAACCCGAAAAGCATGCCCGGGCCCCCGGGTATAACTTTGAGGCGGCCACCATGCTGGCAAGAGAATCAAAATCGGCACCGATATGGGTGGTGATGATCTTCAACCCTTGTCACTCCCCATGGCCCGCATCAGTACTTCCTTCGGGAAACGTCTCTCCCCTGACAGGATCGAGCTGACCGGTCCTCCCTCGCCTGAAATCCTTGTAGCCATGGACATGGTCTCCTCCAGGTCTCCGGATCTTACGATCGCCGAGACGATCAGGCCAGGGTCCACGTGGAAGACGTCACTCCACTTGCACTCTTCACCAGGAGCGATCTCCACCTCGAGGACCCTCTCGTTTCGGGAGAGTTCACGAAAGAGTCGGCGGGAGGCTTCAGGCGAGCCCAGCGCGAAGCAGACCCGCACCAGGGAGGATAGCGAGAGAAAGCGGGATCCCAGATCGCTGGCTCTCTCTTCCAGTTCCTCCCGGGTCCCGTTGTTACAAAGGACAAAATCGGCCATCTTTTTTTTCCTGTCCGATCCCAGGAGCCAGCGCTCGCGCCTCCTGAGCTCATCCCTGTCCCAGCCCCTGGAAGCGTTGCGGATGACCCTCTCATTCTCAGGGGCCTCAACGTAAACGGTGAGATCGATCCAGCCCGGCACCCCGTTCTCGAACATCAGGGGTATCTCTGCAACGACCCACCCGTCCAGGCTTTCGACCGTCCTCTCCATCTCCTCTCTCACCAGAGGGTGGATAGTCTCGCAGACCCAGCGGTACTCCGTCTCATCTTCGAAGACTATTCGGGAGATGGCCGAATGGTCCAGAGCCATTCCGGGTGTAAGGATCCTCTCTCCCCATCTCCCTACGGCGAGTTCAACCATCTCGCTTCTCTTCCAGAGCTCCGCCACGATCGTGTCGGCGCTGACGACATGCGACCCCAGGGATGCCCAGATTGACGAGACTGTGGATTTACCAGCCCCAACGTCTCCGGTAAGGCCTACCACCAGCATAGGATGCTTCCTCCCCGCCCATATCCTCGGTCTCCTTGAATTCATCAGGGATCTCCCACAGGAATCGGGAGAAACCGTTCCTCTGTACCGTTCCGAAAAGCACCCTGCTTCTTGCCCCTGACAGATGGAGTCTCTCCTCGGCCCTTGTCATGCCCACGTAGCAGAGCCGGCGCTCCTCTTCGAGACTGTCAGGATCGTCCATGCATCGGTAGTGGGGGAATATGGCTTCCTCCAGGCCGACCATGAAAACCGCCGGGAACTCCAGTCCCTTGGCAGCGTGGAGGCTCATCAGGTTCACCGACTCCGTCTCGTCATCAACAAGGTCCATATCGGTAACCAGGGCGATCTCTGCAAGCATCGTCTCGAGCCCCTCTGTCGAAGAGGTTACGGAAAGGAGTTCCCTGACGTTGTCCACCCTCTCCCTCCACCCTTCGGGGTCCATCCTTATTAGTTCCCTTTCATAATTTATTCCTTCCAGTATGTATTCTACGACGGACGTGATCTCTCCGCTCCGTTTAATGATCTCGCCCATGTGGACTCCGAGCTCTATTGCTCCCTTACCGGCTTTTCCGGACAGACCGGCCCCGTCCTCGGACAGCTTCGTCCAGATTCCGGGTACCTGCTCGCCGGTGGCTCTTATATACTCCTTGAGCTTGTCAATTGACTTTTTCCCCAGGCCCCGGGAGGGTATGTTACCTATCCTGTCAAGGGCTGCCTCATCAAGGGGGTTGACTGCCAGCCTCATGAAGGAGACGGCGTCCTTGACCTCCCTCCTCTCGTAAAAGGCCGTTCCCCTTACTATCCTGTAGGGAATATCGTTCCGGAGGAACATCTCCTCGTAGAGCCGGCTCATGGCATTTATCCTGTAAAGTACGGCCATGTCGCCGAACCTGAAACCCAGCCCCCTGAGCTTCAGCACCTCCTCGGCAACGTAAGCCGCTTCGTCCCTCTCGCTGCTCGCCAGCAGGACCCTAATCTTCTCGCCGCCGCTTCTCGCGGTCCAGAGCTTCTTCGGCTTCCTTCGGAAATTGTTCCTGATGACCCCGTTCGCGCCTCCCAAGATGTTGGAAGTAGAACGGTAGTTCTGCTCCAGGACAAAGACCCTTGCATCGGGAAAATCCTTCTCGAAGTTCAGGATCATGTTCATATCGGCCCCACGCCAGCCGTATATGGACTGGTCAGGGTCGCCGACGACCATGATCCTGTTCCGGCCGGATGACAGGGCTTTCAGGAGAAGATACTGGGGGCGGTTGACGTCCTGGTATTCGTCGACCAGTATCCAGTCGAACCGGGCCTTCTCCCTCTCCAGCAGTTCCCGGTCCTTTAGCAGCAGGTGCAGGGGCAGCACAAGGAGGTCGTCGAAATCGACGGCGCCCTGCCTGGTCAGCCCCTCCTGGTACTTTTTAAAGACGGCGCCGGCGGGGAGATCCATCTCCCCCGGCTGGAGACTTCGCGGGTCCCCTTCGCTCTTTGCTTTTGAGATGCATTCCACTATCCACCCAGGCTCGTACTGCTTCTGATCGATATTCAGCTCCTTCATAACAGCCTTCACCAGCGATCTGGAGTCCGACCTGTCAAAGACGGTTGACGCCCTCCGCCCCGTGATCCTCTCGAGATCCCTGTAGTTCCTTATCAGGAATCGCAGACCGTAGGAGTGGAAGGTTCCGATATCCAGGCCGGCAAGGTCGCTGTCCAGGAGCCGGGCGACCCTCTCCTGCATCTCCCGGGCGGCCTTGTTGGTGAAGGTGACGGCCATTATCGAACGGGGGTCGAGATCGTGCTCAGATACCAGCCATGCGAACTTGTGGGCAAGAACGCGGGTCTTGCCGCTTCCCGCCCCGGCCAGGACCAGCAGGGGCCCGGAACAGTAGCGAACGGCTTCGGCCTGGCTTTCGTTCAGGGATGCGATCAGGCCCTCCCCGCCTTTTGCCTTCAAGATCTCTTCCCCCTGATCCAACGGTCCACCACAGCTATCCACTCCGGCACTCCCTCTCCCCTCAGGGCGGAGACCTCCAGCATCTGAGCTCTGGGGTTCAGGTCCTTGACATCGCCCCAGAAAAGGTCCCTGTCAAAATCCAGGTGCTCCAGGAGGTCCACCTTGGTAAGGAGCACCGCGTCGGCCTGGGAAAAGAGATGAGGATACTTGAGGGGCTTATCGGGTCCTTCTGGGACACTGCAGACGGCAACCTTGTGGTCTTCTCCAAGGTCGAACTCCGCAGGACATACCAGGTTCCCCACGTTCTCGACGAAGACCACATCGACTCCATCCAGCTCGAGCCCTTCAAGGGCTTTGTCCACCAGGTGGGCCTCCAGGTGACAGCCTCCCTTTGTGTTGATCTGGATCACCAGGGTTCCCGTCCGGGCGATCCTCTCGGCATCTCTCGATGTGGCCACATCGCCTTCCAGCACCACCGACCTGAATGGTGCTCCTGTCAGGGTCGACTCCAGCAGCGCCGTCTTGCCGGCGCCGGGCGACCCTATAAGATTGAGCATTAGTACTCCTCTCTGCGACAGGTCTTTCCTGATCCTTGCTGCGATCTTTTCGTCGGCGGCCATAACGGACTGCTGTATCACTATCCTTCGGGGCATGCTACTCCTCCACCTCCACCGATTCCAGGTCCATTTCCATTCCGCTTGCGGTCTCCACTTCGCCTCCGCCGCACCTTGGACAGAGAAAGGTCGGACCTTCCCAGTTCTCCCCGCAGGAGAGGCACTGGCTCCTTACAGGCACCTCCAGGATCTCGAGTTCAGAGCCTTCCATGATCGTACCCTCTGCGGCCACCGAAAAGGAAAAGACCATGACCTCCGGTATGACCTGCCTCATCTTGCCTATCTTCAAAGTGACTTTTGTGATCCTTTTCCAGCCCTTTTCCATGGCCAACTCCTCCAGGGATCCGACCACAGACCTCACCAGCGACAGTTCATGCATTTTCGGCCTCCTGCTCCAATGGCAGGATATCGACGAGACTCTCGTGATAGGGAGCCCCGTAACCGGGGCTGACGATGGGCGATGTGAGCCTGTTCACCCCATCGATACCCTGGTCCATTACGCAGATGTCTTCGGATAAACCTTCGTCAACTTTTACTCTGACGACAAGCGCCCTCCGGGAAGAACGGATCTTTGTAATGTCCCCTTCGGAAAGACCCAGGCTCCCCATCGTCGCCCGGGAGAGGCGGGCCGAGGGTGTCCTGACCTTCTCGCCCGGCGTACCGTTCACCTGTCCGTTGATGTAGTCTTTTACGTGGACCGTAACAAGCCTTATACCTCCATTGCAAAAAGGAGCTGCCGGGGGTTCGACGGGCATTATAAAGGGTCCCTCCCCGATCCCCCAGTCCTCGGGCTCGTCCCAGAAGTATAACCCTTCGGAGATAAACTTGAGCCTGGCGTCCGACATCATGGCCCTGTCCATGGCGTTCCTCTCCGCTTCCAGGTCAACCCCGAGACCCATCTTGCAGGATAACCCTGTAAAGATCTCAAGGTCCGTCAGGACCCCCTCCGGCGGTTCCACCACCCTGCTGCTGCGGAAGACGTAGTTATGCCACCAGGATCCTCTCCAGTCCGGACCCTCTTCCATGAACATGGCTGATGGAAGGACCAGGTCACAGAGCCGGGCAGTCTCGGTCATGAAGTGATCGACGCAAACCTTGAACCCTATCCGCTGAATGGCATCGGCGAACTCCTCCGATCCCGGCGACTGCTTGGCGGGATTGGCCCCGCAGAATACTGCGACTTGCAGCGGGGGGACACAGGAGGGCGTGGAGTACCAGCCCGAAACGGGGATCTTCCTTACGAGGGACGGGCGAGGCAAAAACCCTGAAGGGAAGAGGGCCATCTCGTCCTTGCCGAAGAGCACACCGCCCCCCTTCTCCTCCAGTCCTCCAAGCAAAGCAGAAAGAGCGGCAAGGTAATGGAAGGTGTCGGACCCCGAGAGGTATCTCTGGACTCCATACCCCGGGCAGATACAGACTGGACGGCTGTCTGCAAACCAATCCGCAAAAACCTCTATATCATTAGCTTCAAGGCCCGCTCTACGCTCCATCTCGGCCCGGTCAAGGGAAAGGAGCATCTCTTCAAAAGCGGTGGCGTTCAAGACCCGTTCTCTCCATTGACCGGAGGCAAGACCTCTCTCCAGCAGCGACAGGCACAGAAGCAGCGCCAGGGGGCCGTCGCCTTCGGGCCGAACTCTCCAGGTCCTCTCCGAGATCCTCGTGGTAGGGGTCTCCCGGACCTCCACTGATACCACTCTCCCGCCCCGGTCCCTGATTCTATCGATGATCGGAAGAAGGTGAACGTTGGTCTCGGCGGCATTTCTGCCCCATAGGACCAATCCACGGCTGTTCTCAGCCACCGTCCCGGGAAGGAGTACCGGCCTGTGTCCAAAAGCTCTCTCGAGACCGGCACCTCCGGCGGCGCCGCAGAGGGAGCCTTTGGTGGTGGTGTAGCCCCCCATCGCCGAGAAGACCCTGGGGATAAGTTCCTTGGAAAAGTAAAGCGAACCCGACCCCCTTGAGAGGAAGACCGAGAGAGGTCCCCATCTCTCCGTCGCCTCCATTGTCCTTTCCGCCCAAAGAGACCATGCCTCATCCCATGAGACGGGTCTCCAGGCCACGCCATCTTTCATCAGCGGCTCTTTCAGCCTGGACGGATCTCTTCTTATGCTGTCCAACCTTGCGCCCTTTTGACAGATAAAGTTGCTCCCCAGGGTGAAGTCGGGGTTGGCCTCGATCCCCAGAAGACCACCTGGAAGAGGGCTAACGATAAGGGGACAGGTGTCGGGGCAGTCGTAGGGGCACGCAGTCCTTACTCTCTCATTCAATAGGATTCACCTCTGAACGGTTCGCTTGGGACAGGGGGGCTCCAATCGAACGGGTGGGGCCGCGGGAGAGACCCCACCCGTAGGTTTGTCAGGTCCGTTCCTTTCCTGGGGCACCTGATCACTCTTCGGGGATAAGGAGCCCGAAACCTCCGTCCTTTCTCCTGTAAACCACGTTCACATTGCCGTTCTCGGCGTTCCTGAACACGAAGAAGGTGTGGCCGAGAAGGTCCATCTGCATTGTCGCCTCCTCTGGAGACATCGGCCGGAAGGGAAATCTTTTGGTCTTGACTATTCCTTCTTTCTTCTCCTCCGGCTCCGAAAGCTCGTTGACGAAACCCTCGATCTCGAAGGAGACTTCGGCTGACTTCATCCTCGCCTTGTCCTTGAGGAAAGACTTGTGTTTCTTGATCTGGCGCTCGATACTCTTCAGGCACTTGTCAAAGGCCTTCCGGATATCCGGGGCATAATCCTCGCCCCTCATGATCACCCCGTTCACGTCGGCGGTTATCTCAACCACGTTCATGCCCCGATTGAAGCTTACCTCTACCTGGGTGTCTCGGATGCGGTCAAAGAATTTTTCAAGCTTGACGAGTTTCTTTTCCATATAATCCTGAAGTTCATCCTGCAGTTCGACATTTCGGGTAACAAACCGGACATCCATGGCTCATCCTCCAATCTCCGATATCTTTGGGGAAATGACTGACTTAAATTCTACCATCGAAGGGAGACCCATTCAATGAGTCTACCTGTTTAATCGTTTAGCGCTCTGTCCACTGTCCTTTTCTCCCGGCGCAGTAAAGGCCTATAATGACAAAAGCGTACCCCAAAAACGATCAAAGGAACGGAGATGGAAGAGGATGAAGATCTCGACGAGAGCATCAAGAATGGAACCTTCGGCTACCCTCGCCGTGGTCAACAAGGCAAAGGCCTTGAAGGGCCAGGGCAGACCGGTTATCTCCTTCGGTGCCGGTGAACCCGACTTCGACTCCCCCCGGGGGGCCGTTACTTACGCCGAGAGAGCGATCAGCGAGGGTCAGACCCACTACACCCAGTCCAACGGGATCCCCGAACTCCGCGAGGCAGTGGCATCCTACTACTCGGAGCGCTTCGATCTCGACTACCCCAAAGACCAGATCATCGTCGGCGCCGGTGCCAAGCCTCTGATATACGAGACCCTGGCCGCACTTGTCGACCCCGGTGACGAGGTGCTGATCTTCTCACCTGCCTGGGTGAGCTACGTGGAGCAGATCCGCCTCTTCGACGGAAGGGAGAAAATTGTTGATACCACTTCAACGGGTTGTGTCCCCCTTGCCTCAAGGGTTGCCGAAGCGATAACTCCTGGAACGGTGGGCATGCTGATCAACACCCCCAACAACCCTACCGGCGCGGTCTACGACGAAGAGACCCTTCGGAGCATGGCAAAGCTCGCCGTGGAGCACGACCTCTGGATCATCTTCGACGAGATCTACGAGAGGCTGGTTTACGGAACCACGACCCATCGGAACATAGTATCCCTGGCCCCGGAGGTCATGGATCGCACTATTCAGATCAACGGCGTGAGCAAAGCTTTTGCAATGACCGGCTGGAGGATCGGTTACGCGCTGGCCCCAGGGTGGCTCGCACCCAAAATAGGCGCTATCCAGGGACACCTTACCTCAAATGCCTGCTCCATAGCACAGTGTGCCTCCCTGGGAGCATTGAGAGAGGCCGGGCAGGACGTGGAAAGGATGAGAGAGGAGTTCTCCCGGCGACGGGATATCATGACTGGCCTTCTCAGGGAGATGCCTTTGATATCCTTTGAGGAACCCCGGGGGGCCTTCTACGTCTTTGTCAACGTCCAAGAGGCCATCGGTGGTACCTCCGAGGGGAAGCTCCTCGAAGACGACGGCATGTTCTGCGAGGCTCTTCTTGAAAGGGAGTTAGTTGCGGCAGTCCCCGGAACCGCTTTCCTGGCCCCTGGTTATATTCGGCTCAGCTACGCCAACTCCGAGGAGGAGATACGAGAGGGGATGTCGAGGCTGAAGAGGTTCCTTCAGAGAATTGAGACCAAATAACCGGATGGGGCGCCATCAAGGGCGCCCCCCTATCCCCCTGGATCAGGGTCCGTCAGTCTTCCAGGATCTCTTTTTCCTTTTCTGCGGCGATCCCGTCGACCTTCTTGATGAACTCGTCGGTGGTCTTCTGGACCGTTTCGAGATAGTCGTGCAGTGAGTCCTCGCTGAGGCTCCCGTCCTTTTCCATCTTCTTGAGAGCATCGTTCGTTTCCCGCCTCAGGTTTCTTATGGCGATCCTGGCATCCTCGGCAGACTTCTTGACCAGCTTTGAGAGCTCGATCCGCCTCTCGCCGGTAAGCTCCGGGATGATGAGCCTGATGTTATCACCGTCGACCGACGGGTTGATACCGAGCGATGAAGCCTGTATAGCCTTCTCCGCCGCTTTCACAGCGTTCTTGTCCCAAAGGGTGATAAGTATCTGCCTGGCATCGGGCGTGGAGATGGAGCCCACCTGCGACATGGGGGTCGGAGTACCGTAGTAGTCCACCTTGATGTCGCTCACCAGGGCAGGGTGAGCTCTTCCTGTCCTGATGCCCAGGAGCTCCTTCTTCAGGTGCTCCACGGCTTTTTCCATCTTCTCCTTCATCTTCCTGATCTCCTGATCAGCCATTCTCATCACTCCTTTTCGAAATGAACGATGGTACCGACCTGTTTGCCGCGGATCAGGATGTCCCGGAGGGTACCCTCCTTGAGAATGTTCGCCACCAGGATGGGGATCCGGTTCTCCATGCAGAGCGAAAAGGCGGCCGCATCCATGACCTTGAGCTGTTTCTGGAGCGCTTCAACATAGGTGATCCGGGGGAGCAGTCTTGCGTCGGGATTGTCCGCCGGGTCCTTATCATATATACCATCGACCTTCGTGGCCTTCAACAGACAATCGGCGGATATCTCCGCCGCTCTCAGGGCAGCAGCGGTATCAGTAGAGAAGAAGGGCGACCCCGTTCCCGCCGCAAAGATCACTATCCTTCCCTTCTCAAGGTGCCTTAGGGCCTTTCTCCGGATAAAGGGTTCGGCCAGTTCTCTCATCTCTATGGCCGTCTGTACTCTGGTGGGAACGCCGAGACGCTCCAGGACGCTCTGAAGAGCAAGCGAATTGATGACCGTGGCCAGCATCCCCATGTAATCGCCCTGGGCCCTGTCAAGGTAACCCTCTCCGGACTGGGCCCCCCTGAAAATATTTCCTCCGCCAACCACCATGGCTATCTCCAGGCCGTTCTCCGTCAGGGAAGCTATCTCCCTGCAGATCTTGCTGATGGCGCTCATGTCCAGCCCGAAGGAGGAATCACCGGCCAGAACTTCTCCGGAAAGTTTAAGGAGGATCCTGTGATATGAGGCCATGAAGCGAACACCTCCTCTAAAATAAAAGGGCAAAAAAAGGGCGGGGTATCACCCCGCCCCCGATTGGGTTATTCACCTATTGAAAAACGTGCGAATCTCCTCACTACGATGTTCTCGCCCATCTTGGCAATCTCCTGGACCACGAGGTCCTTGATCTTCTTCTCGGGATCCCGGATGTACTTCTGCTCCATAAGGCAGCTCTCTTCAAAGAATTTGGCTATGCGCCCCTCGGCGATCCTGTCCACGATCTTCTCGGGCTTACCCTCGTCAAGAGCCTGCTGCCGGTAGATCTCCTTCTCCCTTTCAAGATCCTCCTGGGGAACTTCCTCGGAGGTCAAGTAAAGGGGAGCGGCTGCGGCGATCTGCATCGCTATCTCCTTGCCAAGCTCCTGGAATTCGTCGGTCCTTGCCACGAAATCGGTCTCGCAGTCGATCTCTACCAAGGTACCGATCTTCCCGTTGGTGTGTATGTAGCTGAAGACCCTCCCCTCGGAAGCCGTCCTGCCTGCCTTCTTCGCCGCCTTGGCAAGACCCTTCTCCCGGAGGTAATCCACGGCCTTCTCAAGATCGTTGCTGCACTCCTCCAGGGCTTTGCGGCAATCAAGAACACCTGCCCCGGAGCGGTATCTGAGTTCCTTTACGGCATTCATATCCACTGACATTACGAACTAGGCCTCCTTCCAGCCTTTTCTCTCCAGAAGTTCCTTGTCCACTATCACTTCTTCCACTGCGCCGTAGTTCTCCTGAAGCTTCTCGGTTATCTCGAGCTTGGAGGGATCGTCGGCCTCATCCTCCTCGGGCTCGGAGTTCTCGGCGCTCTCCCCGGACACGTCGTCGACGCCCTGCCTGCCTTCGATGACAGCCGATGCAAGCAGGCCGATGATAAGCTTTATTGCCCTTATGGCGTCATCGTTGCCTGGGATCGGGTAGTCTATCAGGTCGGGATCGCAGTTGGTGTCCACTATCCCCACGATGGGGATACCTAGCTTCCTCGCCTCGAGTACAGCGATGTCCTCCCGCTTGGGATCTACGACGACAAGGGCATCGGGAACATCCCGCATGTCCCTGATACCCAGAAGGTACTTCTCGAGCTTCGCCCGTTCCTTTTCAAAACCGGCGATCTCCTTCTTGGTCCACTTGGTCGACCCCTCTAGAAATTCGGGGGAACCTAGCTCGACCATCCTGGCCACTCTCTTCTTGATCGTGGGAAAGTTGGTGAGAAGGCCGCCCAGCCAACGATGGGTTATGAAAAACTGACCGCAGCGGACGGCTTCCTCCCTGATGGTCTCCTGGGCCTGTTTCTTGGTACCCACGAAAAGAACGCTCCCTCCGCTCTTGGAGACCTCGCGTAGGAAGTCGTAAGCCCTCTCGAGACCCTTGACGGTCTTCTGAAGGTCCACGATGTAGACGCCATTCCTCTCGGTGAAGATATAGGGCTTCATCTTCGGGTTCCAGCGCCTTGTCTGGTGACCGAAGTGCACCCCGCACTCAAGAAGCTGCTTCATACTCACTACTGCCAATTCTTTCGCCTCCCGGTCTTTGGTTTTCCCTCCACGACCGTCATCCGCAAGCGGTATCCGCATGCCGCCGGACACCTCCGCCTTCGTCAGATCGTGTGCGTGATCAGGGCCATCGGGGAGTATATCACAGTTGCCGATTGACCGGCAACATTTTTTGGAATAACATATACCCGGTATACCTACTTATTGCAAAAAAGAAGCGGGAGGAAGGGGAAATGGCAAAGATGTCCTTGATCGAACAGATCAACAACATGGCCCCCCAGCAGAAGGCCATGCTTAACAGGCTAAAGAGGGTCGAAGGCCAACTCCGGGGGATCCAGAGAATGATCATCGAGGAAAAGCCCTGCCAGGAGATCCTCCTGCAGCTTTCGGCCGCGAGAAAGGCCATGCAGAACGCATGCATAGAGATACTTAAGGGTTACGTCAAGAAGTGTCTCGCCGAGTCCGGTACACCCGACATGGACGAACTCGAAAGGCTCATAGCCACCCTGATAGATATAGCCCCCATATCGGGCGCCCAGGGGGAGGATCCCTAGGGAGACTCCCCCCAGGGCAGAACCAGCCCGAGGATCTCACCGGCGTTGACGCTCTTCCCGCTCGTTGAATCTGTCAGCGAGCCCCCTGAACGGATCCACACTATCCAGCAGGCATGGACCTTCTCTTCACGGGCTATTGCGTAGGATGAACCTGCAAGGGATCTCCAGCCTTCCCTTCCTTCGGAAATGACAGCGCTCTTGGCGGTCCCGACCGCCCTTTCGCGGGATATGTTCACGGGAAGCCTGACCCCTTCGGGTTCGGATCCGGTCACCCTTAGGACTTCCTCCCCGTGAAGGATCTGTGTCCTTCCCCCGACGGCATCCACGACGACCGTAACAGTTCCGTAGGTCGGGCGCGAGAGAAGACCCGTCCGGAAGACCTCGACAGGGACCAGGTAGACAGGCTGCAGGATGAGCTCTGCACCTGCCTCCCACTTAATGGTCGGTTCGATGCACCCCTTAAAATCTTTGTTATTCTCCATGTCCTTGCCTCCCGGATTAAGCGATCCCCTGCAGGGGATCCAGTTTGCCTGCGGCACCCGGATGACCGTATACCGTTGCTCCCTTCCGGGCCTGGCGGGGTTTTACGGCCTTCCGTCGCACAGGGCTGGAACCCCTGCAGGGGATCGCTGACCTGATGTCACTCTTTGGCCCGGCGTTCCCCGGAACCATCATTGATCCTGTCTCACAGCCATGACGGCCTGAACAAAAAAGGAACAGCCGTCGGCCATATCAGAATATGAGTTCAGGTTGAGCCCTTCCCCGTCTAAGGTGCCGGTGCCGAAGAAGGTCGGGCAAGTGGAATTATAGCCCACATTCCTTACGTATACCAGCGGCAGCTTCGATCGTGCAGCTTCGATCGCGGTCGCCGGACAGCGATAACCTTCAGTCGGAACATATGCTGTATCCGTTTTCTTGCGTTATGTTGTCTGTTTATTTCGTAGCCTTTTACCAAACTTGATCGTTTCAAACACGGCAAGGTACGAGGCCGCCGCTCCCAGGACATAGAACCAGTCGGTCCGATCCGGACCATTTAAGGCAAGAAAATCGCTTATTACCGGACCGTATATCCCGAAAAGAACCGTAAAGATGGACAGGGCTATCGAGCCCAGGAGGATCCTGTTGGTAAGAATGTTCCTGCTGAAAAAGCTTATGGACCAGATAT
>LGGV01000080.1 GCA_001509095.1 Synergistales bacterium 58_81 | reverse complement strand
TTACGGACGGAGTGGTGATAAAGGTCGATGACCTGGGGGCGTGGTCCGGTCTCGGGACCACCGCCAAGGCACCCAGGTGGGCCATCGCGTACAAGTATCCCGCCGAGGAGAAGCTGACCAGGCTTGTAAGGATAGAGGTATCCGTGGGCAGGACCGGGACCCTGACACCCGTTGCTATCCTTGAGCCCGTCACCCTTTCAGGGACCGTCGTCCAGAGGGCCAGCCTTCACAACGCCGACGAGGTGGCCAGGAAGGATATTCGTGAGGGAGATATGGTCTGGGTGCGTAAGGCTGGAGAGATAATTCCCGAAGTGCTCAGACCCGACCTCGCTTCCCGGAAAGAAGACTCCGTTCCCTTCAGGATGCCCTCCCATTGCCCTGCCTGCGGATCAGAGGCCGTCTCCCTCCCGGGGGAGGTGGCCCTCAGATGCGTCAACAGGTCCTGCCCGGCGCAGATCCTGGAGGGTCTCAGGCACTTTGCCTCCAGGTCTGGGATGGACATCAGAGGGCTTGGGGAGAAGCTTCTTGAGAAGCTCGTGGAGGAAGGGCTCGTTCGTGATATTGCTGACATCTATTCCCTTTCTGTGGATGACCTGGCCCCGATCCTCCTTACGGGGGACAAGTCATCCAGGGTGCTTGGCGAGAAGGCTGCCTCTTTTGTCCTTGCCTCCATCAACTCATCAAAGGAAAGACCCCTGTCGGCGCTTATCGCAGCTCTTGGGATCAGGTACGTCGGGCCCAGGGTAGCGGAGATCCTGGCGGATGCTTTCGGCAGCCTGGAGGAGCTGGGGTCCGCCGACGAAGACAGCCTTGCTTCCATCGAGGGTGTCGGACCGAGGATAGCCTCTTCAGTTGTTGCTTTCTTCAGGGATCCCCGGAACCGGGAGACCCTGGCGAGGCTCAAGGCGGCGGGTCTGAACGTTTCCTCCCCTGGGAACCGACAGAGAGGGGATACTGGTCCCCTTCAGGGACTGAGCTTTGTCTTCACCGGGGAACTGGAAGGGATGACCCGTTCAGAGGCCGAGGACAGGGTCAGGGAGCTTGGAGGATCGACGTCATCCTCGGTCAGCCGGAAGACCTCTTTCGTGGTCACCGGTTCCTCCCCCGGGAGCAAACTGGCAAAGGCCGTCACTCTGGGGGTAAGGGTGATCGATGAGAAGACCTTCCTGGACCTGATCGAAAGGGCTACCAGGGGAGAAAGACCGGAGGTTGAGGGATAGCATGAAGATCGATAGGAAGATCGTGGAGCGAGCCGCGACGCTCTCAAGAATTGAGATGGAACCAGAAAATGTGGAACCAATGGTCAGATTCTTCAGGGACATCATCGGGCACTTCAAGGTCCTTGAGAAGTGCGACACAACCGGAGTGGATCCGTTCTCGAGTCTTGAAGATGAACCATGCCCTCTCAGGGGAGATGGGCCGGTCCGTTGGGATATTGGGGACGAGGCCCTCGATGCCGCACCGCATAAAGAGGGAAGGTTTTTCCAGGTCCCGGCGATAGGCGGCGAGGGGGGTCCCGATGAGGTATGAACTGATGGATGCCTCCAGCATCGCCTCGGCCGTAACCAGGGGTGAGGTCTCCGCAGTGGAGGCGGTGTCGGCATCGCTGGACAGGATAGGCCGTCTTGAACCCCGGCTGAATGCTCTGATAACCGTAATGGAGGAGCGCGCTCTTGAGAGAGCCGCCTACGTTGACGGCCAGGTAGCCTCGGGGTGCGATCCAGGACCTCTTGCCGGTGTCCCGGTCGTGGTAAAGGACAACATGTGCACCCGGGGTGTCAGGACAACCTGCGGAAGCAGGATACTGGGCGACTGGAAACCTCCCTATGATGCCGCGGTGGTCGAACTCTTCGAGAAGGCAGGGGCAGTAATTGTGGGGAAGTCTAACATGGACGAATTCGCCATGGGCAGTTCCACTGAGCACTCCTACTTCGGCCCGGCATCGAACCCCAGGGACATCTCCCGGGTTCCCGGAGGAAGCTCCGGGGGGAGCGCCGCTTCCGCAGCCGCCGGCTACGTGCCCATCGCCCTGGGGAGTGACACCGGCGGCTCGATCAGGCAGCCGGCTGCCTTCTGCGGGGTCCACGGCCTCAAGCCCACTTACGGGATGGTAAGCCGCTGGGGGCTGGTAGCCTTTGCGTCCTCCCTCGACCAGATAGGGCCCTTCGGAAGGAGTGTCGGCGATATCGCCCTTGCCATGGATGTAATATCTTCCCATGACCCCAGAGACTCCACCTGCAGCAGGAGAGAGCGCCCCAGTTTCCGCGACGGTGCTTCCAGCCCTGCAGTGAAGGGGATGAGGATAGGGATCGTCCGGGAGTTCCTCGAAGGTCCCCTCGACCCCTCCCTTAAGAGGTCCATAGAGGGGACCGCTTCGGTGCTGGTATCCTCGGGTTGCGCCATTGTCGAGGTCTCCCTCGAAGAGTCGGCGTCCTTCGGACTGCCATGTTACTACATCATCGCCCCCGCCGAAGCGAGTTCCAATCTTGCAAGGTTCGACGGCGTGAGATACGGCTTCAGGGAGGAAGCCCCGGACCTGGTCTCGCAGTTCACCCGGACCAGAAGTTCGGGGTTCGGAGAGGAGGTCAAGAGAAGGATCCTGACCGGTACCTTTGTGCTGAGTTCGGGTTACTACGACGCCTATTACCTTACGGCCCTGAAGGTGAGGAAGAGGATCTGCGAAGAGTTTGACCGAGCCTTTAGGTCCGTCGACGTGATCCTCATGCCCGTCGCACCGTCACTCCCCTTCAGGAAAGGAGATCTCCTTGACGACCCCATAAGTATGTACATGAGCGATGTCTTCACCCTACCGGTTAATCTTGCGGGGCTTCCGGGCATGACCGTCTTCACCGGTCTCGAACCTTCTGGTCTGCCGACAAGCGTACAGCTCGTGGCTCCCCGATGGCAGGACCGCAGGCTTATAGAGTGCGCCGCCGTTATCGAGGAACGGTTCGGATGTCCCCCCGTTGCCGAAGGAGGTGCCCTTTGATGACACCGTCCTTTGAGACCGTCATAGGCCTGGAGGTCCATGTGCAGCTCGCGACGGTTACGAAGCTCTTCTGTTCATGCCCGACAGACTATATCGGTTCTGAACCCAACACCCATGTCTGCCCAGTCTGCCTCGGTCTTCCAGGAACCCTTCCCTCCCTCAACGGAAGGTCCGTCGAGCTAGGTGTCAAGACTGCCCTTGCCCTGGGGTGTTCCATTTCGAGGCTCTCCAGGTTTCACAGGAAGAACTACTTCTACCCTGACCTCCCCAAGGCCTTTCAGATAAGTCAGTACGACCTTCCTCTCGCCGTCGGAGGTTCGATGCCTGTCTTTGTCGGGGGGGAGAAGAAGTTCATCGGCATCACCAGGCTCCATCTCGAGGAGGACGCAGGCAAACTGGTCCACGTGACCGCCGACGGCAGGCTTTCGGGAAGGTCCTTCTCCAACGTGGACTACAACCGTGCGGGGGTCCCCCTGGCCGAGATAGTCTCTGAGCCGGACATGCGCTCCCCCGAGGAGGCCAGGGAGTACGTGCTGACCCTCCGCAGACTCGTGAGGTACCTGGGAGTCTCCGATGGTGACATGGAATCGGGCTCCCTCAGGGTGGACGCCAACATCTCCCAGAAGTGTTCCGATGGGAGGTGGGGCGGAAGGGTGGAGATCAAGAATGTCAACTCTGTCCGGGCCATGGAGAGAGCCCTGGAGTTCGAGATAA
>LGGV01000015.1 GCA_001509095.1 Synergistales bacterium 58_81 | reverse complement strand
ACCGGCTACCCGTCTTAGCCTTGGTAGGCCCTTACCCCACCAACTAGCTGATAGGACGCGAACCCCCCCATCGGCAACCACTACCGTGGCCTTTCACCTCTCGGCTTACGCGGTATTAGCGGCCGTTTCCAGCCGTTGTCCCCCTCCGATGGACAGGTATTCACGCGTTACTCACCCGTCCGCCACTTTCTACTGCATCCAGCAAGCTTTCAACAGCAGACCGTTCGACTTGCATGTGTTAGGCACGCCGCCAGCGTTCGTCCTGAGCCAGGATCAAACTCTCCATAAATCGCTCTTACCTTCTCCCGCTTACTCTCCTGCCTATATAACTCTGTCAAGGTGCATGAAAAACGCCGCCCGTTTCAAGGGGCGACGCTTATAATACAAGGCGTGGGTGTTCGTGTCAATAATTACCATACGTTTCCACCTGGTTGTTCGTCGCCGGGCCAGTGAAAGTATTATGTATCCAGGTCTATTTCCCCTCTTCGTCGAGGGTGATGTTGAGAATCCCTTCCTCTATCTCCAGTTCGGCCTTCTCCAGCAGGTCGCCTTCGTCAGCCTCCTCCTCTTCGCCGATGGGGAAGGCCATGCCTTCGGAGGCCTTGGCCCTTACGGCGGCGACGATCTCGTCCATCAGGTCCCGGTGCTCCATGAGGTAGTTCCCTACGCTCTCCTTCCCCTGGCCCAGGCTTTCGCCCTTGTAGGCTATCCATGATCCCTTTCTCTTGAGAATGTCGTAGTCCAGGGCCATGTCCAGGACGGATATCTCGGCGGGGATCCCCTTGCCGTAGACAAGGGAGGCGTGAGCAGTCCTGAATGGCGGGGCCTGTTTGTTCTTGACCACCTTGATCCACAGCTCGTGGCCGAGGGTCTCGTCACCCTTGGAGATGGACTTGCCCCTCTTAACCTCGATCCTGACGGAGCTGTAGAACTTCAGTGCTCTTCCGCCGGTGGTGGTCTCCTGGGGCCCCCCGTAACCCATGGTCGATATCTTTGCCCTTAGCTGGTTTATGAAAATGACCACGCAGTTGCTCCTGGATATCGCCGAGGTGAGCCTTCTCAGTGCGTAGGACATGAGCCTTGCCTGCAGGCCGACCTGGCTGTCGCCGATCTTGCCGTCGATCTCAGCCTGGGGGGTAAGAGCTGCAACGGAATCGACGACTATTACGTCAACGGCCCCGCTCCTGACAAGGGTCTCAAGAATATACAGGGCCTGCTCCCCGCTGTCGGGCTGGGCCACGTAGAGATCCTCTATCTTGACCCCCAGGGAATGGGCCAGTCGGGGGTCCATGGCGTGCTCCGCATCGATGAAGGCCGCTATGCCTCCGGCCTTTTGTGCCTCCGCCAGGGCATGAAGGGCGAGGGTCGTCTTGCCGCCTCCCTCGGGGCCGAAGATCTCGACTATCCTCCCCCTGGGGTATCCTCCGATACCCAAAGCGATATCAAGGGGGAGCACTCCCGTGGGGATCACCTCCACAGGCGCCCCTAAGCTCTCTCCCAGGCACATGATCGCTCCCTCACCGAATTTGCCCCGAATATCGCTCAAAGCCTGATCGAGCACATCCTCCCTGGTTATGGAACCTTTACGCTTGCCCATGGTCACTGCACCTCCAGGTCATTTGAGAATTCTAGGATCGAAATGGGGGTATACCTCGGTCCTTCGGGCAGCAGTTCGCTCCTCATAAGCGTGATCGAAGAGACGCTCCACTCGCCCCAGGATCCGCTGCTGTTGTTCATCTCCCTCAGCACTCCCACCGGGAGTTCGGCCGTAGGTGGGACCCTGGCAAGAGTCACATGGGGGTGGAAGGGTCTTTTCTCCCTCTCGATCCCCGCCGCCACGGCCGCACTCTCCACGACGGAGGCAACTCTCTGGACCTGGTAGTCCTCGCCCCCGATCCCCGCCCACAGTACCCTTGGCTGCCGGAAGCCCGGAAAGGCCCCGACCCCCGCCAGTTCGAGGGGGAAAGCCCTTATCCTCTTAAGGCTCAGGCCGTGCTCCAGGGCGTTCTCCAGCTTGTACAGATGAGTATAAGGTATCTCACCGCAGAATTTCAGGGTGATATGGTAGGCGTCATCCCTGACCCACCGGAGCTCGGGGGCCATAGGCCTGAACCGGGCCACCCACCGGGAAAGCCTCTCCCTGACCGGTTGCCCGAGCTCTACGCATACAAAACAACGGACAAGGTCATCGGTCATTGCCCATCCTCCCCGCACTTCGCAACAGGGCCTCCAGGGCAGAAGCGACAGCCATCTTCCTGATCTCTCCTCGATCCCCCTGGAACTGCCTGGAAAAAGAGCTGCTTTCTGTTGACGAGACCACTCCGAACCAGACCAGCCCAACGGGTTTACCCGGCGTCGCCCCCCCGGGACCCGCTATGCCTGTTACGGAACAGGCTATGTCGGAACCGAAAAGATCCCTTGCACCCCTGGCCATTGCAAGGGCGCACTCTTCGCTCACGGCCCCGTATCTCTCGATGATCCTCTCTGGGACCTTGAGGATCCTGATCTTGGACTCGTTGGAGTAACAGACGACACCGCCCGTGAAGATATCTGAAGAACCGGCGTTTTCGGTAATGGCTCCTGCAAGAAGCCCGCCGGTACATGATTCTGCGCAACAGATCCTGAGACCCCTGGACCTTGCCTCTCTCGTCACCGCCTGGGAAAGTTCCTTGACTCCAGGGGGGAGCTCGCATTCCCTTGCTTCGTCCGTGACACTCTCCCCCGGCGGCAGGAAGCCCTCTAGCCTGCACTTGCTGTCCATTTTCAAGACCCTGTCAGGACCTGGAACCCCCCGCCCAGAAAGAGCCAGGAGATCCCCCTGAGTATAATGTTCGCAAGAAATCCCGCTACGATATCATCGGCCATGATCCCTATACCTCCGGGCAGTTTTTCCGCGTTCCTGACCGGGAAGGGTTTGACGATGTCGAGTATCCTGAAAAGCCCCAGGGCAGGGATAAAGAGACCGGGTCCAAAACCGTAGAGTGATATCCACATCCCCACCACTTCGTCAATAACGACCTCGGAGGGATCATCTTCGCCCTTACCCCTTGCATATGACCGGGATGCTATCCCGCCCATGACCGCGAAGGCCGCTATCAGCGGCGCATTGACGGGGATGAGCATTGCGGCAAGCACTGCAGCAAAGGAGGCAAGGGTCCCAGGCATGCCCGTGAGACAACCCAGCCCAAGGCAGGTGCTGATAAGCTTGTCCATGCGCCACATCTTCACTGTCAGACAACCTCTCCGACCAGGTCGTGCTCCATGGCCTCCAGAACCCTGACCATAACGAACTCTCCAGTAGAGACAGGGGCATGAGTGCTCGCCTCGACCACGCCGTCGACCTCGGGAGCCTCCCTGTAGGAACGGCCCTCGATGTACCCCTCTTCAGGGTCGAACTCATCGACCAGCACCCTGATCACTTTACCCTCGAAGAGTTTCTGCCTCTGGAGAGAGAGCCCCTCCTGGAGCGACACGATCCGCTCCAGCCGTTCCCTCTTGATCTCTTCGTCAACCTGGTCTTCCATTTCTGCGGCAGCTGTCCCCTCTTCCGGAGAGAAGGGGAATACTCCCACCCTGTCGATCCTGGCCGACTCGAGAAATTCGAGGAGCCTTTGGAACCTTCTGTCGTCCTCGCCCGGGAAGCCCACCATAATGGTGGTTCTCAGCGCGAATCCCGGATCGAGCGAGCGTGCGAAGGCAAATAGATCCAGGGCTTTATCGCCCTCGGACCTTCCCCGATTCATGGCCTTCAAAATATCGGGGTCCGCGTGCTGGACAGGAAGGTCCAGGTAGTTGAGGAAGAGCCTGCTGGAAGCCACTTTTTCGACCAGAGACCTGCCAACCCTGCCGGGGTGGAGGTAAAGGAGCCGAAACCAGAGATCCTCTCCCCTGAAACGGTCCTCCATCCCGTCGATCAGTCCGGCCAGATCCACCTTGGTTCCAAGGTCAAGGCCGTAGGCCGTGAGATCCTGGGCAACGAGGCAGATCTCCCGGGCCCCTTCAGAGACAAGTTGTTCGACCTCCCGGTAAAGATCCGCAGGGGGAGCACTGGCGAGAGGACCCCTGATGCTCGGTATGGTACAGTAGCTGCAGCGGTTGTTGCACCCCTCGCTTATCTTCAGGTACCTTGTCCACGAGGGCATCCCGGGAAGCTGGGCACGGCCGGGGGAGAACCTTCCGTTGCTCATAGCTTCCGCGACGGCAAAGATATCACCCGTCCTCGCAAAGAGATCGGCCGATGGGATCTCTTCCCTCAACTCTTTCTCGTATCTGTTCACCAGACAACCGACGATCCCCAAAAATTTCAGCTTCCCCGATCTTTTCAGGATCTCCAGGTCCAGGATGGCGTCAACACTCTCCTCCACGGCGGGGGCTATAAACCCGCAGGTATTGACCAATGCCGCGTCGGCTTCGTCGGAGGTGGAGACCAGGTGATGACCGCCTCTTTTCAGTACCCCGGCTATCATCTCGCTGTCTACCTGGTTCTTGGAACAGCCAAGGCTCAGAAGGAAAACCTTCATGGGAAAGGGCTAGAGCCTTTTCATGGTCCCGTCCGGGAGGAATTCAATGGTGACCACTTCACCTCTTCTTCCGATGGAGCCCAGATCCTTTTCTCCCCAGGTCAGAGAAACGGCCCCGGCGCTTCCGAATCGGATGGTGGTCCGGACATCGATCTTGGCCTCAAAGGTATCTCCCGCGTTAAGGGTCCTCTGGACTTTTCCCCCGTCGTCACGGTTAACCCCTATCCAGCATGGGCCGCTCGCACTGATCGTCAGGCCGCCGCCCCTTGCCGCGGGTTCCTGCGAAGATGGTTCTTCCTCATGACCGGGGAGCCAGGTTGTATCGCCCGTTCTGGCTGCTGAAAGGGTCTCTTCCAGAGCTGTCGAGGCATCCTCGCCTGAAGGGAGGGCAGTTCCGTCGGCGATCTCTGCTTCAGAGACCTGAAGTGGAACCTCGGTGGGGGGTGACGCATCCCCGGAGATCTCGGTCCTGATCGGTACGGTGGCCATCTTTCCGGATATTACTTCTTTCTGCTGCCAGATCATGTAGAGAGAGATGCCGATGGCGAAGAATAGGAAGAGGAATATCCATGTCTTTGAGACCTTCTGGAAACCCTTCTGGGTAGGCATGTATTGGACCAGAGACTCCGCAGGTTCCCCCTTTCCCGGAATGGAACGGAAGATCTGTTCGTACTCAGGCCAAAGGTCCTGGGAGTCGATGACCTCCAGGTATCTTCGGACGAACCCTTTGGCGTAGAGGCTCTGGGGCAGGTCCTGCAGGGAACCGCTCTCGATGGCCTCAAGGAACTTCACGCGTATCTTGGTCCTCCCGGAAATGTCCGAAAGGCTGAGCCCCTTACGCCGGCGTCGGCCGCCGGCCTCTTTCCCCAACTGTTCGGCGTTCCTTGTCTCTTCAGTCACGGATGACTCCTTCCAGGGCCCTGGCCCTGATCTCCCTGAGCGCCCCGGATGGCTCGGGAGTGTTGAAGATAGCGCTGCCGGCAACGATCACATCGCAGCCGCCGGCAACTGCCTGTGCCGCATTTCCAGGTCCTATGCCCCCGTCTATCTCTATGAGGTAGTCGTGACCGAAGGCCTCTCTCCAGCAGCAAAGCAGCCTGGTCTTTTCCAGCGATCCCGGGATGAAGGCCTGTCCCCCTAAACCTGGGTTCACCGACATTACCAGCACAAGATCGACCAGGTCCAGGACCGGCTTGATGGTCTCCACCGGTGTACCAGGGTTTATCGTAACGCCGGGGGAGCACCCCAGGTCCCTTATTCTCTGGAGAACCCGGTGAAGATGCGGCGTCGCTTCCTGGTGTACCGTAAGGACGGTAGATCCGGCCCTAGCGAAAGCCTCAACGAAATCTTCCGGCCCGTCCACCATGAGATGGACGTCAAGGACGGAGTCTGGCCAACGGCTTCTGCAGGCTTCGATCAGGGCGGGTCACGTCAAGATGCAGCCAGTCCTGCTCCCCTTGAAGCAGGCCCACAGAACCCCCTATGTCAAGGGGGTCTGCGGAGAGAAGCGAAGGGGCTATGATAGGCCTCTTCCAAGACTTTACTGGTAGCGGTCCTGCCATACGAACTCTCCTCCGAGATATATGGTGACCGACGACTGCCCCTCGTAGGGAGCATCGAGGGAGATGTACTCCCCTGCCGAGGCCTGCCTGTCGAGGAGGACCCTGGTACCGTTCTTGTCCACGATCTCTATCCTCACCGGCATCGACTGGGCAAGGGGTGGGACCTGGTACCTTATCCTGGCGATCTTGTCCCCCGGTGAGGGTGTCGGCGTTGTCTGCTGGGCGGCCGGAGTCTCCTGTACCACCGTCGGACCCGGTTCTACCGGAGGCGCAGGAATACCGCCCGTCGGGAATGAGACCACGGTTTCGGGTTCCTCCCGGGGCACAGCCGCAGGAGCAGCAGGCTCAGCGGGTTTCTTCCCCGTGGCGACAACGAGGTTCACCACACCTTCCGGCGACAGGGTACTGCCCGGCTTAGGATCCATGTTCATGACCATTCCCGCCGGCGTCATGTAGGTATATTCGTACTTTACGGTGCCGACCTTCAGGCCGCTCTGGACTATGATCTGTCTGGCGATCTTTTCGCTCCTCTCAAGGACATCGGGGACTACGATCTTCCCTCCTGTCCTGGGTGGGCCGAGGCTGACCAGAAGGTCGATCCTCCTTCCAGGCGGCACCATTACCGGAGATGCAGGGCTCTGGGCGACGATGACACCGGCAGGCCTGCTGTCGCTGTTGATCCTGACAACGTCACCGACATCGAAACCCGATTCCTGCAGCCTGGTCACCGCCTGCCCATACTCCATCCCCCTGACGTCGGGGAGGGGCTGGCGGTCGCCCCCCTTGCTCACCTTAAGGATCACTATCTTTCCTTTCTTGACCCTGGATCCCGGCTCCGGCCACTGGGAGACAACCTCGCCGGCAGGCTGAATAGAGTCGACCTTGTCTATCCTGACGAGAAGTCCCATCTTCTCCGTCAGACTGACGGCATCTACGACAGGGGAGCCTACCAGTCCGGGGACAGCAATATCCTTTCCCCCGAAGAAGATGATGTAGAAGGCGAAGATCCCCGATCCAGCGATGACAAGGATCAGGATAGCAAGAGTGATCTTGAAAAGTCTTTTCATCTTGGATCCTCCTAAGCCCTTTTGGTCAGGACCGCTATGAAGAAACCGTCCAGCCACGGAAGACGGGGGAGAATGTAACTTCCCCACGGCCTTCCCCGGATGAGACAATCATATGTGTTGTGGGGCGGCATTTCAACAATCCCGGGGCGAGCTTCCATCGCTTTGGCGACCACCTGTTCATTCTCCTGCCTGAAAAGACTGCAGGTGGAGTAAAGGACAGTGCCTCCTGCAGCTGCCAGATCGATCGCCCTGACCAGCAGCTTCGACTGAAGCTCTGCAAGGTCTTCAAGCTTTTCCGGTGAAAGCCTCATCTTCCCGTCGGGGTGTCTCGCCCAGGTACCGCTCCCGGAACAGGGGGCATCGAGCATCACCAGTCCAGGGCCGGCAAGGGGCTCCATCTCAAGGGCGTTACCCGTCCTGAGGGCGAACCTCTCCCTGCCGACCCCAAGTCTTGCCGACTCCTGCAGGGCGGCATTGATCCTTGGAGCCGAGATGTCCCAGCCTTCGAGAAAGCTCCCCGGAACACTTTCAAGGAACTGGAAGGCCTTTACCCCCCTTCCGGTACACATATCGAGCACCGATCCCCCGGTGAAGACTGAAGAGGCAATTTCACCGACGATCATGGATGACTCAGTCTGGGGGGTAAAAGCCCCTTCGCTGTACCCCGGAATTGAAGGAGGATGGCCGGTGGAGGACATTCTCAGGCTCTGGCTGACCAGAGGTGACCGCCAGGCCCTGAGACCGGCTTCTTCCAGGGCCTCCAGGACCGGCGAGGGTTCGTGCCTGGCGGAAAGCCTCAAGGAAAGGAAGGTCTTCATAGAGGAGAGCCTGATGATCTCCTTTGCCTGCTCCTTCCCCCAGGACCCCGTCCAGAGTCCTGCGGCCCACCCCGGAACACCGGAGTAGAGGCTTGCATCCTTGATGGAACGGCTCGCCCTTAACCTGGCCACGATGTCGGGGCCCTCCCTTGCCGCCCTGCGAAGAACGGCATTGACCATCCCCGGCTCCCTCTCCTCCCCTCTCTCCTTGACCCACTCCACAAGGGCGTTGACAAGGACCCGAGGCGAGAAGTTCTTCAGTTCGCAGACGCCTGCGATGCCTATCACGAGTGCATCGCCTGCAGCCCTGCTCATGCCCCCCAGGGGCCTCCGGGTCATCTCCCGGGCCATGTGCTTCCAGAGGGCGGCCCTTCTCAAGGCGGCAAAGACCAGCGTCGCCGCAAGGGTCCTCTCAGTCTCGGTGAGGGTTTCGGTCCTCTTCCTGAGGGATTCGCTGGCGAACCCCCCGGCAAGGACATCTCTCCAGACCAGTAGCGAGGCCTCTATGCCCCTCCCCTTCATGGTCCTATCACCTCTGCCACGAGAGGCTCTCCTGCAGCCCTCGTATGAACGAAGACCTCAGATGGGAGGAGAGTCGTTCCTCCAGGGAAACGAACAAGCCTCGGCCTTGTTTCGATTCCGATTATGTTGAGATCCTCAACCCTGGTGTCGGTGGTGACGTATCTCTGGACCAGGGGGCTCGTCAAAGGACCGAGGACCCACGCTGCCGCAAGGGACAGAAGTACCGTACCGAGAGAGAACCTCCCGGCGAGGACCAGCAGGAGAATGAATATGACCGCCGCGAGGAGATTCACCATTACCAGTGTCGTCCCGCACCTTTTGTGAATGGCGAGATGGGTCTCCCCTGCTGCAAGTCTCTTCCTTGCTGTCTCCGCCGCCTCAAGTATGATCCGGGGATCGGGGAAGCCGCTCAACGAGAAGCCATCCTTCATGGCCATTCCCGAAAGGCCGGTAATGCCGTATCGCTCCCTCAGGATATTTACCGTACCGTGCTCCAGTGCATGATTCTTCCTGACCCTGCTGTCGGAGAGCACCCTGTAGAGCTCCCTGGGCCCGACGACGAGCCAGGCAAGGGACCTTGCGGCAAATCCCAGAGGGACCAGGAGAAGGAGAAAGAAAAGCAGCGCCAGGACAAGAAGTCCAAGCCACGGAAGAAAGAACAGAAGGAGCAGTGCCAACAGTATCAGGGGCATTGATAAAATTTCTCCTCTCGGGCCGGCTTGTCCTTAACCGGAGGATAAGGACAGAACAGGGGGTAGCTGAAGCCGCCCCCTAATGATACATCAACAGGCAACAGGCAAAAGCCGGGGAAAGCTGAAAAGATCAGCGGTTCCTCATGCCTCTCAGCAGAAAGAGCCTCACGAGCTGAAGGGCTGACATGAGGGTCGCAGCGACGTAGGTAAGGGCGGCGGCGTTAAGCACCGCCTTGGCGCCTCCTATTTCGTCACTTGCAAGGAGCCCCGAGTCGGACAGGATGGAGAGGGCCCTTTTGCTTGCGTCCAGCTCCACCGGAAGGGTGACCAGATGGAAGAGCAGGACCGCCGCAAAAAAGATGATGCCAAGGTCCATCATGGTGGGGTTTGCGAACAGGAACCCAATGAAGAAGAGGGGCAGCGCAAGGGAGGATCCCAGGCTGGCCACAGGGACGAAGGCGTTCCTCAGCTTCAGGGGGGCGTAACCACGGGCATCCTGGATGGCGTGCCCCGCCTCGTGGGCAGCGACGCCGATGGCGGCTATGCTAGGGCTGCCGTATACGCTCTCAGAAAGCCTGAGGACCTTCTTTCTCGGGTCGTAGTGATCGGTCAGGGCGCCAGGGACCCTTTCGACGGGAACGCTGTTAAGTCCGTTCGAGTCCAGAATGGTCCTTACAGCATCGCGGGCGGTAACACCCCGTCTTGCTCTGACCTTGCTGTATCTATTGAAAGCGCTCTTTACCCTGGTCTGCGCCCAGACGGCGAGTATCAGTGCCGGGATCAGCACAATGAAAGTAGGATCAAAGAAAAACGGGAACATAACGACCACCTCCATCTCCCCCCAGGGGGAAGACTCCATTGGATATTGTTCTCGACCCTTATTCTACCCCATCTGCAAGGGTAAAATCAAGAAAGGTCAAATTATTTTCCGTGATAGAATTCCGCCATGGCCTCCACGACCCGTTCCTGTTCCTCTGGCCTGAGCTCGGGGAAGATCGGGAGAGCCAGGACCTCCTCTGTAAGGGTCTCGGAGACGGGCATATCGCCTTTTGAATAACCCAGGAAAGAAAAGCAGGGCTGAAGGTGCAGCGACAGGGGGTAGTAGACCCTGGCTGTGACCCCCCTTTGGGCGAGATGGTCTTTCAGCTGGTCCCTTGAACGGCAGCGTATAACGTACTGGTGGAAGATGTGCCTGTTCCCCTTCTCTTCAATGGGGGGCATTATCCATTCGTCCAGGTCGTGCTCTGCAAAGAGAATCCGGTACCTCTCCGCTACAAGCCTCCTCTCCTCGTTCCAGGTCTCGAGGTGAGGGAGCCTCACCCTCAGAATGGCGGCCTGCAGCTCGTCGAGCCTGCTGTTGAGCCCTATCTCGTCATGGAAGTACTGTTTGCCGGAGCCGTGGACCCTCAGGCTCCGGACCCTTGCCTCGAGTTCATCGGATGAGGCGGTTACCATACCCCCATCGCCGAAACAACCGAGGTTCTTGGTGGGAAAGAAGGAGAAGCAGCCGATCTCTCCGACGGTGCCTGCCCTCCGGACCTTGCCGTCAATTATCCTGGTAGCTCCTATGGCCTGGGCACAGTCCTCGACAAGGCCGATCCCCTGCTCCCTCAGTCTCGGGGTGAACTCCTCCAACCTTGCCATCTGCCCGAAGAGGTGAACAGGGATAACCGCCTTCGTTTTCGGGGTTATTCTGGCCAGCACCGCTTCGGGGTCAATATTGTAGGTCCCGGGCTCGACGTCGGCAAAGACCGGGGTCGCTCCCACCCTGGTTATGCAGCTAACGGTGGCGAAGAAACTGAAGGGCGTCGTTATGACCTCGTCGCCGGGCCCCACATCCAGGGCCATAAGGGCCAAGAGGAGGGCATCGGTCCCTGAAGCGCACCCAGTGGCATGAAGTGTTCCCAGGTAGGAGGCTAGGTCCTTTTCAAAGGCCTCCACCTCGGGTCCCAGGATGAAATGCTGGCTCTCAAGCACTTTTCTGATCGCTGTCAGGGTCTCCTCCCTGACCCGCTCCCAGTTTCTTGTGAGGTCGAAGGACGGCAGTACTTTCTCGCTCATATGGCGCTCCCCTTTCCAGGAACATTTCCGAGATCTTACGTGTAGAGTTGAAGACTTGCACCCTAATATTCTCACACTGTCGGGGGAGCAAGTGGTAGCTCCTCCTACCCCGCCTTGAGGTCAGGAGGGCTTGTTGAGATCGTAGAAGGAGTGCTTAAGGTGTTCCCTCATGAGATCCACTGCCTTTTCCCTTTCCCTCTCCTTGAGGGCCTGGGCTATAGCCCTGTGCTGGGCTATGCTTGGATTATCCTCGATGTCGTAGAAGGGGTCGTAGAATACGACGTAGGCGTTGGTCCTCGCAAGAATGTTCTCGACAAAATCTGCCAGGACCCTGTTTCCGCTGGCCTCGGCAATGATCCGATGGAAGTTCTCGTTGATCTCGAGGTACAGTTCGAGGTTCTTCTCCTCAAAGGCCTTCTCCTCTTCAAGTATGGCGTCCTCAAGCCTCCTGAGGTTCCTTTCGCTTATCCGTGTGGCAGCGATAGCCACCGAGATACACTCCAGCTGCTCCCTGACGGCGTAGGTGTCTTCCATCTCCCTTCTGGTCGGCGAGGCGAGCCTTGCCCCGCTGTTTGGGATTATCAGCACCAGCCCCTCCGAGGCCAGCCTTCTCAGGGCCTCCCTGACAGGGGTGCGGCTCACCCCCATCTGGACCGCAATGTTGACCTCAGGAAGACGCTGTCCGGGTTTGAGCTGCTTGGTGATTATCTGATGCCTCAACTCCTGGTAAACATAATCGGCTGAAGTGGTGTATAGTCTGGGTTCCATGATCATAGGGATCACCCTCCCTTTCTGCAAAATAGTATTACATGAATACATGCATGCTATCATAAATTCCAGGGTCGAACAATTTTTGGGGGTATAATTCACATCGACCCAGGATGGGAGTGCAGGCCGTGCGACTTGTAGTTCTACTTTTATCGCTGGGGACACTGGTCCTCTACGGAAGGGCGATAGCCGGGCTCTGGGGCCATATGATAGGTCATCCCCGCCCGGGAATGATCATCTACGGACTGATCGGCGGGACAGTTACTTCTGTCCTGGCTCTATTGCTTTGGAGAAAGCGCATAAAGGAGCTCGACTGGATCAGCGAGGAAGAAGATCGGCGGTCCTGAAGGCCCTTTCAGCCCCTGAGCTCTTCCAGGGCTCCTGTAAGAAGCTTCTGAAAGGCCCCGCGAAGGTCGGGGAATTCATGACGTCGCGATCTGGCGCAATCCTTGGCAGGCATCCCGCAGAGAAGGCACGGCCTCTCCCCTCCGGTAAGGCTTTTCCTGTGGATCGCACCCTTTCGGGTTATAACGTCCACGTCCACCACGGGACCCCATTCCCGGTCTTCCAGCCCCATTCCTATCCTCTTGACCAGGGCCGGATCGACATCCTTTATCCCTGTCATTCCTGCAAAGCCGGCCCCGTTATCGAGGAAGAACAGGATCCTTGGTCTGGACCCGGTCAGGATCGATGCAGAGCATATCCGTTCCAGGACGAGAGAGACCAGCTCCCTGTCTCCGGTCATTGCCTTGGGGAGCCCGGGAATATTCAGGGACACCTGCACCACTACGTCGAAGTCGCGGAGAATATGCCCCTGGAGCAGGGCCCTCTGGTCCCTCCCGGATAGAAGCCTCTCGAGCTCTTTCACGGCAGGTCCTTCCAGGCCGAGGCGATACGGGCCACTGCCTCGTGGATCATCGCCGTTGAAACCCTGCTCACCGAGAGCCTTACGGCCTGTATCTCCCTCTGGGGGAAACTGAAGGACTTGCCGGGCACCATGTCCACATCAACTTTTCTTGCAGTAACAGAAGCCAGGGTACCGGAGATGCCAGGGGTCCTGAGCCACAGGTAGATCCCACCCTGGGGGGCCTCGAAGGGCAGCTGCGGCATTGAACCGGATATGGATCCGCAGAGGGCTTTCATACGGGATGCCATGCAGTTCCTGGCCAGGTCAAGGGAGATCTCCAGGCTTCGGTCCTCAATGAAAGCGTTGATCACATGCTGGACCAGCGATGAGGTCGAACCCGATGTCCTCTCGAGAACGGACAGAAATTCCTTCCTGGCGTCCTCGGGAAGAAGAACGTACCCGATCCTCATTCCGGGGAAGAGGAGCTGGCTGAAGGACCCGAGGTAGAGGACCCGGTCCTCGCGGTCGATGGACTTGAGCGCAGGTACACTGGTCTCACCGAATCGGAGCTCGCCGTATGCGTCGTCCTCTATTATCCAGAATCCCCTTTTAGATGCTGCCTCCAGGACAGCCTTTCTCTGTTCATGGGAAAGGGTCCGGCCCGTGGGGTTGTGGAAGCTGGGGATGAGGTAAAGCAGGTCTCCCGGGAGTATCCGGGAAAGCGATCCCAGAAATGCATCGGGGTCGACAGGGACGGCCGAGATCTCCAGGCCGGCGCCTTCGGCCATACGCCTCACCTCAGGGTAGGTCAGCTCCTCCACCCACAGCCTTCTTACCCCCTTCAGTGCCATGGCGTGAATGTAGACGGAAAGGGCGTGGCGGGCGCCACTTGTGACTACAGCCTCGTCCCTCTTTGCTGGGATGCCTCTCCTGGCGGCATGTCTTACAAGGGCCTTACGAAGAGCCATCAGCCCCTCCGGCGGAGTGTCGTAAAGAGCTGAAGGGCCGCAGGAAAGAAGGGAATCCCTGGCGAGAAGGGCAAGGCGTTCCGTTGGCACCATGTCGAAAGAAGGGAGACCCGAGGCCAGGTCCCATACCGGACCGCTGTCCTCCAGGCCCATTACCTTGTGGGGCCTCTTCCATGACACGAAGGCCCCCCGCCGACCTTTTTGCTCAATGTAACCTTCATCCTCGAGGAGGTCATAGGCCAGCACAACGGTGTTTCTGCTCAGGCCAAGGCTGGACGCCAGGTCGCGGCTGCCGGGCAGGCGGTCGTTTAGGGCAAGGGTGCCGTTCTGGACCATTCTGATCAAATGGGTGGCTATCTGCCTGTAAAGAGGGACCCCTCCAACGGGGTCCAGGGGGATCTCTATCAAGGGCCCATCCCCTTCCTGTTCTTCACCGGATCAATGATACACCAGCGGATCAGGCTCCGGCAGAAAGGTCTTTCAAAGCCTCCAGAACGCGCCCCATCTCCTCTTCAAGGCCTATGCCCACCCTGACCCATGCACCGGACATCTCGGAAAGAGGCCCCATTGCAGGAAAACGGGCATGGACGCCCCTGTGCCTGAAGGTCTTGAGGATAAGTTCCTTGGGATTAAGCGAATGAAGAAGAACGAAGTTCGCACTGCTGGGAAAGGCCTTCCAGCCTGGCAGCCGGTTGACCTCCTCCACAAAACGGTCGCGGGTATAGGATATCCGGCCAACTCGGGCCCTCATCCACTCCGAGTACCCAAGAGCGATCCTGGCGGCTTCCTGGGGGAAGACACCCACGTTGAAAGGGGCTCTTATCCTCTCGATCTTCTCCCTAACTGCCGGTCTGCAGACCCCCCACCCTACCCTGAGTCCGGCCAGCCCCCAAGCCTTGGAAAAGGTTCGAAGGACAAATACGTTCCCCGGGAGTTCTCCCGGAACGTCGAAGAAGGACCCTCCGCCGAACTCCACGTAAGCCTCATCGACTGCCAGGATCCCCCTGGTCAACGAGGCAATCTCTTTGAGAAGATCAAGGGGCAGGGAAAGACCGGTGGGGTTGTTAGGCCTGTCAATGATGACCAGGTCCGGCGAGGAGGCCGCGAGACGATCGATCAGCTTTTCCCTGTCGAGGAAAATGGAGCCGCCCCGGTATTCAAGGGGAACCTCGCTGGTCCTCACACCAAGGGCCCTGCTCTGGTGCTTGTAACCAGAGAAGGAAGGGCTGAGGGTCATCAGGCAGCCCCCGGGAGGTATAAAGGCGGTCATCAGATATGAGATCAGCTCGTCGCCTCCGTTACCGACGGTTATCCAGTCGGCGGGGAAGCCGGAATGATCCGATAGGGCTCTCCTCAGGGCAGTGGCTTCCTGGTCGGGGTAACGGTTCAGCTTTATCGAGGATAGGGCCATTCTTAGCTCTTCCGTCATCCCCGGGGGGGGATCATAGGGATTCTCGTTCTTGTCCAGCCTTGCCTCCTGAGAGATGGAAGATAGTTCGTAAGGCATTTTTGAAAGAACTCTCACTGGTTTGCCTCCCTGTCGCTTCACAGTAATGAAACGTGGCCATACAAGACAAATGGCAGTTTACCAAGCCCCTTGCCAGTTGTCAACGGAAAAATTTTCACGGGAAAATTTTCAAGTGTGGCCGGTCTCAATTCTCGCTTTTCACTTCATCGATCTCCACACTTCATCGATCTCCCTCTTGCATTTTTCTCTGATGCCGTGTTATCATGCCCATCGTGTTTGTACAGCAATCTACCCCTTTGCCCTGGTAGAGGCACAACGGAGGAGTCCTGATTGGAGTACATCAAGAGACGGGCAACTGCTGCCCCAGAAACGACCAGAAACGTTACCCTCAGGGTAACGGAGATCATCGAGTCGGTCCGGCGATCCGGAGAGAAGGCGGTGAGGCAGTTTTCCCGCACCCTCGACGGATACACCGGAGACCTTCGTGTATCAAGGGAAGTTATCGCCTCCGCGGAAGCGGCCCTGCCCCCCGGGGTAAGGGAGGCACTCGCTCAGGCAGCAAAGAACGTTAGCACCTTCCACTCCCTCCAGAGGTCAATGCTCAGGGAAGAAGTGGTAGAGGTCATGGAAGGGGTATTTGCGGGTATCAGATTCGAGCCCGTCTCGAGCGCTGCCATCTATGTTCCCGGAGGACGCTACCCTCTACCAAGTACCGCCGTCATGGGCGTAGTGGCTGCCAGGGAGGCCGGTGTTGGGAGGATCGTCGCCATGACCCCCCCCTCAGGACCGGGAGGTCCCCACGAAATAGTACTGGGAGCCCTTTCCATGCTGGACGTCGAGGAGGTCTGGTCCATCGGCGGAGCCCAGGCGATCGCAGCCTGTGCGTTCGGTATTGAAGGCATGGAGCGGGTAGACGTGATCGCGGGCCCCGGCAATGCCTATGTAACGGAGGCCAAGAGGCTTCTCTTCGGCAACGTAGGGATCGATGGACTGGCTGGACCCAGCGAGGTCACCGTCGTTGCCGACGATACCGCCAGGGCCGACCTTGTTGCGGCAGACCTTATCGCCCAGTCAGAACACGACACCCAGGCCAGGGCCACCCTTCTGTGCCTTGACCGGGATCTGGCCCTCTCCGTACTGCCGGAGGTGGAAAGTCTCCTGGGGAAGCTGCCCGACCCCGGAACGGCCAGGGAGTCATGGTCCTGCAACGGCACCGTTGCCTTCTGCAGCATGGAGGAAGCCGCTTCATATGCAAACTCCGAATCGCCCGAACACCTGGTTCTGGCCGTTAAGGCTCCCGGAGAAGCCCTGCCGCTATTCAGGTCCTTCGGCTCTGCTTTTCTTGGACCGTTCACTGCCCAGGCCTTCGGTGATTACGTCGCCGGCACTAACCATATCCTCCCTACGGGGGGGACGGCCCGTTTCGCCGGCGGGCTCTGGACAGGAACATTCCTCAGACCCCAGACCTTTCTTGAGACCAACATAAGTGGCGCCAGGAGACTGGCCGAACTCGGAAGCCCGATCTCCGAGGCCGAAGGTTTGCCTGGCCACACTCTCGCAATGGAACTCCGTTTTGGGGTAGATCGCTCATGAAAGGCCTGCCCAAGGGTTTCAAAAGCATTGGGGGCATCGAGGCGGAGAGGATCGAAAGGGCAAGACAGGTCTTCTTCGAACTCTTTGCAGGCTACGGATATCGTCTGCTGCTCCCTTCATCGGTCCAGCTCTTCGGCCCCTGCTGGGAGTGCCTCTCTGGAGAAGTCCGCAGCAGGATAGTCTCACTGGGGACCCCTTCGGGTGAGACGGGGTGCCTGAGACCTGATCTCACCCTGGCTGCCGTATCTTATCTGAGCTCTCACTACGCCCCCGAAGAGAGGCCCCTCAGGGTATGTTACGCGGACAGGGTCTACCGGATACCCTCACCCCCCGACAACGATGTGGAGTACTTCCAGATCGGAGCCGAGCTGCTGGGCTGGGAGAGCGAGGGTGCCGACATTGAGCTGCTTACTCTTCTGCTGAAGACACTTGACGCCCTGGATGTTAAGGAGAACTTTATCGTCATCGGGGACGTGACGATCCTTTCATCGCTGCTTAAAGAAATGCCCGAAAGTTCGTCCCTTGCCCTCAGGGAAGCTCTGACCCGACGTTCCTTTTCATCTTTCCGCGAGATCCTGGACCGGGCCCCTATCCCCGAAAGCCTTAGAAGGCCCCTTGAAGAGCTCCCCTATCTCCGCGGAGGGGCGGAAGTCCTGGAAAGGGCAACGAAGGTCCTCCCAAAGAACTGCTCCACCGGAAGCGTGAGGAACCTGGTCGAGGCCTTGGCTGTCTCGGGCTTCAAGGACAGGGTCCTGGTCGATCTCAGCATAGCCAGAGAACTGGATTACTACAGCGGACCTGTTTTCGAGGTCTTCTGCGGGTCCCACGGCCGTCCTGTGGGGGGAGGCGGGCGCTACGACGGGCTGCTCTCATCATTCGGCGTACTGGGCCAGGCCATCGGTTTTTCGCTGAACCTGGATCTCCTTCTCTATGGGGACACATCGTCCATCTCCAAACCCCTCACGGTCATGTCCTGGCCCGGGGATCTGAGGCCGGAGAGGGCAATGAAGATGGCCGCAGAGTTGGCCGCCTGCGGTGTGCCCGTCGAGATGAGCTGGATAGACCAGAGGAACAGGTCCATCGAACTGGCAAGGAGACGTGGCTACCGTTGGTGGACCGACCTATCAGATGGATCGATCTTCGACCTCGAGAAGAATACCCTCATTGAAAGGGCTGACTGGTCGCCCGAAGGAGGAAGGACATGATAAACATTGCCATCCCGACGGGAAGAATGATGAAGGAGTGCGCAACGGTACTGGGTCAGCTCGGTCTCTCCTGCTCCCGCCTTGAGGCCCCTGACAGAGCGCTGATCATCTCCGAGAAAGATTGCCGTTATCTTTTAGCCAAGCCGATGGACGTGCCTGCCTACGTACACTACGGGGCTGCCGATATGGCCCTGGTCGGAAGCGATGTCCTCATGGAACGACGGGTCCCCCTGGTGGAGCTTGCCGATACGGGGGCTGGAAGGTGCAGGCTGGTCATCGCTGCTCCCGATCACCTGGTCAAAAGATTCGCCCCCTCGGGGAATCATCTGAACGGCCTGAAGGTCGCCACCAAGTATCCAAACATAGCAACGTCCTTCTTCCACTCTCTGGGGGTCAAACTGGAGGTCGTCCATATGCACGGTTCGGTGGAACTGGCACCTCTTCTCGGGATCAGCGACTGCATACTTGATATCGTCCAGTCGGGGGAGACCCTCAAGGCCAACGGGCTGAAGGTCATACAGGAGGTGGCCCAGGTCTCTATGAGACTGGTGGCTAGCAGGCGGTTCACACAGACGGGGTGGAGCATGATATCAGGGATCATGGGTGCACTGAGACCATGGAAGGGAAGGATCTATAATGCAGACTGAGTTCGAGAGAGCAACAGCTGAAACAACGGTCAGGATCTCATTCGAGACAGAACCGGGTGCACAATCGATCACTACACCCTGCGGGCTCTTTTCCCATATGCTGGAGCTTTTGGGGGCGAATATGGGGTGGAGCCTGTCGATCGAGGCATCGGGAAGAGACGGCGAGGATCTCCACCACGTCGTTGAGGATGTGGGCATTGTTCTGGGGAGGTCTCTTCTCTCCTGGTACCCATCTTCCCCCCGAGCGCGTTACGGCTGGTGCGCTCTCCCCATGGACGGTTCGCTGGCGCTGGTCTCGGTGGACCTGAGCGGAAGAGGGGGGTGTTACTTCCGGGGCTCCTTCCCATCGGAAAGATGCGGCGATCTCGACCTTGAACTGGTGCCGGAGTTCTTTTCGGCCCTTGCAAGGGAGTCGAGAACTACGATCCACGCCAGGCTCCTGGAGGCCGACAACTCCCACCATGCGGCAGAGGCCCTCTTCAAGGCCGCAGGACGTGCCTTTGCACAGGCTTTCGTACCTTCCCTGACCTCTTCTTCCACGAAGGAGGTCTGGCCATGATAGGCCTGATCGACTACGGAGCAGGGAACATCGGAAATGTAGGGAGGGCACTGAAGCGCCTCGGGAGAGAAAGTGTGGTCCTGGATTCCCCGGATGACCCATGCTCCGGGGTCCTGGAGGCCCTCTTCCTTCCAGGGGTGGGGTCTTTTCCCTCTGCAATGGCATCCCTGGTCTCCCGCGGCTG
The DNA here is from genome assembly GCA_001509095.1 of Synergistales bacterium 58_81. GTDB lineage: Bacteria > Synergistota > Synergistia > Synergistales > Thermovirgaceae > 58-81. The sequence goes on along the minus strand of LGGV01000015.1, from coordinate 3,473 downwards.
GTCCTCTTTCATATCAGAATGGGTAAGGATGGACAGGCCACTGGTCGGCATCTGCCTTGGAATGCAGATCCTGTGCGAAGGAAGCACCGAGGGTGGGAGGTCGGAAGGACTGGGCGTCTTTCAGGGGATCGTCGACAAACTCTCCGGGACCCGAAAGCTGCCTCATGTCGGGTGGAACATCCTGGAATGGGTCGTTCCCTTCCCCGGCGATATGGAACCTACGCCCGGGCTGGACTGTTTCTATTTCGTCCACTCCTACGGTATCCCGCCGGCGAGAGATACTGTGGCGACCACAACTGTCGACAACGCCTGCTTTACATCTGTCGCAAAAAGGGGCAGGACCATCGGCTTTCAGTTCCACCCCGAGAGAAGCGGCTTCCGGGGACTGAGGCTTCTCTCACATACAATGGAGGAACTGGGGGTTTAGGTGATGAAGATATATCCGGCCATTGACCTGCAGGACGGCAAGGTGTGCAGGCTTCTCAAGGGTGACTTCAAAAGCAGCGTCACGTACCCCATTGAACCCACGGAGGCCGCCACATCCTTTGCCCGGATGGGTTACTCCCATCTTCATATAGTAGACCTTGACGGCGCAAGACAGGGCACTCCCGTTCACCTGGGACTTCTCCCTCAACTCGCCTCGACGGGTCTCTCCATACGTTTCGGGGGGGGGCTAAGGACCCTGGAAGATATCGAACTTGCGCTGGGATCGGGTGCCTCTTTCGCAATGGTGGGAAGCCTCCTCTTCACCTCACCAGATATGCCGGAAAGGGTCTTCCGCTCTTTCGGCGAAAGGGTCATTCCAGTGGTGGACTCCAGGGGCGGTTTTGTTACCCATTCCGGCTGGCTTTCCCTTTCAGGGATCTCTACCACGGAGGCCATCGATGTCCTCTCCAGGCCAGGCTTTCGTGATTTTCTTGTAACCGCCACCGAAAGGGACGGTACCCTCATGGGCCCGGACTTCGGTCTCTACCGTTCACTTCTCAGGAGCGGGACCCCATGCTCAATAACTGCCGCGGGCGGGATATCCTCCCTGTCCGACCTGATCATGCTCAGGGAGATCGGATGCAGCGGCTGTGTGATAGGCAAAGCCTTTTACGAGGGTTCCATCGACCCCGCCAAGGCTCTGGAGATGACGGTAGTTTGCTGACAAGACGGATCATTCCATGCCTTGACGTAAAGGATGGCAGGGTAGTCAAGGGTATACGCTTCAGGGAGCTGAGGGATGCCGGCGACCCGGCAACCATGGCGGCCGAGTACATGTCCGAGGGGGCCGACGAACTGGTGTTCCTTGATATAGGCGCCTCCCTTGGCAGCAGGAGCACTATGCTCGAGTGGGTCAGTTCCGTTGCGGACATGCTTTTCATCCCCTTCACCGTAGGGGGCGGCATCGTCGACGAGTCCCAGGCCAGGAGGATCATCTCCCTCGGTGCAGACAAGGTTTCACTTAACACGGCCGCCGTAAGGGATCCTGACCTTATCAGGAGATGTTCATCTCTTTTGGGGTCACAGGCTGTGGTCCTGGCCGTCGACGCCCTTCGGACCGGTCGGGGGCACTGGGAGGTCATGGTAAGGGCAGGGACCGAACCTGCCGGGATCGACCTGCTCTCCTGGGTAAGGAAGGCCTGCAGCCTGGGGTGCGGGGAGATCCTCCTCACTTCGATTGATTCCGATGGGACCCTCGAGGGTTACGATACGGAATGCATCGAAGCAGTAGCCGCTTCTGTTCCGGTACCGGTCATCGCTTCGGGGGGGGCCGGCAGAAATGAGCATTTCCTTGAAGCTTTCCGTTCGGGCGCCGATGCCGCTCTGGCGGCTTCGGTCTTCCACTTCGGGACCGTCAGGATCTGTGAACTTAAGGCCGAACTTTCGTCCAGGGGCATACCCATGAGAATTGAGGCCGGAGGTGCGATGAATGGGCTTTGATACAGGATCGATCCGTTTTGACGACAAGGGACTGGTCCCGGTGATCCTTCAGGATATCTCCACCGGTGAGGTGCTGACGCTGGCCTGGGCCAACCGCCAGGCCCTGGAAGAGACCGCCCGCAGGGGGGAGATGGTCCTATACAGCAGGTCAAGGCAAGAGCTCTGGCACAAGGGTGCCACCAGTGGCAACACCATGAAGGTCGTGGATATCCTTAAGGACTGCGACAGCGACGCCATTCTGGCGCTGGTAGAACCATCGGGACCGGCCTGCCATACTGGATCGGTGAGCTGTTTCAACGAAAATGGCCCCGCTTCTTCCGACGGTGCAACCTTTCCGGGAAAGCTTTGGAGGTTCCTGAAAGACCGCTCAAAGGCCGCCCCTAGTGAAAGCTACACAGCCAGACTTCTCTCAGAGGGGGTTACGCGGGTGGCCCAGAAGGTCGGCGAGGAGGGTGTAGAGACCGCCCTGGCCTCAGTCTCGGGGGACCGAAAGGCCTTCATTTCCGAGGCGGCGGACCTTTTTTTTCATACCATGGTCGCTGCCCTGGCCATGGATGTGGAGCTCACGGAGATCTGGGCAGAGCTCGAAGAACGCCACAGGGGGAGGATGGACAAGTGAGGTCCACCGGGCTCGTCTTCGATGTGGACGGCGTCCTTATTGACACCTCTCTCTCCTTCCCGGCGGCGGTTTCCGGGGCTGTCCGGTTCTGCCTAAGGCATTTCCTGGATTTTCAGGCCACCGTAGACCTTTTCACCGAAGACCACTACCGACGGGCAAAACTGCACCCAGGCTTCAACGATGACTACGACATCGCATGGATCTTTCTGTCATGGGTGGCATCTTCCGGGAAGATCCTCAGAACTGGTCCTCCACCCTCTATTACCGATTGGGACAGTATTCTTGCTCTCTGCGGCGACGATCCGCCGGAGCGCGCGGCCTTGCTGTTCGGGGAGGTCGTTGATCGGGCTGCCGTCAGGAAGGTTTGCCAGGAGATCTACCTGGGAGGTTCTATCTCCCGGAACCTGTCAGGGCAGCCCCCCACCTTCATAGACTGTCCCGGCACCTGGAAAAATGAAAGACCTATGCTTTACTCTCACTGGAAGGAACTGGGTTACCCCGTCGGTATCTATACCGGCAGGAACGATATCGAGATGGGCCTTGCCCTGGAGATACTGGGCTGGACCGATCTTCCGCCGCAACGCTGCATAACCGCCGATCGAGGGATCCGGAAACCCTCCGCGGGAGGTCTCTTCGAACTGGAGAGGATCCTGTCGGTGGAGAGGATCCTCTTCTTCGGGGACACCGAAAGCGACAGGAAGGCTTTCGAAGGGTACGGGAGAGGCAGATTTATCGCTGTGGGTGATATTCTTTCAGGTCCCCTAGTCGTCTATCCCACGCTGGAAGAAGCCCTTTTGGAGGTTCTCTCCGATCAGTGACGCCCCTGGGCCCTGCGTATCCGCTCAACAGCATCCTTCCCCCGGTCGGTGTGGAGATACTCCCAGGTGCAGTCAGGGACCATCTTGCGGACGATCTCCCAGTTGCCGCA
>LGGV01000079.1 GCA_001509095.1 Synergistales bacterium 58_81 | reverse complement strand
TGATCCAGCCCATCGCCATGGACCAGGGACTTCGCTTCGCGGTCCGCGAGGGCGGCAGGACCGTCGGCGCCGGCGTCGTCACCGAGATACTGGACAACTGATCCAACTTTATTGTGAGAAGAGGTTCGACAATTCATGGCAGACCAGATCGGGCTCCAGTGTACCGAGTGCAAGCGCCGTAACTACGTGACCACCGTCAACAAGAAGAAACAGCAGAAGAAGCTGGAGAAGAAAAAGCATTGCAAGTGGTGCAAGGCTCATACCTTGCACAAGGAAACGAAGTAGTGTAGAATACCTTTCGCGCGCAGGTCCGTGGCTCAATTGGCAGAGCACCGGTCTCCAAAACCGGGGGTTGCAGGTTCAAGTCCTGCCGGGCCTGCCATTATGTTCAAGTTCAGGAGGCCGAGGCTTTTATGAAACTAATGAGTTTTATCCGCGAGGCGAGAGCAGAGCTCAAAAGGGTCACCTGGCCCAGCAGGCAGCAGGTCTGGTACTCGACCCTTGTCGTCATCGCGGTGACATTCCTGGTCGCGGCCTACCTTGGGATAATCGACGTACTGCTCACGGCGGTATTCTCCAGGGTGATCCGGTAGGAAAGACCCTGGTCAGTTGTACAGATGGGACAGAGCCACTTTCTCGGGAGGACAGGGGGCCGGGCAAGGCCCCCTTTTAAGTGATGACCGACAAGAGAGAAAGACACTGGTACATAGTTCAGACCTATTCAGGGTATGAGAACAGGGTAAAGGCCAACCTCCAGCAGCGCATTGCCACAATGGGCATGGACGAGAAGATCTTCCATGTCCTTGTGCCCATCGAAGAGAGGGTCACCGTAAAGGATGGGAAGAGCAAGCGCACCAAGAGGAAGGTCTTCCCCAGCTATGTCCTGGTGGACATGATACTCGACGACCAGTCCTGGTATGTCGTTCGTCACACGCCCGGTGTCACGGGCTTCGTTGGCGCGGGGAGCTACCCCATACCGCTCACCGAGCGGGAAGTCAGCGAGATCATGAACAAGATCGGCAAGGAACAGATCAAGCCGAAGATCGAAATAGACCTCAAACCCGGTGACGTGGTACGGGTAAAGACAGGACCCTTCGAGGGCCAGGTGGGCCCGGTCGCGGAGGTGCTGGAGGACAAGGGCAAGGTCAAGTTCTCCGTCACCGTCTTCGGCCGGGACACCCTTGTGGAGGCCGACTACACCGATCTTGACAAGATCTGAAGCAACGTCTTTTTTTATCGCCCGGAAGAAGCCGGGCTATGTAGGAGGGAAATTGGCAAATGGCAAAGAAAGTAATAGCACAGATCAAACTGCAGCTGCCTGCAGGTAAGGCGACACCTGCCCCACCTGTAGGGCCGGCTCTCGGTCAGCACGGCGTGAACATCATGGAGTTCTGCAAGCAGTTCAATGCCAAGACGGCCGATCAGCCAGGGATGATCATCCCGGCGGTCCTGACGGTCTTTGCGGACAGGAGCTTCACCTTTATCCTCAAGACACCCCCGGCAAGCGTCCTTCTCAAGAAGGCCGCGGGGCTCGAAAAGGGTTCCGGTGAGCCCAACAAGGTAAAGGTCGGCAAGGTGACACTGGACCAGGTCCGCGAGATCGCCGAACTCAAGAAGGTCGATCTCAACGCCAACGACGTAGAGGCCGCAATGGAGATGATCAAGGGCACCGCCGTTTCCATGGGCATCGAGGTAGTCTAGTCCGGGAAGGAGTAACAAAGGATCCACCGCCGGCAAGGCCCGGCGTATCCGGTGGGAGAGCCCGACAAAAGCTCGTCTGGACCACAGGGAGGTAATATGACATGAAGAAGAGAAGCAAAAGGTACCGCGCCATAGCCGAGAAGGTTCCGAAAGAACCTCTCGGCAGCCTCAGGGAAGCCATTTCCCTGGCCAAGGAGAACGCTACCGCAAAGTTCGACGAGAGCCTTGAGATGCACGTTCGCCTCGGCGTCGACCCGCGCCACGCAGACCAGCAGGTCCGCAGCACCACCGTTCTCCCCCACGGGACCGGTGTCGTGAAGAGAGTTCTCGTCATCGCCGGCGGGGAGAAGGTCAAGGAAGCCCAGGACGCGGGCGCCGACTTCGTCGGTGGAGAGGACATAGTTCCGAAGATCGAGGGCGGCTGGCTGGACTTCGACGCAGTGATCGCTACCCCGGACATGATGAAGTCCGTGGGCAAACTTGGCAAGATCCTCGGTCCCCGCGGTCTCATGCCCAGCGCCAAGACCGGAACGGTGACCTTCGACGTTGCCCACGCCGTCAGCGAGATCAAGGCAGGGAAGGTCGAGTTCAGGGTCGACAAGTTCGGTATCATCCACAACTCCTTCGGTAAGGCCGGGTTCCCATTCGAGAACCTCTACGACAACGGGAAGGCCCTTCTGGGCGCCATAGTCAAGGCCAAGCCGCCGGCAGCCAAGGGGCAGTACATCAAGAGCCTGGCTATCACGTCGACCATGGGAGTATCCCTCAAGGTCGATCCCAACGCTGCGGTAAAGGAACTGACCGCCGAGTAGACCTACTGGACTAAAAAGCAACAGCTGCTATAATTTCACCGTTCCAACGACCGTAGACAGCGGGTGCGCATTTTTGCGCTTAATGTCTTGCCCGCCGAGGTCTGGATGAGCGAAGAACGCATGTATTGCTGGTGTGTTCAGAACTCCCGGGCCCGGAGGGTCCGGGAGTTCTTTTATGTAAGGAGGTGAATGAATGCCTTCGCAATCGAGGATCCAGCAGGTTGAGTTGCTGAGGGAGAAGCTCCAGGAAGCAGATGCCGTTTTCGTATGCGAGTACAGAGGTTTGAACGTTTCGAAGATCACGGCACTGAGATCGGCGATCCGCGGAGCCGGCGGCGAGATGAACGTGGCCAAGAATACCCTGATGGAGATAGCCCTCCGCCAGGAATCCATGCCCGTTCCCGACTCTGTCAAGACCGGCCCCAACGCCTTCACCATTGCCAAAGGGGACGCCGCGGCAGTGGCAAAGGTGATAAGGGATTTCTCCAGGGAGAAGGGTAACGAGGCCCTTGTGATCAAGGAAGCCATCCTGGGAGATCACATCCTCTCGGCGGACCAGGTCAGGGCGCTGGCCGATCTGCCTTCGAGGGAGGTCCTGCTGGCACAGCTTGCAGGAACGATGATAGGCCCGGTCAGAGGCCTTGTAACGGTGCTTTCCGGTACCACTCGCGGGCTCGTTACATGCCTTACAAGGATCAAGGAACAGAAGGAAGAAAAGGCAGCCTGAAAAAAGAGATCAAATCCCAACGGGTGTAAATGAAAAAGGAGGAACAGAAAATGACCGCAGCCAAGAAGGCAGCAGAGGGTGAAGAAGTAGTGACCGAAGTTACCGAAGAGAAGAAGCCCGCGAAGAAGGCCGCATCCAAGGGCCTTTCGAAAGAAGACATCATCGCCGCCATCGAGCAGATGTCCGTTCTTGAACTCTCCGAACTCGTGAAGGAGCTCGAGGACAAGTTCGGCGTATCGGCAGCCGCCCCGGCTATGGCAATGCCCATGATGGGCGCCGTGCCCGGTGCCGCCGCTCCCGCCGAAGAGGAGAAGACCGAGTTCGACGTGATCCTCAAGAACGCCGGTTCCAACAAGATAGCCACCATCAAGGTCGTTCGCGAACTGACCGGCCTCGGCCTCAAGGAAGCCAAGGACCTTGTCGACGGCGCCCCGAAGCCCGTCAAGGAAGGCGTCTCCAAGGAAGAGGCAGAGGAAGTCAAGAAGAAGATCGAAGAAGCCGGCGCAGAGGTCGAGCT
>LGGV01000014.1 GCA_001509095.1 Synergistales bacterium 58_81 | reverse complement strand
TGAGGATCTGACCCTGGAACCTTCTCACCACGGAGGGCACAGAGAAGCGAGAGAGAGGAAAACTCTCAATCGTTAAAACCAGGAAGGTGAGAACCCCTGCCCTTTCCACGTCTCGCCTCACGGTCTTCCCTCCACCCCATCAGCTTGACAAATCCTCCCAGATACCTTATTGTTCGTTGTCGGTGACGATTGTCACCGAAAAACACTTTCTGGTAACAGAAGAAATGGGAGGCAGGATTTTGACAACACAGGGCACAGTAAAATGGTTCAACGACGCTAAGGGGTATGGATTCATCACCACCGACGACGGCAAGGATGTTTTCGTGCATTTCAGCGCGATCCAGGGCGACGGCTTCAAGTCCCTCGCCGAGGGCCAGGCGGTATCCTTCGAGATCACCGAAGGAACCAAGGGTCCCCAGGCCGCGAACGTCCAGAAGATCTAACCTAACCTGAAAGACAATCGTTGAAGAGAAAAGAGCGGCACCCGAAAGGGTGCCGCTCTTCGTGTTTTTCATTCAGCAATCCTTTTAAGGGACTGCCCTTTTGTGTTAAACGATCTCTAGAACTTGGGGACCTCCAGGCCTATCTCGGTGTAGTACCTGGCAGCGCCTGGGTGGAGGGGCACCGAGATGCCGTTAAGGGCTGTCTCGATAGTGATCAGCTGGCCCTTGGCATGGACTTTCTGGACATCGGCTATGTTTTCCCAGAAGGCCTTGGTAACCCTGTAGACGAGCTCTTCGGGAAGGTCACCGTCGCAGACCCACATAGCCTGAACGGCCACGGTCTGGATATCCTTGTCGATCCCCCTGTAGGTGCCGGCAGGGATTACGTCCTTGACGAAGAATGGATACTGGGCATGGAGTTCTTCGATCAGGGCATCGTCGAACTCGATCAGGGTGATGTCATGCATGGTTGCCAGGTCCATGATCGAAGCCGTTGGGTAGCCGGCAACGACGAAACCGACATCGAGCTGTCCGTCCTTCATCCGCTCGGTGGTGAGGTTGAAGTCCAGGAAGTCGGCGTTGACGTCGGAGTACTTGTAGCCAAGGGTCCTGAATATGAGGGAGACGTCAACCTGGACACCGGAGCCGGGAGCTCCCACGGAGACCCTCTTGCCGGGGAGGTCGCGCATGGAGTTGACGCCGGACTTCTTCATGGCAATGGCCTGGACCGTCTCGGGATAGAGGGATGCAACGGCACGGACGTTCTTGTAGGGTGTCTGGAACATGAACTTGCCGTCGTAGGCAAAAGCCGCAACGTCGTTCTGGACAAGGGCCATCTCGATCTGGTGGGTGCCGATCAGGTTCAGGTTGGCCTGGGATGCGTTGCCCGTCTCAGCGGTCATCTGGACATCGGGAAGGGCCTTGCTGACCGCATCGGCTATACCGCCGCCGATGGGGTAGTAAGTGCCACCTGTGCCACCTGTCGCGAGGGACAGGAAAGTCTGGGCCGAGGCGCCCGCCGCCAGGGCCATAATCATAACCAGAGCCAGTGCAAGAATCTTCTTCATGGAACTACCGCCTCCTCTTCTGTTTTCTATTAGATCTGGATGCTCGAACAAAGTACCCCGTCCTGCAAGGTCGGATCCTGAGACCACCTCCCTGGAGGACTTCCTGTAACTGCAATCTCAATGCAGGTTCAATTTTATACATAAATCACGAATGGTTCAAGTTCCTGTACCGACCTGTTCCCATGATAGAGAGCCTGCCCCCTGGGGGCCCTGAATAGTATATACTCTAGAACATAGTCCCAGTAGGGATCCGCCGGCCTTTCAAAAGGTCATCAATGTGATCCGGGAGGAACAAAGTCTATGAGATTGCGAGAGCTATTGGGTATCGAGAAAAATTCCGGGTCGGAACTGTCCGGCCAGAGGGAGAGTATTTCTTCGGATGCTCCGGGAGACACCCCGGCGGCGGATAGGACCTCCGGGCAGAAAGTGATGGAACTTTCGGTGGTAATTACCCTATCCGACGACAGCCAGATAGGCAGATCCGCCCTTATCCTGGCTTCTACGACGGGATCCGAGGAGGAAAGGGTCCTCAAGGAGCAGATATGTGATTTCGGCTGGAAGGCCGTGGCAACAGAAGTGGGGGGCCTTGCCGGCGACCTGCCCCAGAAGATCACCAGGGCGGTAGTAGGTGCGGCACTGAACGGGGAGATCGTAAGGAAAAAATCCAATGAGATGCACGCCCTTATGCATGCCGCCTTCGAGGCCATGAACGGTTTTATATCGGTTGGAATGCTGGAGGCCAGCATAGGGGTGAAGATAGGCATAGTGAGGAACAGGCACTGGATCGCCGTGGCGGTAGTAGGTGATACCGCCTATCATGCCGTCGCCCACCACGAGAGATGCGGACTTGGGGTAATGCATATCTGAGGCGCAGCGGCGGGCCACACGCAGCGGCGGGCCTTCTTGTCTTTTCCGCGCCCGTATGTTACATTTCTCCATTGTGGTATGAAAAGAAAGAGTCTCCATGGAGGTGTAACAGATGAAAAAGGATATCCACCCCAAGTACCGTAAATGCAAGGTTTCCTGTGCCTGCGGGAACTCCTTCGAGACCGGTTCCACCGTCGAGGAGATCAAGGTCGCCGTATGTTCAGCCTGCCATCCCGTCTACACCGGCAAGCGGGGAACAAGGGTATCTGAGGCTGGCCGGGTCGAGAAGTTCCAGAAGAAGTACGCCGGTACCCGCTTTGGGAAACCCGAGGAGCCCCAGGAAACCCAGGAAGAGAAGAAGGACTGATCCCCAGGTCCCCAAGAGGTGAACCTATGTCGGTAAGTGTTCTGCTGATAGCGAGTACTCCCGATCCCGACCGGACGGTTGCCGCTGCAGCGAGGCTCTGTTACAGTGACGTATCCGCAGTGGATATCGCAGAGGGCATGAAGGGGGAGGATATCTCCCGTTTCATAGGGCATCTGAGGACCTCGGGGCATCTCTCCCCCTTCGAGCACGCCTCTTTCACCTTCGCCGTAGACGGGATCAGCAGGGTATGTTCACATCAGCTGGTCAGGCACAGGATGGCCAGTTACTCTCAGCAGAGCCAGCGTTACGTCGACATGAAGGAACCTGAGATGGTCGTGCCTCCGTCGGTATCTTCCGACCCGGAGGTTCTTGACCTTTTTTCCAGGACCGCAGAAGAGGCGCATTGTGCCTACAGGAAGATGATAGAAGCCGGAGTTCCCAAGGAGGACGCACGCTATATCCTTCCCCACGGATGGTCCACGAAGATAGTGGTGACCATGAATGCCCGTGAACTTCACCACTTCTTCTCCATGCGCCTCTGCCGAAGAGCCCAGTGGGAGATCCAGGATCTCGCCCGAAGGATGCTGATTTTTGCAAGAGAGAGGTCGCCTCTGCTCTTCTCCCTAGCGGGGCCAGATTGCGTCACCAGGGGGCGCTGCTTCGAGAGCAGGCCCTGCGGCCAACCCTTTTCCGACATGGAAGAGGTCCTTTCCGGATGCTGAGACCCAACATCTTTCTTTCTCTGGTACCTTCTCTTATCCACTCATCTCTTCTTCGGGCCAGGGAGGTACCTGTAGGCGGACAGGCCGTCATAGAAGGCGTCCTCATGAGAGGTCCCGGGAACTGGGCTCTTGCAGTCAGGGATCCCGAAGGGGGTATCTGGCACAAGAAGTGGGCGGTCCGGCCGTGGAACTCCTCCCTCCCCTGGAACCTTCCCGTATTTAGAGGCCTGGCGACCATGGCGGAGATGCTCGTCACCGGTTTCCGCGCCATCTCCCTTTCAGCCCAGGTCGCACTGGGCGAGGAAGAGAAGATAGGACCCCTTGAACTGGCAGTGACCTTTGCCATAGCGATACTGGGAGTGGTCGGGCTCTTTGTCCTTCTTCCAGTCTGGATCTCCGACCTGGGTGTCCGCTACCTGGGCCTGAGCAGGTCTTTTGGGCACATCCTGGAAGGCCTGGCCAGAGCCGCTGTCTTCGTTGCATATATCGCCGTTATCGGCCTCTGGAAGGATATAGCCCGTGTTTTTGCTTATCACGGTGCCGAGCACAAAACGATCAACGCATGGGAGTCCGATACGCCGCTGGACAGGGAGTCCGTGTCCGGGTTCTCCCGGATCCACACAAGGTGCGGTACATCCTTCCTGCTCGTTGTGGTCGCCGTAAGCGTGATCGTATTTGCAGCTGCAGGGCACGGCTCCCTAGCCTGGAGGGTCGTTTCCAGGCTGGTGCTCCTGCCCGTGGTCATAGGTATCTCGTACGAGATAATCCGGTGGTGCTCCAGGAACAGGTCTCTCGGAAGGGTGCTTATGGCCCCTGCCCTCTGGCTTCAGTACCTGACCACAAGGGAGCCCGACCTGGACCAGATCGAGGTGGCCATATCGGCCCTTGACCTTGCCCTGGAGGAAGAGGAGGCCACGAGTGCCTCATGCGGCGGTGAGAACTGACAATGGAGATATTGGGAAAACTGGAGGAGCTTGAAAGGTCTCTGGAAGACATCGAACGCATGATGTCCGAGCCATCGGTGGCTTCGAACCCGTCGGAGCTGCACCGCCTGGGCAAAAAACACTCGGAGATCGTAGGGGTGGTGGAGGTCTACAGGGACTACAGGAAGACCCTCTCCAGGCTCGAAGAGGCAAGGGGGCTCACCCACTCCGGTGATCCCGAGCTCTCGGAACTGGCCAGGGAAGAGATGCACGAACTGGAGCAGCAGCTGGAGGAGTTGGAGTCCAGGCTGCGGGTCCTCCTGCTGCCTAGGGATCCCAACGACGAAAAGAGCGTTATCGTCGAGATCAGGGCAGGGACCGGAGGGGACGAGGCGGCCCTCTTTGCGGGGGACCTCTTCCGCATGTACTCACTCTTTGCAGAGAACAACGGCTGGAGAGTGGAGGTCATGAACAGCAGCGAGACTGGTATAGGAGGGTACAAGGAGGTGGTATTCAAGGTCGACGGCCAGGGTGCATACAGCCAGCTCAAGTTCGAGAGCGGCGTCCACAGGGTCCAGAGGGTCCCCGTGACCGAATCGAGCGGAAGGATCCATACCTCCACCGCAACAGTTGCGGTGCTTCCCGAAGCCGAGGACGTGGATATCGACATCAGGCAGGAGGACCTCAAGATAGATACCTACCGGGCCAGCGGGGCCGGCGGCCAACATGTCAACATGACCGATTCCGCCGTCCGGATAACTCACCTCCCCACAGGCCTTGTCGTGACCTGCCAGGATGAGAGATCCCAGATCAAGAACCGCATCAAGGCCATGAACTTCCTGAAGGCCAAGCTGTATGACATGGAGCTAAGGGAGCAGCAGGCGAAGATGGCCGCGGAGCGAAAGGGACAGGTGGGGACAGGAGACCGGTCGGAGAGGGTACGCACCTACAACTACCCCCAGAACCGGGTGACCGACCACCGTATAGGGCTGACACTCTACAGGTTGGAAAGTATGCTCGAGGGGGATCTCCAGGAGATGATCTCAGCCCTGATCATGGCCGATCAGTCGGAGAAGATGAGATCCCTGGAAGGCTGAGCCTTGTACCTTCGGGAGGCCCGCAAACTCGCCTCGGACAGGCTTCGTGAGGCCGGGATCGACAGGCCCTGGTTCGAGGCAGACCTGCTGATCTGCTCCATTATCGGCATGGAACGCACCCTTCTCCTTGCCCACCCGGAAAGACCCTTCCCGGAACACCTCATCCCGGAACTGAAGGCGGCAATAGAGAGAAGGGCCGCCAGGGAACCGCTCCAGTACATAACCGGCGTATGTGAATTCATGGGCAGAGCCTTTCGCGTCGGACCGGGGTGCCTCGTCCCCCGCCCCGAGACCGAGCTTCTGGTGGCCGAGAGCCGGAAGTATTTCAAAGGGGGACTCTTCCTGGACTGGGGAACCGGATCCGGGTGCATTGCCACATCGATACTGCTGGACAACCCTGGAAGCAGATGCGTTGCCGTCGACAAAAATCCCGTCGCACTGACCTGGGCCTGGAGGAACCTCAGAGAGAAGGACCTTCTTGGAAGATGTCTTCTCTGCCACTGCTCCTCCCTTGAAAGGATCCCCGTGCCGTCCCCGGGGTTCGAGATGATCGTCAGCAACCCCCCGTACATCCCCTCTGCCCAGATTCCCGAACTGATGCCGGAAGTGGAACGTTATGAGCCCCGCTCCGCCCTCGATGGTGGAGAGGACGGCTTTGACCATTACAGGTCTATTGTCGGATGGGCCCCGTCGGCCCTTGTCCCGGGAGGTGTACTGATCCTCGAGGCGGGGAGTTGTTTTGAAGAGGTCTCCGTTCTGATACAATGATGTTTGCTTTCATGCGAAGAAAACATTAATCCCGGGAGGGATCCATCGATGGAAAAGAGGGAACTCGTAATTATCGGAGCAGGGCCGGCAGGGCTCACTGCGGCCATCTACGGGAAGAGATCGGGTCTTGACGTACTTGTTCTTGAAAAGGGGATCCCGGGTGGGCAGATAAATGTCACCGACGAGATAGAGAACTGGACCGGGGTGATCCATGCCAGCGGAGCAGAGCTGGCAGATTCCTTCCGCAAGCACGCTGAGCACTTCAAGGCTGAATTCCGTGAGACCGAAGTAAAGGGTATTACCGTCGACGGCGGAAGGAAGGTCATTCATACCGATGGAGATGATATTGAGGCCGAAGCCGTGATCATCGCCACCGGAGCAAGCTTCAAGAAGCTTGGGGCTCCGGGAGAGAAGGAGCTCACCGGCAGGGGAGTCAGCTACTGCGCTGTCTGCGACGGGGCCTTTTTCGAGGACCAGGAGATCGCTGTCATCGGCGGCGGCAATACGGCCGTCGAAGAGGCGGTCTACCTGACCCAGTTCGCCTCGAAGGTGACCATAATCCACAGAAGGGACAGCTTCCGTGCCGACAGGCTGGCCATCGAGAGGGCCATGTCAAACCCGAAGATAGAGGTCATATGGAACACCGTCGTCGAGGAGATCATCGGAGAGGACATGGTGGAGAAGCTGGTTCTGAAGAACGTCAGGACCGGGGAGACCTCCGATCTTGCAGTCTCGGGTGTTTTCGTCTTCGCCGGCATGGACCCCAACGTCTCCTTCATGCAGGGGCTCGTTGATTCTGTCGGAGGCGGATGGATCGTGACCAACGAGAGGATGGAGACCAGCATAGAGGGAATATTCGCAGCCGGTGACGTCAGGGACAAGTACCTGAGGCAGGTAATAACCGCTGCCGGTGACGGAGCGACCGCCGCAATGGCCGCATCTGCTTATATTTCGGAGCAGCTACATATCCAGGGTCTTCTCCTGGAGCCCGAACAGGTCACGGCCTTCATCTTTTCCAGCATCGACGAACCCCAGGCAAGGCTGGCGTCGGAGATCGAGAACAGTGCTGCCGGCAAGCGATCAAATGTGGTCCTTCTTGACGGCTACAAGAACCGGAGAATGGTCGAGAAGCTCGGGATAACAGAGCTTCCCTCCATGGTGGAGTTCAGGAAGGGGAGCATTGCAAGGAAGCAGCAGGTAGGATCCCTGGAAGAGGCTGTGAAATTCCTGTCGTGATCGGGGCCGCCCCGATGCGCGTCGTCCATTTTTGCCTGATCCTCAGGGGAGGTGCGGTCCATGATTGTTACGGTAACTCTTAATCCTGCCGTGGACGAGGAGTTCCTTGTCCCGGAGTTCCGGCCGGGGAAGTGGTTCCGGGCGAGCCATGTGGACAGGTCCCCGGGAGGGAAGGGCATCAACGTTTCATACATGCTCTCCCAGGTGGGGTATCCCTCTGTGGCTATGGGTTTCCTTGCGGGGTTCAACGGCGAGTACATCCGGGACGCCCTGAGGAGGCTACGCATAACCACCAACTTCATCCACGTTCGCGGCGAGACCCGTTCCAATGTGTACATCGTGGACGAGGTCGGCCGCCTCGAGACGGGCATAGCCGAAAGCGGACCCTACATACCCGAGGATGCCCTGGGGAGGTTCCTATCCAATTATGAAAGGATGCTAGGCAGGGCAAGGTTCGTCATGATCGGGGGCTCTCTGCCGCCGGGGGTCCCCCAGGATATCTACCGCGACCTGGTCGACAGGGCGAAGACCAAGGGGGTCCCGACCCTGCTGGACGCGGCGGGGCCGCCACTGATGTCAGCCATTGAGGGAGGCCCCACCTTTGCCAGGATAGACCACCGTTTCATGGCCAGGGTCGCAGGTGTGTCCCTTACGTCCCTGGACAACCTCATCGAGGTGGTATCCAGGGTGCATGATTACGGGGTAGAGTGGGCAGTTGTCTCCTACAGGACCTACGGGGCGGTTTTCTTCTCCCCAAAGGGTATCTATCTGGCGGAGTACGAGCGTAAGGGACTGGTCTCACTCTTCGCCGCCGACGACGCCCTGGTTGCCGGTTTCATGATCGCCAGGGAGGAGAAGATGGACACCGAGGAGACCATACGATTCTCCACGGCCTGCGCCTGGGAGGACTCGCTCCATGTGGAGAAGGGTTTTCGGGACAGGTCTGAGATAGACAGACTTGTTCCCCAGGTGAACATCGAAAAACTTGACTGATCAATGGTTAACAAGGACCGCCTCAAGGTGATGATGTTCGTCTGCTCGGGCAATACCTGCAGGAGCCCAATGGCGGAGGGGTTCATGAACCATTTCCTCCAGATCCATGGCCTGGACGGTATGTGGATTACCTCATCGTCGGGGACCATGGCGACAGATGGTCTCCCTGCCAATGAACTTGCCATAAGGGTAATGTCCGAACATGGTATTGACATCTCCCGGCATCGCTCGAAGCCTGCGGGTTCATGGGAGCCCCCGGAAGGCTCCCTGTTCCTGGGAATGACGAGAGAGCATGTGAACTGTCTGAAGAACCTGTTCCCCCGTCGACGGGGGGCGGTCCGTCTGCTTGGCGAGGCCTCCCGTCCGTTCTATGAGGGAGACATTCTCGAAGTTCCCGATCCCTTCGGATGCAGCCTGGCCAGTTACCGGGAGGTCGCCGGGGTCATCCGTGAGATGACCATGGGGCTGCTGGACTCCCTCAAAAATCACTGACATCCCCAAACCCCGGCGGGCGACCGGCCATTCACCCCGACTTCTACGGAGCCATTCCCGTGAACGGATCTTTGCCATAGAATATCAGATACAGGATCCCATCATCGATCCCGGAAGGAAGGCTTATGCGAAGAAGGATCGCTGCCATTTCCCACGTTCTCGTCCTCTCCCTTTTCATCATGGCTTTCCCTTTCCATTGCGAAGCGGATACGGATGAGCTGGAGAGGGAGATAAAACTGGGGGAGAAGGTCTCCGAACAGGTTGAGAGGCACTGGGACCTTGTGACCGATCCGGTCAGGGTGGCAAGAGTCTCCATGGTCCTTTCAAGGCTCACCCCATTCACGGAGAGGGACCTCCCCTTCGAGGTCAGGATAGTGGAGGAAGAGATGACCAATGCCTTTGCGCTCCCCGGCGGGAGGATCTACCTCACTACGGGGATGCTCGATTTCTGCCGAAGCGACGATGAACTCGCTTCGATCCTGGCCCATGAGCTGGTCCATACCGACAGGAAACACGGGCTTATCCAGTCGTCAAGGAACCAGCGCCTTAGCCTTGGTGCCCTGGCAGTGACAATAGCCACTGGAGGGGCCGGCGCCGCACCGATCCTTGCAAACCTTGCGCAGGTAGCCATTATGAACTCCTACAGCAAGGACCTAGAAAGGGAGGCTGATACCCGGGGCCTGGATATGCTCTTCCAGTCGGGGTATGAACCGTCTGGGGCCGTAACCGTCATGGAGAGGCTCCAGGAGGAGGAGTTGAAGAGGCCTTACGTCGACCCCGGGATATACGCCGGTCATCCCAAGACCCGTGAGAGGGTCCAAAGCCTTGTGGGCATTATCAGGGAGAAGGGCTGGCCCCTGGAGAGAAAGAGGGCCCTTCGGCTGCTCAGGACCGGGACGGACGAAAGGAACGGGACCATCGTCCTGAACATCGACGGGAAGACAGTCTGGCAGGCACCGGCCGTAGAAGGTGCGGCCGAACTGCTTGAGAAAGCCTCCCTGTCGCTGGACAGGCACCTCCAGATGGAGACTTCGCCCTACGATGTTGCCGTCCATAAGGTACAGGGAGCTAAGGTGTTAAGGGTTGGCCTCGGTGTGATAGTTTCAGGAAAGGACCTTATTCCCGGCATGCCTTCACTGGAAGAGTTCAGGGAGAATATTCTTGCCGCACTCAACCGGGCGAGGTCGATCCACCCTGTAGCCGATTACCACCGGTAGGGACCCGGATAGAGAGTGTTGTCCCACAGGAGGCGATGATATGCACCTTTCTCTTTACCGCCGGCACAGGCCGGGGGTTTTCTCTGAGGTAGTAGCCCAGGATGCGGCCGTAAGCCTGCTGCGAAGGGAGATAGCCGGCGGGAAGAACAGCCACGCCTATCTCTTTTCCGGGCCAAGAGGGTGCGGGAAGACCACCCTTGCCAGGATCGTCGCCAAAGCCCTGAATTGTCCCAACCGGAGCGAGGAAGGGGAACCATGCGCAAAATGCTCCCAATGTATCTCCATTGCATCGGGGGACAACCTGGACGTTATCGAAATAGACGGAGCATCCAACAGGGGCATTGACGAGATAAGGGAGCTTAAGGAACATATCTCTCTCTCGCCTTTTTCGGGGATGTACAAGGTCTATATTATCGACGAGGTGCACATGCTAACCGACCCTGCCTTCAACGCACTTCTGAAGACCCTTGAAGAGCCTCCCCGGACGGTGGTTTTCATCCTTGCGACGACAGAGCCGCACAAGGTTCCTGCGACGATCCGCTCCAGGTGCCAGCACATCCCTTTCCATCGCATTCCGGTGCCTGCCATAGTAGAGTGCATGGGGAAGGTCTCAGCCCTAGAAGGAGCTGTGATCGAACAGGAAGCCCTCTGGGAGATGGCCCGGGAGTCGGACGGATCACTCAGAGATGCACTCTCCCTGCTGGAACAGGCAGTAACGTCAGGTCTTCCGACGGTCTCCCTGAAGGATATCCGGGGCATTCTCGGCGGAGGAGGAAGGAGCGACCTGGAGAGACTGGTTCCTGCCATGAGGAATGGAAGCGCCGAGGTGTTCAGTGGGTTTTCTGAGCTTCTTCAAAGGGGTCTTACGGCTGAACGGTTCCTTGAAGGGCTGTTCCTTCTTTTCAGGGACATCCTCGTGGCAGTTCTCTGGGGCGAGGAGGGGATCAGATCTCTCCCACTGAGCGAAGAAGAGAGAGCATTTATCCGGGAAGAATCCAGGCACTGGAGAGAGCCCGAACTTTGGAAGGTCCTCAACTTCTGTTCGGCCACACTTCCAAGGGCTCGTTACGGGAAACCTGAACGGAAACCTGAACGGAAACCTGAACAAGAAGAGTATGAGGTCCCTTCTCCCGGCAATAAAGAGGTCTCGCAAGAATCTGCCCCGGCAGCTGCCGTGTCGTCCGGTGGTAATTGGGAGGAGTGTGTCGATGCCATGGCATCTGACAACCTGCCTCTATACTGTGCCTGTGTCACCACCAGGGCAGAAAGGGACGGGGACTCGCTGGTCGTCCTGTTCCCCGAGGACCGGCAGTTCTCCTTCGAGATAGCGGCCTCCCCGAGAAGCCTTGCCTACCTTGACTCCATCAGGTTCGACTGTTTCCACGGTGTGCAGATGAAACTGGTCTGCGGGGATAGGTCGGTCCAGGTGGCAGGTAACTTTTCCGCCGGGAAGGATCCCCAGTCTGAAGAGCAGGATGGGAGCCCGACCTCCCTTCATTCCTCCGGAGATGTCCCTTCCGGAGAGTCAGCCCCCCCGGAGAGGGTGCGGGGGGAGCATATCGAGGCTGAGGATGGAGAAAAACCCCAGGAGTGTTTCCTGGAGATCCAGAAGTTCTTCAACGCCGATCTACTCGTGCTGAAGGAAGAGAACTCCGATGAACCCGATACCTTGGAAGGAGCAGTAGCAGAATAGTGAACAGACCCTTTGTCCATCTCCACGTTCATAGCGAATACAGTCTTCTGGACGGAGCGATCCGGTGCGGCGACCTGGCAAGGCGCTCCGCACAGTGGGGCTGTCCAGCTGTTTCAATAACCGACCACGGAGCTCTTTATGGTGCCATTGAGTTCTATGCCGCCTGTCTGGAGGAGGGGGTCAAACCCGTCATTGGGTGCGAACTCTACGTGGACCCCAGGGGTCACACTCTCAAGGACCGCATGGGAAGGAATTACCATCTCCTGGTCCTGGCAGAGAACCAGGAAGGATACCAGAACCTGGTCAAGCTCGTCTCCCTGGCGAACACCGACGGATTCTACTACCGCCCTCGGGTCGATCACGATCTTCTCTCCCGTTATTCCCGCGGCCTCATAGCGAGTTCGGCCTGTCTTGCCGGCGAGATACCCAGCCTAATCCTTGAGGGGTCGGAAGAGGAAGCTATTCAGAGGGCTATGCTGTACCGCGACATCTTCGGTGAGGGAAACTTCTTCTTCGAGATAATGCACAACGGTATTCCCGAACAGGCGGCAGCTAACAGGGCCCTGATAAAGATGTCATCCCGGACGGGCATCCCCCTTATAGCGACCAACGACGCCCACTATCTGGAGGCCGGGGATGCCTCCTGGCACGACGTCCTGCTCTGTGTCCAGACGAACGCCACCGTGAACACCCCGAACAGGTACCGTTTCGGGGCCGACGATTTCTACCTGCGCTCTCCGGAGGAGATGTGGTCCCTCTTCGGCAACGATGTCCCACAGGCACTGGAGAATACCGTGGCAATAGCTGAACGGTGCAACGTGGAGTTCACCTTCGGGTCCTACAGACTGCCCCGGGTAGAGGTCCACAAGGGGACCACCCTTGAGGAGGAGCTCCGAATAAGGTCTCACGAGGGGCTCCAGGCCCGGTTCAGCGGAGTGCCCGTCCCCCGGGAGTATATCGAGAGGCTCGACTATGAACTGAACGTGATCAACCAGATGGGGTTTGCCGGCTACTTCCTGATTGTCTCTGACATAATTCACACAACAAAAGAGGAGTCGATCCCCGTCGGCCCAGGAAGGGGTTCTGCCGCGGGATCCCTGGTGGCGTTCTCTCTAAGGATCACCGAGATCGACCCCTTAAGGTACGGCCTGCTCTTTGAAAGGTTCCTCAATCCGGAGAGGATAAGCATGCCAGATATTGACACGGACATTTCGGACAGGGGGCGGGACCGCGTCCTTGAGATCATCGTCGAGAAGTACGGCCGATCTCACGTGGCGCAGATCATAACCTTTGACCGGATGAAGAGCCGGGCTGCCATCCGGGATGTGGGAAGAGCCCTGGACATGAAGTACCCCGATGTGGACAGGATCGCAAAGCTCGTACCCTCGGGAGCGACCTCCATTGAGGAGGCCCTGGAGCAGTCACCCGACCTTAAGCAGGCAAAAAAGGAAGATCCTTCCGTGGGCAAACTGCTCGATTACGCATCAAGGATAGAGGGTCTGGCGAGACACTGCTCACAGCATGCAGCAGGAATAGTTATCACCCCGGAGCCCCTTACTGAAGTTGTCCCTATCCGGAGGATAGGCGAGGCCCAGATAGTGACCCAGTACTCCATGGAGCCCCTGGAGAAGCTCGGTCTTGTGAAGATGGACTTTCTGGGTCTCAGGACCCTTTCCATGATCGAGGAGACCCTGTCGAACATAACCCGCAACGACAAGAAGGCCCCGGATGTTTACTCTATCCCCCTTGATGACCAGCCCACATTCGACATGCTCTGCCGGGCAGATACATTAGGGGTCTTCCAGCTGGAATCCTCAGGCATGAGGCAGCTCCTGAGACAGCTGCGCCCAGACTGCTTCGAGGATCTTATAGCTGTACTTGCCCTCTATCGGCCCGGTCCCCTGGGCAGCGGAATGGTGGAGCAGTACATAGACTGCAAGCATGGGAGAAGGGATATATCCTGGCTCCACGAAAAGCTGAAGGATGTCCTCAAGGAGACCTACGGCATGATCCTCTACCAGGAGCAGGTCATGGAGTGCGCGGCGAGGCTTGCCGGATACACCCTTGGTCAGGCCGACCTCCTCCGCAGGGCCATGGGCAAGAAGAAGGCCGATGTCATGGAGACCCAGAGGAAGCAGTTCGTGGAGGGGTGTGTCGTTAGCGGTGTCAGTCATAGCGACGCGGAGCATATCTTCGACCTGGTCCAGGAGTTCGCCGGCTACGGTTTCAATAAATCACACAGCGCTGCCTATGCGATGATCACCTACCAGACAGCCTACCTGAAGGCCCATTACCCCAGTGAATTCTACGCGGCCTTCCTCTCCAGCCACATTCACTCCAAACTGGATACCCTGGCAGGACATATAAGGACCGTAAGGAACTCCGGGATAAAGGTCCTGCCTCCCGACGTCAACAGGTCCGAGGCCAACTTCAGCGTCGACGGCGACGTGATCCTATTCGGTCTGAGCGCTGTCTCGAAGCTGGGGGATCCGACGGTGGTCCATATTATCGGGGTAAGGGAGAAGGGGCCCTTCCTGTCTCTCTGGGATTTCATAAACCGTGTCGACACCAGGATCGTAGGAAGAGCAGTCATGGAGAACCTTGTAAGGGCAGGTGCCTTCGATTCCATAACCTCCAACAGGCGTCAGCTCATAGAGTCCCTCCCGGGGATGTTCGAACTTGCCCAGAGAAGGGCATCGGACTGCCGCAGCCAGCAGTTGTTGGGCCTGGAAGACCTTGCCGAGGAGGAGGGCCCGGTCCTGCTGGAGGTGAAGGACTTCGATCTCCATACCAGGATGGAGATGGAGAAGGAGGCCACCGGTCTCTATATTTCTGGACACCCCTTCGATCAGTACGAGAAGGAAGTTCAGCCATACACCACCTGTTCCATTCCGGACCTGGCATGCTGGAAGGCTGAGAACTGTCCTGCCGTTGTGGCCGGGATACTGGTGGGGATCCAGGAGAAGTTCACCAGGAAGGGTGACCGCATGGGCATACTGGAGATCGAGGACTCCTCAGGGAAGATAGAGGTGGTCTGCTTCCCGAGGACCTGGTCGGGCATAACACTCCCGGAGAAGGGAAAGCTTGTCATTGTCAAAGGGGCGCCCAGGACAAGGGAAGGACTGTCGCTGATCGCAGAAAAGATAATGACCGTCGAGGAGCTGAAGGGCGGCGCCAGAAGGTGGCTCCGGCTAAGGATCCTTCCCGACGGTCCGACCCTTAACGGGAGGCTTAGAGAAGTGTATAGAGAGCTCAAGGGGCACCCAGGGAATGCCAGCGTGCTCCTGGAGGTGGCTGTTGGAGGGAAAACGGCGATACTGAGGGCAAGGGATCTTAATGTTGAACCCTCCGAAGATCTTTCTGCAAAGATAATGGAGATTTCCGGAGGAGGTATCGAGGTGGTATAAAATAGGGTAGGTAGCCCCTTTGTCAAGGGCACTGAGGAGGAGAGGAAATGCGCGCGGAGAATAATGGTAAGCCTTCGATCCTTTCTGATTTCATTGTCGTTAAGGCTCTGGAGAACGGGGTCTCGGTGATAGGTATGACGAGAGGTCAGGAGACGAAGTTCGCCCACTCGGAGAAGCTCGATGCCGGTGAGGTCTGGATAGCCCAGTTCACTGAGTTCACCTCAGCCATGAAGATCAGGGGGAAGGCCCTAATTCTTACAGCCCACGGGGCTGTCGAAAGTGGGAAAAGGAATGAAGAAACGAGCTAAGATCGTCTGTACCCTTGGGCCAGCCTGCGAAGAATACGAGGTTCTGAAAAGGATGGTTCAGGCGGGCATGGATGTGGCCCGCCTGAACTTTAGCCACGGGGAACCTGTCGAGGAGGGGGACGCATCCAGGGTCTGGATAAGCCACCCGGGTCTGTCCTGTGAGGTCGCCCCGGGGCAGGCGCTCTTCATAGACGACGGTACCCTTCACCTCACTGTCGAAAAGGTCGCAGGGAAGGATATCATCTGTCGGGTCAACGTCGGCGGTGAGCTGGGCGAAAGGAAGGGTGTCTCCGTACCTGGAGCGAAGACTTCGCTCCCCATCCTTACTCCCCGCGATGTCGATGACGTCCGTTGGGCCCTGGAGAGGAAGATGGACCTGATAGCCCTCTCTTTTGTCCGCAACAGGTCCGACATCATGGAGGTCCGCCGGGTGCTGGAGGAGATAGGGGGCACCCTGAGGATAATCGCAAAGATCGAGACCCGCGAGGCAGTGGATAACATAGAGGAGATAATCGAGGTAGTGGACGGCATGATGGTGGCCAGAGGCGACCTGGGGGTGGAGATACCCCTGGAGGAAGTCCCTCTGGTGCAGAAGATGATCATCGACAGGTGCCGCCTCCACGGGAAACCCGTCATTGTCGCCACCCAGATGCTGGATTCAATGATAAGGAACGTGAGGGCCACCAGGGCCGAAGCAAGTGATGTTGCCAATGCCGTTCTTGACGGGGCCGACGCCCTTATGCTCTCCGGAGAGACAGCCAACGGCGCTCACCCTGTGCTGTCGGTGGAGACCATGTCAAGGATCATCAGGAAAACCGAGGAGGGGGAGTCTCCCTGGAGAAGGGCTGTCCCGCTCCAGACCGGCGCTCCGGGGATACCCGACGCGGTCAGCAAGGCCGCGGGAATGATCTCGGACCAGATGAAGGCCCAGGCGGTCCTCTCTCTGACCCAGAGCGGTGTTACGGCCCAGATGGTCAGCAAATACAGGCCAGGAGCCCCCATAATAGGGGCAACACCCCACCAAGAGACATTGAGGTACCTGACCCTGGTCTGGGGTGTGGAACCCCTCCTCGTCCCAAGGGAGAAGGACCTGGAGACAGCCCTTACGTCGGCCATCGAGATAGCCCGGAAGGGGACCTTTCTCAGGGAGGGGGACATGGTGGTTGCCACGGCTGGGTATCCCATCGGCAGCCCCGGGACCACGAACTCGATACAGGTCCTTACAGTGGCGAAGATACTCCTGAAGGGGCTCTCCCTTCTCAAGAGAGATGCCTCGGGCGAAGTCGTGAAGGCCCTCTCGGCCCTTGAGGCCGATGGCAAGATGAAGGACGGAGCCATCCTGGTGACGAGGCAGACCGACAAGGATTACGTACCGGCCATGAGGAAGGCCTCCGCCGTCATATGCGAGGAGGGCGGCCTGACGAGTCATGCCGCGATTGTATGCCTTGAACTCCGGATCCCCTGCATTGTTTCCGCCGCCGATGCGATCTCCGTACTGGAAGATGGCATGATCGTGACCGTTGACGGAAGGCGCGGGGTCGTGCTACGGGGGATGGTCAGGCTCCATTCCGATGGCAAATGATCGGGAAGGGGCCGCAGGGCTCCGGTACGTTCTTTCAAAAATACCCTCCTCGGATATCGACAGGGATTGGAAGGACCTTTCAGGTACTCCTGGAAGAAAGAGCGCCGTGCTTGTTCCAGTCTTCCCGAGGAATGGTGAACTATTCCTTCTTCTGCTGGAGCGGTCAGCTTCTCTGAGAAGACATCCGGGACAGATAGCCTTTCCCGGGGGTGCCATGGAGAAGGGGGACAGGGGGCCAGTGGACACCGCGCTCAGGGAATTCACCGAGGAGACGGGGATCCCCGGGGAGAGAGTGGAGATAGTCGGCACACTGCCAGAGGTCAGGGCCTATTCGAGCGATTTTTCTCTATTCCCTGTGGTAGGACTGATACCCTCCGGCGTGGTTCCTGGTGACCTGTCGCCGGACAGTCACGAAGTGAAGAGCGTTCTGGAAGTTCCCCTGAAGGAATTGGAACGGACTCCCGTCATGGAGAACTTTATCAGGAGGGGGAAGGTCCTGAGCTACCCTGTTTTCCGGATCGGCGACGGAGTGAACATATGGGGGGCGACGGCCTGGATAATCCTCAACCTTATCCGGACCCTGGAGGACGGGGAGATGAAGGGATCCCGATGTCCCTGATCGGTACCCACGTCTCTGTTGCCGGCGGGCTGTGGAAAGCCGTCGAAAGAGGAGAAGCCCTGGGCTGCGAGGCCATTCAGATCTTCACCAAGAACCAGCTCCAGTGGCGGGCCTCCCCCATACCGGAGCCGGCGGCGACGAGGTTCATGGCTGCATGGGCGAAGAGCAGCATCAGGAAGGTGGTCGCCCATGGGTCCTATCTTCTTAACCTGGCGTCGGTTAGGGAAACCAGGGAAAAAAGCATCGTTGCCCTGGTGGAAGAGATCGCCCGATGTGAAACTTTGGGTATCGATGACCTGGTACTGCACCCGGGATCTCACCTGGGGGATGGACTGGACAACGGAAGAGAAATGGTGGCCAAAGGGTTGATGCGGGCCATCGAGCGGACACCGGGAACGAGAGCCAGGGTTCTTCTGGAGACCATGTCGGGCCAGGGCCACTCCATCGGCTCGACAATAGAGGACCTGGCATGGATACTTGACAGGGTAGGCGATATCTCTCGTATCGGGGTGTGCCTCGATACGTGCCACCTCTTCGCCGGGGGTCACGAGCTGCGGGGCCGCTCGTCCTACGATCGGCTCGTCAGGTCCGTGGAGAGGCATATTGGACTGGAAAGGATCGGATGCTGGCACCTCAACGACTCCCGTACGGAGATGGGAAGCCGGCGGGACAGGCACCAACATATCGGGGAAGGATTCATCGGCGCAGAGCTCTTCTCCTGCATTGTCTCCGATCCAAGGTGGGAGGACACCCCGTGCCTGCTCGAGACCCCGAAGGGCGGGCCCGGTGACGAGGGGAATATCGCCCTTCTCAGAAAAATGAGGGGCCATTGAGTGAGAATGTTAGTGAAATGAAAGTCAGGAAAGCGGGGCGGTACAGTTGGCCATGAGGTATCCGGAGATCTGCATCAATACGGCAGTTATATCTAAAAACACCGAAACAGTGGTCAAACTCTGTGCAGACAAGGGCATACACGTCTGGGGTGTCACCAAGGGCGTCAGCGCCCATCCGGCAGTGGCGTCGGCGATGCTTGAAGGGGGTTGTCAAGGGCTGGCCGACAGCCGTGTAGACAATATCCGGAAACTCCGTCTTTTCGGGTTCAGGAACCCCATGATGCTTCTTCGGATCCCCATGCCTGGAGAGATGGACGAAGTGGCGGAGACAGCCGATTGTTGCCTGGTCTCCATGCCGGGCTCGGTTCTGATGCTTGACAGGGCTTGCAGGGAAGCCGGGACAGAGGTAGGCATCATAGTTATGGTGGACCTTGGCGATCTACGCGAGGGTGTTTGGCCCGACGGCGTTGAAGAGATGGCAGAGGCGATAAGACATTGCCACAGGGTACGGTGCCTGGGGGTGGGGGGCAACTTTGGATGTCTTTCGGGGGTACTCCCTACTGAGACGAACCTGTCTCTCCTTGTCAAGACCGGGGAGGAGCTCTCCTCGTTCCTGGAATGCCCGCTGGAAGTTGTATCAGGAGGCGCGACGTCCTCGCTGATGCTGGTGGAGAAGGGTATTGTCCCCGAGGGGGTCAACCAGCTGAGAGTGGGTGAAGGTATACTTCTGGGGACAGATATTACCAGGAGCAGGGTTATCCCATACCTGCGAAATGACGCCATAAGGATAACGGCCGAGGTGGTAGAGGTCAGGAGAAAACCAACCATGCCCATCGGAGAGACCGGGACCGATGCCTTCGGGAACGTCCAGATCTTCAAGGACAGGGGAGTGAGAAGACGGGCCATTGTCGCAATGGGACGTCAGGATGTGAGACCTGAGGGGCTTACCCCTATCGATGAGGGGCTGTCCGTGATCGGGGCCTCCAGCGATCATCTGACCCTCGACGCAGAAGATCTCAGGGGTTCCCTTGAACCGGGTGATACTATATCCTTCGTTCCGGATTACGGTGCCGTTCTGGCTGCCACAACTTCGCCCTATGTCAGAACAAGGATCATAAACAGCTGAACTGTCAGGAGTGATAGCTTGTCCGGGATCCTTGAGTCCATACGCTGGCTGGATTTCATTGATATAGCGATAATCGCATTTATTGTCTACAGGCTGCTCCTCCTGCTTGTGGACACCCGTGCCATGCAGCTTGTTAAGGGGCTTTTCGTCATCGGCCTCCTCTTCGCAACTGCAAGGCTGATGAAGCTCACCGCGCTCTCATGGATACTGGGAAGGATGCTGGGGGTCTTCATCATAGCCATCCCCATAGTCTTCCAGCCCGAGATAAGGAGGATGCTCGAGGAGCTCGGACGGGGCAACATCTGGAGGCGCCGTCAGGCAGAGGAGAGGGCGGCCCAGCTGACCGACGAGATAACCAGGGCCCTCCTCTTCCTTCAGAGCAGGAAGATAGGGGCCATCTTGGTCTTCCAGAAGGACACCGGCCTGAAGGATATATGGAGGTCCGCCGTCCAGATAGGGGGGGAGATATCCCAGGACCTTCTGGTCTCCATCTTCTGGCCGGGGAACCCCCTCCACGACGGTGCGACCATTCTTGACAGGCAGAGAGTTATCGCCGCCGCGTGTTACCTGCCCCTGACGGAGAACAGCAACCTTTCAAGGTGGATAGGGACCCGGCACCGTGCCGCCCTTGGCGTAACGGAGGTCTCCGATGCCATGGCGCTCGTAGTCTCCGAGGAGCGGGGAGAGATCGCCCTTGCGATCAACGGCCATCTTTCAAGGGAGCTGAAGGAGGGGCAGATAAGAAGGCTCCTCATGCACTACTTCACCCAGGCGACAGGTACGGGATCGGCCATGGAGGTCGTCAGGGAGAGGCTGGGGTCAGTCTTTTCAGGGAGGGGCACCGAGAATGATGAGATCGATTGACCGTCTCCTGTCATCCAAGCTCTTCCTCAAGGTGGTTTCAGTTCTGGTGGCTGTCCTGGTCTGGTTCTACCTGGCCTCTGACCGGGGCACCGAGGTCGTTAGGACCGTTACGGTACCTCTCGAGTTCCTCAACGTTCCTGTCGACATGTCCGTATCCAGCGGGGTCCGTGAAGTGGACATCCAGGTATCGGGAACCAGAGAGACGGCCTTCTCTCTGACGGGAACCATCGCGTCCCAGATAGACCTCAAGGGACTGGGGCCTGGATCCCATCGCAGGCCTGTTCAGGTGATACTTCCCTCCGGACTGAGGCTGGTCGAGGTATCTCCGCCCTTCGTCGATCTTAACCTCATCCGACTGGCTTCCAGGGTGCTGCCTGTCAGGATGCTTGTGCCCGATGGCCTCCCCCCCGGATACCGGCTTGAAGAGCATAGGATCGATCCCGTGGAGGTCACCGTCAAGGGGCCTGAACATTTGCTCTCCTCCCTAGAGAATGTATGGGTGGCCCCAACCCTGGAACAGCTGCTCCAGGAGAAGGATCTAACCCTGCCGGTTGTGTCGTCCGCCGACAGAGACCAGAGAACTCCCTTTATGATAGAACCTTCCGAGGCGGATCTCTCTTTCAGGCTGGTAAGGGGTTTCCCCAGGAGGGCTGTTCCGGTCAGGGTAGAGCTGAAGGGCGATCCGGGGAAGGATTTCCAGGTGGAAGCCGTGGTCGTGGACCCCCCGGAGCTGACGATCCAGGGGCCTCTTGAGTCTATCGAAAGGATTGACCAGATCTTTCTCGGTCCCATTGACATCACGGGACTTTCGGCGGACGTTACCAGGGTCGTTATGGTTGAAGATCTCGCCGAGGATGTTCAGGTTGTAGAAGACCCATCGGTACGAGTGAGGATCCTGCTTGCAGAAAGGACCGAAAGGAGACTTTTCACGAAGGTGCCCGTCAGGCTTTCCGGAAGAAGCGTATACCCCGGCTGGAGGGTCGAACCTTCCGAGGTCAGCGTGATCCTTGAAGGATCACCGTCAGACCTTGATGCAGCCGAGGCCAAGGGGAGTCCGATCGATGTCTACGTGGATGTAACGAACCTGGTCTCCCAGAAGATCACCGTACCCGTCAAGACCACCCTACGTGCCAAGGGGGTCTCGCTGGCCGATATAGATCCACCCAATGTAACTGTCTATGCGCTGACGGAGTAAGTCCGGGCGCTGGGAAAGAGGTGTTCCGATGCAGGAAACTTCCAGGAAATGCAGGTGTCTCTTCGGGACCGACGGCGTCAGGGATGTGGCCAACCGGGGGCTCATGACCCCCGAAATGGCGCTTCGCCTGGGCAGGTCCTATGCACTCTTCCTTATCGAAAGAGGAGTGTCCCGTCCGGTCATAGCAGTCGGGAGGGACACAAGGCGTTCAGGTCCCATGATCGAAATGGCCCTTGTCTCGGGATTTCTCTCCGCCGGAGCGGAAGTGGTCTCCCTGGGTGTGATCCCCACTCCAGGTGTAAGCTTTGTCGTCAGAAGGCTATCCTGCGACGGCGGTGCAGTTGTAAGTGCCTCCCATAACCCCTTCGAATACAACGGTATCAAGTTCCTCGGAATGGACGGCTGCAAACTGAGCGATGACGACGAGGCTGAGATCGAGGAGTATCTGGCTGACGTGGTCTTCGACGATTGGAGACCCACAGGTTCGTCAGTGGGATCGGTCGCTTCCAGGCCCGAGATCCTTTCGGAGTATACGGAACACGTGGTCAGGACCTGCTGCTTCGGGGTGGACCCGGAGCTCTCCATCGTGGTCGACTGTTCCCACGGGGCGGCTTCGGAGGCCGCAGCCATGGTCTTCCGGCGCTGCTTCCACAGGGCTGTCATCATATCCGACAGACCCGAAAGGAATAACATCAACGACGGCTGCGGGGTCATCCACATGGAGAACGTGGCGTCTGCGGTCCTTTCGGGGGGACATTCCCTGGGGATGGCCCTTGACGGAGATGCTGACAGGGTTCTCTTCGTCGATCCCAAAGGCAGGATCATCGACGGAGATATCATCCTCTGGGTCCTTGGAAGGTGGCTTCACGGCGAGGGCAGGCTGGGGAACGGCGTGGTGGCGACGGTGATGAGCAACAAGGCCCTGGAGGAGAAGCTCGCCCAGGACGGGATACCCCTGACACGCTGCCCCGTGGGCGACAGGTATGTTCTCGATGCCATGAGATCCTCGGGATCTTCTCTCGGGGGGGAGCAGTCGGGGCATGTTATCGCCAGCGATTTCTTCCCCACCGGCGACGGGCTCAGCTCCGGTCTTCTGTTCCTTTCAGCATGTTCAATGCTGGGGGAGGATATCAACACCCTGGTGGACAGGTTCGGGAGGTACCCACAGGTTTTGAAGAATTTCCATGCCACTGACAAGGAATCCTTTCTCGGTCTCCCGGGGGTGCAGGGGGCGATAGAAAGAGCCTGCCAGGAGCTGGGTGAACTGGGCAGGGTCCTTGTCAGACCCTCTGGCACGGAACCTCTCGTGCGTGTCCTCGTTGAAGCCCGGGAAGATCAATTATTGAGGGCCGTATCAGAGGCGCTCTTCGAAGAGATAAGGAGAAGCGGCGAAGAAGCCCTTGTCCGTGATATCAGGGGAGGCGAGGGGCGTTGACGGTGAGTGATGTCAGGAAATGCCTCTTCCCCGTCGCAGGAATGGGCACCAGGTTCCTGCCTGCCACAAAGGAGATCCCCAAGGAGATGCTGCCCCTTATCGACAGGCCCCTTATCCAGTACGGGGTCGAGGAGGCCGTCCGATCAGGGTGCGGTGAGATCGTCTTCGTCACAGGCAGGGGCAAGAGGGCTATCGAGGACTACTTTGACAGGTCCATAGAGCTCGAGCAGATACTCATCGAAAAGGGCAAGGCAGATTCTGCACGGCTTGTAAGAGAGATAAGCCAGATGGCAGATTTCGCCTACGTCAGACAGCCGGAACCACTAGGGCTGGGTCACGCGGTCCTGTGCGGGGAGCCTTTCTGCAGGGGCTGCTATTTTGGTGTGATCCTCCCTGACGACGTAATGGTAACTCCTCCCGGGACGCCCCCGGTGCTCGGGCAGCTTGTCCAGGTCCACCAGAGGCTTGGTGGATCGGTTGTGGCCCTGGAAGAGGTCCCTCCGGAGGAAACCTTCAGATATGGGATAATTAGGGGTAAACAGGTCGAGGACGGCGTTTTCAGGATAGAGGACCTAGTAGAGAAGCCCGAACCAGGCAGTGAGCCGAGCCGGCACGCCGTGATGGGCCGGTACGTGCTCTCACCGGGTATATTCCGTCACCTCAGGAATTCAGGCTTTGGTGCCGGAGGGGAGATCCAGCTCACCGACGCGATCAGGTCCCTGGCGGAGGATGAACCCGTCTGGGGGGTCATGTACAAAGGTGAGAGGTTTGATTGCGGAACCATGGAGAGCTGGCTGAGGGCCACTCTGGGCATGGCCCTGAAGCGAGAGGACCTGCGGGGCATAGTCCTCTCTGAGCTCGAAAGGCTCGGGGTCACGGGGAGGTGACAGCGTCGGGGGAGTAAGAAAGAGGTTAGCGGCTGCCCAAGCGCCAGAACTGGCCAGGGCCAGTTGACGAGGGCCGGGGAGTATCGAAAATTCGGCGGATGCCCCGGTGGCCTGAACGGTCAGGCCATGAAGCCGTTCCCACAAAACCAGGGAGCGATCTCCGGGACAAAAGGGACGGCATCCGTTCTCTCCCAGAACAGAAAGGCGGTGCCCATACAAAAATGTGTGGGATAGTAGGTTATGTCGGCAGACGGAACGCCTCCGATGTCCTGATCGATGGACTCAAGAGGCTTGAATATCGCGGTTACGACTCGGCCGGCCTCGCACTGAGGACCGGCGATGGCCTGATCATCCTCAAGGAGGTCGGAAAGGTTGCAGACCTGGAGAGGATGCTCGAGGAGATATCCCCTTGCTCTACCCAGGGGATTGGACACACCCGATGGGCCACCCATGGCGGCGTGACCCAGGTGAACGCCCATCCCCACAGGGACGGAAGCGGCAAGTTCGCCATTGTCCATAACGGGATCGTAGAGAACTACATGGAGCTTAAGGAGGAACTCGAACGGGAAGGGGTGGAGTTCCTCTCCGAGACGGACACAGAAGTGGTCGTCCACCTTATCGCCACATCATTCTCCCAGACGGGGGACATCCTGGAGACGCTCGTCCACCTGCAGAGAAGGTTGAGAGGGTCCTTTGCCCTTGTGGTGATCCAGCAGGACCTTCCTGACAGGATCTACTGTGTAAGGAAAGGTTCTCCCCTTGTTTTGGGGTCCGGCGACGGAGAGTCGTTCTGCGCTTCGGACGTCCCGGCCTTTCTCCCCTACACGAGGAATATCCAGTACCTTGAGGAGGGTGATATAGCCGAGATATCCCTTGACGGCATTAGGGTATGGGACGAGAACGGCTGCCCTGTCGAAAAGGCTGTCTTCACCGTGGATTGGGACGTTTCCATGACGGAGAAGTCGGGGTTCTCACACTTCATGCTCAAGGAGATCCACGAGCAGGGCATGGTCCTCCGATCCACCCTGAAGGGGAGGATAGCCGACGGAAGGACCGCCGTTCACCAGGAACTGGGCTGGGATGCAGAGATGGCCTCGAAGTGGGACAAGGTCCATTTGGTGGCCTGCGGGACCTCCTACTACTCGGCTCTGGTCGCGGAAAGGGTCCTGGAGAAGTGGACCGACCTGGAGATCAAGGTTGACGTAGCCTCGGAGTACCGGTACCGACACATCAAGTGCGACCCTTCCACGCTGGCCGTTTTCGTCTCCCAGTCCGGCGAGACGGCGGATACCCTCGCGGCCCAGCGCAAGGCCAGGGCCGATGGGGCTCACTGCCTTGCCATCACCAACGTGAGAGGCTCTACATTGGCCAGGGAGGTCCACAGCGTAATGCTCCTGAAGGCCGGTCCGGAGATAGGCGTGGCTGCCACCAAGACCTTTACTGGACAGATGGCGGCGCTCTTCCTGGTGGCCCTCCAGCTCGGCAGGCTGAGAGGGACCCTGCCCTCGGACGAGGAGGAGAGGCTCATAAACGAGCTGATCCATATCCCCTACAAGGTGGAACTGCTCCTTGAAAGGGAGAACGAGGTAATGGAACTCGCCAAAAGATATGCCAACAAGAGCAACTTCCTCTTCATCGGCAGGGGGATATCCTTCCCCATAGCCCTGGAAGGAGCCCTCAAGCTAAAGGAGATATCCTACATTCACGCCGAGGCCTACGCCGCAGGGGAGATGAAGCACGGCCCCATTGCACTGCTGGAGCCCGATGTGCCCGTCCTGGCGGTGATCCCTAGGGACGGCCTTTACGAGAAGACTTTGTCCAATATTCAGGAGGCCAAGGCCAGGAACGCCCCCCTTATTGCCGTCTGTACAGAGGGGGACACTATCATTCCCCAACATGTGGAGTCGGTGATAGAGATACCCTGGACGGACGAGGAGTTCACCCCTTTCCTTTCGATAGTCCCATTGCAGTTTCTGGCTTTCCACATCGCTCTGTTGAAGGGGAGAGAGATCGATCAGCCCCGCAACCTCGCCAAGAGCGTTACCGTCGAGTAGAGGGGTTTCATTTCGCCGCGGGGGAGCGGGCTGGACCTGCCCCCTGCGGCTCCGCGGTGAAGGGGAAGTAGATCCTGATGTGAGTGACGCCCTCGAGAGCGTGATCCTGCCTGCCTGTCAAGGCAGGCATTTTGGTCCAGGGACCTCCATCAAGCCTGACCAGGACTAGCGGTTTGCGGCCGTAAGTTGACCATAGGTCCCATAGTGTCTCGTCCCTGGACGGGCCGGGGAGTAGGCCTCCGGAAAAGAGAGGACCTGACCCCTTAAGGTCGGACCCTCCCATTTCAGCAGGACCTACGATCATCCACTGGGTCATCTTCCAGGCTCCCAGCATCTCGCGGGAGAAGGCGTGTTCCATAGGAATGATCTGGAAACCGCCCACCAGACCTTCCGGAGAGGTGCAGACATCAATAACTCCGGGGTGATTCGCCCTTATCCTGCCCGTATCCTGGAAGATCGTCCCGTCGAACCTCCCGGTCCCTCCAAGGGGCCTGATCACCCTGCCCAGGACCTTCGGTCCGCCGCCGTACCATGCGGTTACACGCCCGCCCGGGCGATTCTCCAACTCTACGAAGAAGGGGCATTGGGAGGGTGCTGCAAGGATCTTCATAACATCTCCACGATGCGGGGGGCCTTCTGCCATGTAGGGTTCTCCGTCCTTGTCCTCGAAGATCACCCTGCTGCCCACCGGCGGGGACCAGGCGCCGAAAATGGCCCGGCCCGCCTTGATATCGGTCACGACCGCCGCCCCGGGGCCTGCTGCCGGGGCGACGGTCTCCCCGGGCAGGAGGCTTATGGTCCTGCCCTTGCCCTTTTCGACGGAGAGGAGGATGTGGATGGCGTTCACTGCGCTGGCAACGACGGTCTGGTCCTGCCCCCAGGCAGAGGCGGTGAAGCTAGGCCACCTGCTGTTGACGGGAAGGTCCTTCACTCTGCCCAGGATGATATCAGGGCCGTCAGCCCGGCTGACGGAGATCTTCCCGCCGGGTGTGAGTTCTACGGTAATGGTGAATTTCTCATCAAGTACCCCTGCACAGGCGGGAAACAGAGTGGTCAGGAACACCAAAAGCAACGCCCCTGTGAAGAGCAGAAGGGTGAGAGGTCTTCCCATGGTCATCGTTAACGATCCTGTGACACTAGCTTTTCTCATCGTCCTCCTCCGCTTCCGTAGATCTGTTCCTTGCGTTCTTCCTGGAAACACTGAACAGAAGGGTGATCATGGCTGCGGGTATCAGGGGTGCGATAGCGATCCAGAGTGGGGCATAAGAGTACAGGGTAAGGGATGAAAAGAGCAGGAAAAGCAGAAGGGAAACCCAGAAGGCTGAAAGGGGCAGACGGCTCTCCTCCCTGGAGACCATGACTCCAAGGACCATGGACAAGGCAAAGAAGACGATCGTCAGCGCCAGAGGGATCCGGAACATGACTCAGTGGACGCGGGTGTTCTTCCTTGGTCTTGTGGTGGTCGGGCCCTGTTCCCCGCAGCTGCGGCATGTGCCGTAGCAGTAGACCTGGACGGTGTCGATGTCATGGGATGAGGAACTCCTTATCCCGTCGAGGAGACCTTCATCCAGCGGAATATCCTCCAGGGTTCCGCACTTATCACAGCGGAAGTGGGCATGGGGGTGGGGGTTCGGGTCGAAGAACACCCTGTGTTCGTCTATGGTGAGTATCTGGAGAAGGCCTGCATCCTGGAGGATCTGGGCGGTGCTGTAGATGGTGGCGAAAGAGATGGTAGGGTAGGTCTTCTTCATCTCGCGGAAGATCTTCTCCGCCGAGGGATGGTCCTTCCTCCCCTTCAGGAGCTTCAGGATCGCTATCCTCTGGGATGTTATCTTCAGCCCCCGGCTTCTTATACGCTCGATACCGTCCTCTATGGTCCACATACTCCAGGACCTCCAGTTCCCATGCTGATTTTTTTTGTGGATCTGTCCTTACACGAAGTTTACTATATCACAACATGGAATGCACCGGTAAAACCCCGCCTGCCTTGACATCTTTCCCCCTGGTGAGGCTATAATTGCGGGGCTTAACTGTTGGGGTGTAGCCAAGCTGGCAAGGCGGCGGACTTTGGATCCGTGATCGCTGGTTCGAATCCAGCCACCCCAGCCAACAGATCCGACCAGGGGAAGCCTTGGCTTCCCCTTGATCGTTGTGCGTCTCCGGACAGAAGGTGGTCCGGGCGTGTTAAAATCTAGGGTGAAAATACTTCAGGGAGGGATCGCCATGTCAATGCCAGGCACAGGAGTACTGGTACTGGCTGCGGGCAAGGGTACGCGGATGAAAAGCGAAACCCCCAAGGTCCTTCTCAGACTCCTGGACGAACCTCTCCTGTACTACCCCCTGAGAGCGACGGATGCCCCCGACTTCTCAGGGAGGGCGGTGGTGGTGGGGCATGGTAGTAAGACCGTTTCCCAATATCTGCAGAACGCCTGGCCAGGCACCGAGGTCGTGGTCCAGCAGGAGCAGTTGGGGACGGGCCATGCTGTCTTCACTGCCCGAAAATGGGTATCCCGTTTCGAACGGGTGATGATAATCCCGGGAGACGTCCCCATGATCACCGGGGAGACTCTTACCAGGCTGAACTCACGACACCTTGAAGCTTGTGAGGACTGCACTTTCCTTGTCTTCGAACCTTCTGACCCTACTGGTTACGGACGGGTCCTCGACACCGAGAAGGGGTTCCGGATAGTGGAGGAGAAGGATGCAAGAGAGCACGAAAAGAAGTGCGGCAGGGTGAACAGCGGGATCTACATCTTCAACACCGGGCCCCTTCTGGAGCAGCTTGAAAACATCGGAAGGGACAACTCCCAGGGAGAGTTCTATCTTACAGATGTCATCCATAACCTCTGTGAAGAGGGCAAGAGAGTGGGAATTATGGTCTGCCCCGACCCCGACGAGATGGAAGGCGTTAACGACCCCCTTCAGCTTGACAGGGTCTCGAGGATCATGAGGAGACGTATTTTGGACCATCATATGAAGAACGGACTCAAGTGCGTTGATTCAGAGACGGTCTGGATCGGTCCGGGGGTGTCCATCGGTGATGATGTGACGGTAGAGCCCTTTGTGCAGGTTTGGGGTAGATCGGATATCGGCAGCCGTTCCAGGCTTGGAAGTTACTCTATTGTCAGGAACAGCATTTTAGGCGAGAATGTCCATCTGTCGGGTCATGTTGTGATATGTGACAGCAGGGCGGGGGACAATTCGGTCCTTGGCCCGTTCACCTATGTCAGGGACGGATCGGAGCTGGGCGAAGGGGCCTTCGCGGGGAAGTTCGTCGAGATCAAGAAGAGCAGGATCGGGGAAGGGGCCAAGGTGCCCCACCTCTCCTACATAGGGGATGCCACGGTGGGAAAGGGCAGCAACATAGGAGCCGGCACCATAACCTGCAACTATGACGGCGAAAGGAAGAACCCTACCAGCATAGGGGAAGGTTGTTTCGTTGG
The DNA here is from genome assembly GCA_001509095.1 of Synergistales bacterium 58_81. Lineage (GTDB taxonomy): Bacteria > Synergistota > Synergistia > Synergistales > Thermovirgaceae > 58-81. Next base: position 3,341 of record LGGV01000014.1, on the reverse strand, counting down.
TAGCGATACTATGTTCGTGGCGCCCGTCTCGCTGGGCGACAGGTCCTACACTGCGGCCGGTTCGGTCATCACGAAGGATGTCCCCGCCGAATCCCTGGCCATCGGAAGGGCAAAGCAGAAGAATATCGAAGGGTGGGCTCGCAGGAAGAGGAAGCCCGACGGGGGAGGGGAATGAAGGTGGCCTCAAAATTAAGGGAACTCAAGATATTTTCGGGGAGCGCCCACCCGGAGTTCACCAGGTCCATCTGCGACAACCTCGGTGTAGGGATAGCCACAGCGAACCTCTTCCGGTTCTCTGACGGCGAGATCGGTGTTTCCGTGGAGGAGAGCGTCAGGGGGGCTGACGTCTACGTTGTCCAGCCCACCTGTGAACCTGTTAACGAGAACCTTATGGAACTGTTGATAATGATCGACGTCATGCGCAGGGCTTCCGCCTATAGGGTTAACGTAGTCACCCCCTATTTCGGATACGCAAGGCAGGACCGCAAGACCAAGGCCCGGGAGCCGATCACGGCGAAACTGGTTGCCAACCTGATCGAGAAGGCCGGTACTGACCGTGTCCTGGCCGCCGATCTGCACGCCGGGCAGATCCAGGGGTTTTTCGACATACCCGTGGACCATCTTACAGGCATTCCGCTCCTGGCGGCCTATTTCAGGGATGCCCTGAAGAAGGACCTGGAGCAAGACAGGCTTGTGGTGATATCGCCCGACATAGGAGGTGTGGTCAGGGCCAGACGATTCGCTGTTCATCTGAACGCCGACCTGGCCATAGTTGACAAGCGCCGCTCCCACGAGGTGGCCAACTTCAGCGAGGTTATGGAGATAATCGGTGACGTTTCCGGCAAGACCGCAGTGCTCGTTGACGATATCATTGATACGGCCGGCACGATGGCGCAGGCTGCTGAAGCCCTTCTGGCGAGGGGGGCGAAGAAGGTCTACGCCTGTGCCACGCATGGTGTTCTATCGGGTCCCGCCATAGACAGGATCAGCAGATCGCCCATTCACCAGGTGGTACTGACAAATACCATACCGTTGCCGGAGGACAAGAAGATCGACAAGATAACCGTTCTTTCAATAGCACCGCTTTTTGCAGAGGCCATCAGCAGGATCCACTCCGATCATTCAGTGAGCATCCTCTTCCGGTAGACATCTGTGACCTCTGGTTCTTATACACAACGAGGAGGGAATTTTATGGACAAGGGCAACAGGATCAGGATCGAAAAGAGAGAAGGAACAGGGAAACAGCACTGCAAGAAGGTCAGAGGCGAAGGCAAGATCCCCGGGGTCCTCTACGGGCCCGGATACCCCGGATCGATGCCCTTCTACGTGGATACCCAAACAATAGCTCCCATAGCCAACTCAGGCCGCTGGGAGACCGCCAGGCTGGACGTGGAGACTCCCGGAGGGGGAAAGGAGCTCTGCCTTATGAGAGACCTCCAGAGAGATCCTCTGACAGGCGACATCCTTCACGTGGATTTTCTTCAGCTCCAGAAGGGGCATAGGGTTTCGGTCAATGTACCCGTTGAGATCCACGGAAGGGAAAAGTGCGCGGGTATCAAGCAGGGAGGCGTCTTCGAACAGCTGATCCATGAAGTGGAGATGGAGGTTCTCCCCAGGGAGATACCCGACTCCATTGTCGTAGACATAGCGGCACTGCCCATCGATGGGGCAGTGCACATTGCCGACGTCAAACTCCCGGAGAGCGCGGTCCTCACCCTTTCCCCTGAAGAAGTGATCGTGACCATAGCCCACGCCCGCGTAGAGGCCGAGGTCGAAGCGGGGACGGAAGAGGAGGAGACCGCCGAGGTAGAGGTAGTCTCAAAGGGGAAGGCGAAGGAGGAGGAGGTCTAGCCTTTATTGAAACTTGTCGTGGGGCTGGGCAACCCGGGGGTGCGTTATGCCTGGACGAGGCACAACGTCGGTTGGCATGTCATCGACATCCTTCGCCAACGGATCGGCGCCGGGAAGCACTCCATGTCGATGGACTCACAGCTCTGGGGCCCCCGCTTTGTAGACGGAGAGAAAGTGCTTCTCATGAAGCCGATGACCTACATGAACCTGAGCGGCAACGCCGTAAGGAAGGCCTTTCGGTCTCTTGGACTGGGACTGGAAGATCTTCTTGTTGTCTACGATGATGTGGCCCTCCCCTTCGGACGGATCCGTCTCAGGGCCAAGGGGTCCGCAGGCGGCCATAAAGGGATGGTGTCTGTCATCGCAAATCTCGGGTCCCTTGACTTCCCGAGGCTGCGCATCGGGATAGGTTCTCCCGGATTACAAAGGGATCTGGTGGATTTCGTTACGGATCCCTTTTCGCAGGAAGAACTGACCGAACTCCCGGCTATCTGCGAAAAGGCCGCCAGCGCGGTGCTGACATGGATCTCCAGCGGGTTGGACGAGGCAATGCGAGAGGCCAATCAACCTTCGGACATTTCCGGGACTTCGATCAACGAGAACGGAGAGAAGGGGTAGCCGTCTTTCGCCATGATCGCTGCGGAAGATGAACAGCCTATAAAGACAGGAACAATAGGAGAGATACTGCAACAGCGGACCTCAGCCACGGTCCACCTGCCCGCGGGGACATCCTCGTGGTGTTGGGCCCTCAGGGACGTTCAGGGTCCCCATCTTGCCGTAGTCCCTGACCAGCAGAGACTGTCCGAGTTCGTCTCGGACTGGAAGGTCCTCTTTCCGGAGAGGCAACTCCACGTTCTTTCCGAGATCCCCCTGACCCAGGAACATATATCGAACGAGGCTACCAGGATCGAAAGAGGCAGCTCCGCCGAGAAGTGGAGATCTGCTGCAGGCTGTATCGTTGCGACACCTCCTGCGGTAATGACCCCTCTTGCCCTTCCTTCGGCGGGGATAGATATTCGGGCAGGCCTTCCCCTCGAAAGGGACAGGTTCCTTGAATGGGCCGACCGTTCAGGTTACAGGAGGTCTGACCTTGTCTGGCAGGAGGGTCAGTTCGTAAGCAGGGGGAGCATCGTCGACATCTTTGACCCTTCCTATCGTTCACCTCTCAGGATAGAATTCTTCGACGACCACATCGAGAGCATCCACCTCTTCGACCCTGAAAGCCAGAGAAGCAGGTCTCCCGTCGGACCCACACGGGTTCTTTCGCTGGCGGGGGGTATCGTAAAAAGATTTGACGAAATGCTGCCTCAGGCCGCCAGCGTCGTCCTCTTCGAACCCCGTGGGTTGGCCAGGTCGGCAGAGGCATACCGCTGGATATGGAACAGGATGGCCGCTGACGAGGTGCTGGATCCTCTTCCCCGGTGGGAGGAAGTGCTGGAGAGGTTCTCCGGTCACAGGAACTGTTCAATTGCCAGGTCCCTGGAGGGATC
>LGGV01000078.1 GCA_001509095.1 Synergistales bacterium 58_81 | reverse complement strand
ACGAAGCTATGGATGTCCAACCCCCCGCCTCGTTATGTGTGGGCGGGAATCAAGGTTTTAATGGCCTGGCAATGCTCCTAAAATTCAGTTTTGAGGGACGGCCTCTGGTAATGTCAGCACTGGCCATTGTTGCGGGAGTGTTGATCCTGATCGGTCGATAACTGCCGGCTTTAGTGTGGTTCCCCTGACACCTTGATGACATCGAACTTAAACGTTATTTGGCTGTCTGCAACAGTTAGCCCCCGGCTCCATGGAGCCGGGGGCTAACTGTACCAACCAACAAGATCGGGATCAGCTTTTCCTGCTTTCAAGAACCAGGAGTCCGCCGCCGATAACTATGGCCCCAACACCAGCCCAAAGAGGGATATTGACCGTCTGCTTTTCTTTCACGGACATTTCAATGGGACCCAGTTTGACCTGCTGTGTGTCTTTGGTGTAGCTGAAGCCGCCATAAACCAACCCGAGGATACCCGCAATTATGAGGGCCATGGCAGCGATCTTGGTTACGTTCATGTCTTCTCCTCCTAAGCCTGACGACCTTTTCAAACGAAAGAGACGGCGAAAAAAATGTCATGAAAGACTTAACGCCTGACGCCGCTCTTTCCTGTTCCCGATTTCCGGGAAACTCAAGGATCGTTACAGTATGCGTCGACCTTTTATGACGCGAAGCAATATAACCACGACAGCAATGACCAGCAGGACATGTATGAAGCCTCCCATGGTGTTTGCCGTCACCAATCCTAAAAGCCAGAGAACGACCAGAACTACAGCAATGATTTCCAGCATTTGAACTACCCCCTTCCCGGGGCAAAAAATCAGGATCGGCAGAACATGATCGGAAAATAGGTCATTTACTACTTTCCAGCCTTGCTGATCAGGTTGTCCAGAGCAATAAGAAGTTGCTGGACTTTGATATCGGAAGCCCGCTTTTGAAGGATCGTCTTCGGGTTATGGGTCGCCCCCCAGTAAGAAGAGTTTGCTTCCTCGTCGGTGCTCATGACGGATCCGCCCAGGGAGACCCCCGCGAATAAGCCCTTGCTCATGGAGTAGCTGTAGATGGAGGCCTCTAGGTCCTGATCCGTGGCGGCTCCGGCCCCTCGCCCCACCGGCCCGGCGGAAACGCCGATGTCGACTCCCAGCTTCACCCTGTCTCCGTAAAAGTGCTCCATTCCGGGCTGATTAGTGATCACAAGAAGCAGGGCCGTAGACTGCGCACCTATCTGAAGGCCGTACGACAACCCCGCTATGTTCATGAAACTGGGACCGTACCATTGTCCTGTCGCCGGATCGTGACGGAGGACCAGGCCCTCTCCGTAGGATCCCCCGAGGCCCAGGGCCGCCTTGTAATAGTGGGGGATTATTACGACTCCCCAGGAACCCTTGACCAGGTCTGCCGTTGTCTCGACATCATACTCGGCGGTCATTTCCTGAATGACATTCGTGGAGGAATCGATGCGCTCGACCGGTGTCATGGCGAAAGAAGTGGAAGGGATGGCCACCATGGCAGCCAGAATGAACGTCACTGCCAGAACAGAAGCAAAAATAGTCTTTTTCATTGATAATTACCCCTCTCGTGATCCAATATTCCGGAACCTGCGAATATCCGGAAACCTCTGTTGAACATTACCTTCCCGTTACTGTCCCTGTTGCTCTCCGGGAAATTGAAGCCAGACAAACGCGTTCTTGTTCTTTTCGCCTCTATGTCTGCCTGGCTTCAGGTCATTTCCAGCTTCTGCACCTTCGTGCCTTCCTGCCCGGAGCAGGATCCTTATTTGCGCCGGCTCGTTCGTCTAACGGGCATGAGCCGTGCTTTTGGTCCCGTCGTCCCAGGTTACGACCAACTCGTACCGTGACTTGGACAACTCAAGCGTTCCGTTGTTCTCGACAAAAAGATAGAGGTTTTGCTCCGGCGGGACAGAAAAGTATACGGATCCATTACTTTTGTTCAGGATCCTGTTCCCATTACCGCGGACCGCCAAGGTCCACTTGCCGTTGTTGGGGATGGTGTCCCATTCGCCGGAAGCGCCAAGATTCTTGAGCGTCATCGCCTTGATCGTCCCTTTGCCCCTGATCTTCAGGTTGAAGTACCAATCGAGCTTGCCGTTCTTCTGCAGACGGTCGTAGGGGCCGACATAGTCGCTTGAGTTTGCCCTCCGCGGCTCGTACAGCTCCAGCTCACGATCGTCGTCACCGGCATAAAGCTGCCCTCCGTCGCGGCCCGAGAATTCCTTTTCAAGGGTACTTCCGTCTGTGAAATCGATCTTGATACGGAAGGCCGATGCGTCATTGCCGAGGGTCCCGTTGTCCTGGACCCAGAGTTCAAGCGAGGCCGTACCATCCATCGAGAGCCTGACGGAGCCGTCAGAAGCATTAAGCAAGGAACCGCCCGGCTGCTTGACCGCTATCAGCCACTTGCCGTTGTTGGGGATCGTATCCCACGCCCCGCCCTTGGTCGTGTTGACCAGGTGGATGGCACTTACTGTCCCTGAAGCCCTTAACTTGATGTCGAAACGCGAATCCCGGTTCTGGTCGCCCCTGAGGTTTTCGTTCTTCCCCACAAAGTCGGAATTGCCGATTCCCACCAACCTTGCTTCAAGGAACTCCCCATCACCGTAATACGTTGTGCCCGAGTAGGGCTGGACCTCCGTTTCCAGAAGCCTGCCGTCATCGTAGGTCACGGTCAGAAGCGATCTGGTCTCAGCCTTGTCCAGCGATCCGTTGTTCTCCATCCAGAGGACGAGATCGGTGGAGCTGGGCACGCGGAGATTGATCGATCCATCGGAATTGTTCAGAATACTGCCGTCAGGCCGGGTCACAGCCAGCAGCCACTTCCCGTTTTTGGGAATGGTATCCCATTCACCTGCAGGCCCTTTCACGTTGCTTATTTTCATTCCGGTCACTGTTCCGGAGTTTTCAAGTTTCACGTCCACTCTCCAGTCGGACTTTCCGTTTCCGGAACGTGTTTCATTCCTTCCAACTATGTCCCTGTCTCCCTCTCCCCTGAAGACCGCTTCCAGCCCAGCGGACTGATCCCAATCCTGGCCGGTCGATCCTTCGATGAACCCCTGGAGGTGACTTCCGTCGGAGAACCGGAGCACTACCTCAAAACGGCTCCTCCCGGCGTCGATAACCCCGTTATCGGTCAACCAGAGGTCAAGGACAGTACGATCCGACAGCCGCAAGTTGATGCTGCCATCGCTGCGGTTCACCATCCTGTTGCCTTCCACGACAGCGATCGCCCAGCGGCCGTTCCCCGGGATCGTGTCCCATGCGGCTGTGGGGTTGCCGTCGACTATGTCGCGGACCTCGACAGATTCCAGGACGCCTTCTCCCATAAGCTCGAGGCGGATGCGGTCATCGATCCTCCCGTCCCCGCGCAAGCTCTCGTTCCTGCCGGTCAGATCCCTGGGCCCCTTCTCCTGCCAGCGTGCGGAGAGAAGCCTGGCATCAGATCCGGTCACGGATGGTTTGATGGTAATGGTCGCGCTGCTCTCGGAGTTATCAATAAACCTTGCGGTAAGTGTAAATTCCCCTCCCCTAGCTATAGCTCCGTTGTCGGCTACCGACAGTTCGAGATCCTTTCTCATCAACAACGGGACCATGGACAGACTTCCGCTGCTTTCCGTCAGGACCTTTCCGGAGGATTCCTTGACGTGGATCCCCCATACCCCGTTGCCCTGGGTCGTATCCCATGCGGAATCGTGGTCCTCCGATCTGAGCAGAATACCCGTGATTGCCCCAAAACCCGACACAGTGACGGAAAACGTGGCATCGGGTCTCCCGTCAGGCCGGTTG
>LGGV01000077.1 GCA_001509095.1 Synergistales bacterium 58_81 | reverse complement strand
TATTTACCTTTCTTGTGTAAAAAAGAAAATGCAGGATGCAGGTCTTTTTGAAAAATGGACCCTTCAGGGACTTCTCGATGAACTGGACACGATCGAGCTTTTTGAATCACCTGGACATGGTCGAGTGCTCGGTGAGGTAACTAAAAAACAGGAAGGAATCTATAAGGCGCTAGGTGTGGAATTGCCCTCGTTATAAATTCCGGGAACTTAGGATACAATTGATTGAGCAGGAAGAATGCAGCAGCCTCGATGTGGGGGTTGGAATCCGGATTACGAGAGCCAGCCGACACGCTAAACCAGGAGGCCGCCGCATGACATGGACGAAGCGGACAGGACAAAGGCAAGGCCTGAGATCATCAGAATCGACGAAGAAGAGATTCGAAACCGTCCTGGAAATATGGCCAAAGGAACCGCAGAGGAGGCACTCGATGCCTTGCCGGAAGCAGAGGGTGACTCCATTTGCCGGGCGAGCAGACATGAAAGATCTCCGGAGCGATTGGATACCTGCACAGGGCATTACGACAGGAAGCTCCACGCCGGGACAGGGAAAGCGACTCCGAAGACCCCCAAAGAGATACTGGACACTACCGAATTCCAAGCTCCCATGAGGTGAGGGTAATGGAAAAGGTTTCGATCGAAAGGATAGTGAAATTGCCGCCGGAGGCGTCAGCGGCCTTGCCATGGTTGTTAACCGGTTCCTCCCCGGGATCCCGGTGGGGGTGCTCATGATGGGGATGAACGTGGTCCTCTTCGTCATAGGGTTCATATTCATCGGATTTGAATTCGGGGCGAAGACGATCTATTCGAGCCTTTTCCTTTCAGGGGCTGTCTGGTTCCTGGAGAGGTTCTACCCGGTGTCTGGACCACTGACGGAGGACATCATGGTCCAGCTTGTCCTCGGCACCATCCTGGGGGCCACGGGAATGGCCATTGTCTTCAACCAGAACGCCTCGACGGGGGGCACGGACATCACCGCCAAGATCCTCAACAAGTACCTGAACATCGATATCGGCAAGGGTGTTCTCTTGTGCGACTTCTTCATAGTGCTGGCTGCAGGCTGGGTCTTCGGTATCCGGATAGGCATGTATGCGATGCTGGGGGTCATTCTCAACGGATTCCTGGTGGACAGCGTGATCGTGGGGCTCAGGATCAACAAGTACGTGGTGGTGATAAGCCGTCAGAGCGAGGTGATAAGGCGGTTCATAGTCGAGGAGCTCGAGAGCGGCGCCACCATCTACGAGGGGCGGGGAGGATGGTCGGGGGAACCGAAGGAGGTCATTACCACCATAGTTAACAGGAGAAAGTTCATCAGGCTCCGCAATTTCATCAGGACCGTCGATCCCAGGGCCTTCATCAGCGTCAACAACATACACGAAGTGCTGGGTGAAGGTTTTGAAAAACTGGCCTGAGAGGTCCACCGATAACGGTATTCAGGTTAAAATCTCCGAAAGGGGGGTGATGCGGGTGGAAGACCGTCCCATAAGACTTGTTCTCTACAATACCCGATACGGCACTGGAACGGGGTGGGCCTACCATGCCCCCTTCCCCTTTGCCGGAACGTTGAAGACCACCATGGCACGCTCCTCCTCGATCGCAAGGTTCATTGCCTCCCTCGAGCCTGACATCGTCGGGCTGGTTGAGACCGATGGAGGGTCCTTCAGGCAGGGAGGAAGAGGTCAGCCGGAGTACCTGGCGGAGACCCTGGGACACAGCTGGGTCTTCTCCTCCAAGTACTGCATTCCCAGGATCTCGGGGTGCGTCCCCGTTTTCCGCCACCAGGGAAATGCGGTGGTGACGTCCCTCCCTATCCGGGAGACGTCGGTCCTCAGATTGAAGAGGGGCATCAAGAACGCAGTGATAGAGACAGGTTTCGACGACTTCGACCTGAAGCTGGTCCACCTGTCGCTGGGTTCCGGCGCGAGGCGACAGCAGATCCTCGAGCTCGCGGCCATGGTCAGGGAGCGGAAAAGACCCCTTCTGATAGCGGGGGATTTCAACGCCTTCGGAGGCGGTCCTGAGATCGAGCCCCTTATCGAAGCCGGTCTGAAGAATGCCGATACCCTTGGCATACGGACCTACCCCAGCGGCAGGCCCTGGCTCGGCCTGGATCTGGTACTGCACTCGCCGGAGATAGATGTCAAGAGGCTCGAGGTGCCGGATGTGCGTCTTTCGGACCACCTTCCGGTGGTCTGTGATTTCGCCCTGTCCCTGTAGTGCTTTCCGGAGGTGACCGGAGATGGACCTGAGCCTGCTCCTGATACTGATCCACGACCTCTCGTCGGTCTCCATAAGACTGGCGACCATAGCGCTGATACCAAGGTGGCACTCACCCTCGGTGGCCATGGCGTGGCTGCTGGTCATCTTCTTCTGGCCCATTCCGGGGCTTGTGCTCTACCTCGTCTTCGGGTCCTTCAAGCTTCCGACCCAGAGGGCTGAAAGGCACGAGAAGATCCTGAAGGACCTGGACCGCACATGCTGTGCCGCCTGGGAGGGTGAAAGGCCCGAGGAGAAGGACCTTCCTGGGGATCTTCTCCGCCTGTCGCGCCTGGCTTCCCTGGCCGAGAAGCTGGGGGACATGCCTCCTACCAGGGGCAACACGATAGATATCATCGACTCTACCGACGATATGGTCAGGTCCCTCGCCTCCGATATCGATACCGCCCGTCATCACGTGAACCTGCTCTACTACATCTTCTCCAAGGACCAGGTAACAGGGCCGGTCTTCGACGCCCTTGAAAGGGCCGCCGCAAGGGGCGTGTCCTGCCGACTGCTGGTTGACTCCCTCGGGTCAAGGCAGTTCCTCAAAAGGGACGCTCCCTCATTGCGGGCGGCGGGGGTACAGGTGGTGGGTGCCCTGCCCCTGAGCATGTTCAGGAGGGATCCCCTCTCGGCCCGTTTCGACCTCAGGAACCACCGCAAGATCGCCGTCATAGACGGAAGGACAGGTTACATGGGCTCCCACAACATGATAGAGCCCTCCTACGGGGGGAAGGCCAGGGGACTTCTCTGGAAGGATCTGACCATGAGGGTAGAAGGGCCCGAGTCCCTTCAACTGCAGAGGGTCTTCCTGGAAGACTGGTACGTGGAGACTCTGGAACTACTTGATGATCGGGCCGGCGACATCCTCTTCAGTCATCACGGAGAGCATGTCCTCCAGACCGTGCCCAGCGGTCCATCCTACCGAACCGAGAACTACCAGCGGCTGGTGGTCTCGGCCCTGCACTCCGCCTCCAGGGAGGTAGTCATAACCACGCCCTACCTGATACCCGACGAGAGCCTTATGGAGGGTCTTGAGGTGGCTGTCCTCAACGGGGCGACCATCAAGCTGATCATCCCCAGGAGGTCGGACCAGTTCTTCGTGGGCAAGGCAGCCAAGGCCTACTATGACATCCTCATGGATAAGGGAGTAAGGATATTTCTCTACGGCGACGGCGTGATCCATGCAAAGACCATGAGCGTCGACGGGGATCTCTGTTTCTTCGGGTCCAGCAACTTCGACATCAGGTCCTTTACCCTCAACTTCGAGATAAACTGTGTTATATACGGGAAGAATTCCGTAGCCAGGATACGCCAGGAGCAGGAGAAGTTCCTCGAGGCGTCGACGGAGCTGTTCATGGAGGAGTGGGAGAAGCGACCCTTCCTGTTCAAGACGGTCGAGGGGATAGCCAAGCTTTTCAGCCCCCTGCTTTAGAAAGGAGTTTCGGTAATCATGCTGGAACGGGTGCTCCTGCTTTTTGACGAGAACAGGCCATTTTGGACGGAACGGCTTGTGAAGATGGCAGGTGAAGATCCTCTCCTGCTGGAAAAACTTGCAGACAATGGACTGCTGAAAAAGACCGGAGGCGGTTTTTGTCTCACTGATGAAGGACGCGGCATGTTCAGGAAGTGGGCCGCCGAATCCTACCTTGAGTCCATCCCTGGAGGAGAGCCCGGTGATCCGGAGCTGGAGGAGCTAAAACTCGAGACGGCGCTGCTCTTCGAAAGGGGTTTCAAGGGCTTCCAGGGCACCAAGCGGGTGATCGTTTCGCCCAGGCTCGAATACTTCCCAGGCATCCCGCCCGGTGAGATCTTCTCCATTTCGGAAGGATCCATTCAATGGCGTCTCCTTGAACACCCCCTGGTGGCGGATCTGACCTCCTCCTTTCCCCGGGGTCGTTCAGGCGAAGGAGAGAGCCTCCAGGACCTGGAGCGGGGAGTGGATGCACTGAAGGTCGACAGGGTCCCCTGGTCGCCCCATCTCCTCTGCATCAACCAGTGCGACTACGCCTACTACTGGCGAAGCCGCCTCGAAACGGACCGCTGGGGTCTTCTAAACGCTGACCGCCTCTTCCTGATGCTGGTCAGGGATCCGGAGAACTTCGACCTTGAGAAGGCCGCTTCCGATATGGCAGCTTTCTCCATGTTCCTCCTCGACAACCGCCATGTTTACCTCCCCGGATGTTTCGACATCGACATCCACCAGCAGAGCACCTTCACCTGGTGGTTCTGGGC
>LGGV01000076.1 GCA_001509095.1 Synergistales bacterium 58_81 | reverse complement strand
TGTCGTGCATCAAAAACTATGCCGATGCCGGGGAGAGAGAGTATGGAAGAGTTCGTAAAGCAGAGCGATCTGGTCTTCATATGGGCCCCACCCAAGGGGGACAGCTTCATCATCAAGGTAGTCCCCGGTGGTAGACAGGATACACGACTCGGTCAGATCCTGCATGACGACCTTATTGGGAAACCTTTCGGAAGTTGGGTCTATACCAACCTGGGGAAGCCCTTCTGCCTCTTGCGCCCGAACATACAGGAGTTCAGCCGCAGGGTCAGGAGACAGACCCAGATCCTTTACCCCAAGGATATCGGTTTTATCCTGGTATCTCTCAATATCTTCCCCGGGGCTCTTGTGGTCGAGTGCGGCACCGGTTCCGGGAGTCTGACCTCGGTTCTGGCCCACTTCGTCGGCGATACGGGAAAGGTCGTCTCCTACGAGAAGAGGGAGGAGTTCTCCCAGCTGGCAAGGCGTAACTGCGAGAAGTGGGGCGTTGTCCACAGGGTGGATTTCAAGATCAGGGATATCGCCGACGGCTTCGATGAGCGAGGTGCCGACGCCGTCTTCCTGGATCTCCCCAATCCCTGGGATCACCTGGACAGGGCCAAGGAGGCACTTGCTCCGGGGAACAGGCTTGGTATCCTTGTGCCGACCGTCAACCAGGTCGAAAAGGTCCTGGACGGCCTCGTGGAGAGCTGTTTCTCAGACATACAGGTCTCGGAGATACTCCTCAGATACTACAAGACCAACAGCAGGAGGATCCGTCCAGAGGATACCATGATCGGTCATACGGGTTACCTTGTATTCGCTTCGAACGTCATCGGATCTCCTGCCAGCCATGATGATGGAGGCAATGACCTTAATTGACCTATGATATTTTGCTCCACCTCTGCTGTGCACCCGATGCGACTGTCCCCTGGCCCTCCCTGATCGATGAAGGGTATAGAGTGGCGGGTTATTTTTATTCGTCCAACATCCACCCCTTCCAGGAGTTCAAAAGGAGGGCCGGGGACGTTAAGACTCTTTCCAGAGCCCTGGGGAGAGAATGTATCATAGGGAATTATGAGCCGCTCCGGTGGCTAAAGGCTGTCAGGGAAGACCTTCTGTCACCGGAAGGAGGAGGCAGATGCGAACGCTGTTTCAGGGCGCAGCTTGAGGCGACCGCCAGGGAAGCCCTTTCCCGGGGCATCCGATCCATATCCACCACCCTGTCCATAAGCCCCCACAAGGATGTGGCCGTCATAGAAAGGATAGGGGGGGAGATCTGCAGAGAGTGCGGTCTGGAGTGGATCTTCAGGGTATGGAGAAAACAGGGAGGTTTCCGGCTCTCCGTTGAACGTAGCACAAAAATGGGACTGTACAGGCAGCGTTACTGCGGCTGTATCATGAGCATCAGAGATGAATGATCGGAGTGATGTGCAGATGGAGAACAGTGCCGCCTCTTCCGGGAAACTGGCCCCGGATATTCTGGAAAAAGCGGTTCTTGCCTACGGCGGGGCCAAAAGGGATGAAGTCCTTGTAGGGCCCGGTGTAGGCGAGGACGCCGCCGTCATTCGATGGCCTGGGGACAGATTTCTGGTTGTCGCCTCTGATCCGATCGTCGGGGCCGAAAGGGGGGCCGGGAAGCTCCTGGTCACGGTCAACTCCAACGACATAGCATCCAAGGGGGCTGACCCCGCTTTTCTGATATCTACACTTATCTTCCCCTCGGGGACGACGCCGGAGCAGATCTCCTCACTGGTGGAGGAGATCCACGAAGCGTGTCTCGAGGCAGGCATAGCGGTGATCGGGGGGCATACGGAGGTCAACGACAGATACGATCACCCTGTTCTCTGTGCGACCATGATGGGAATGGCGAAGAGGGTCCTCTCGGCACGGGACATCTCTCCCGGCGATGCTGTGATCATGACAAAGCATGTGGGGATAGAGGGAATGTGCATTCTCGCCAACGACTGCAGGCAGTTGCTCCGCAGATGCCTCAGCGACCCCGAGATAGATGGGATCCTGCAGTGGTCGGACATGATGAACGTGCTGCCCGAGTCAAGGGTGCTGAGGGAGTGGGCCGTCTTCATGCATGACCCCACCGAGGGCGGATTTCTCGGTGGCCTTGGGGAGATATCCCGACTGAGCGGCCTCGGGATCTCCCTGGACAGGGATGCCGTCACCATAGACCCTCTGACTTTGTCCTGTTCACAGTGTCTGGAATTCGATCCTCTAAGGCTCATCTCTTCCGGTGTTCTCGTGGCAGTAGTCCCCGGAAGGTACCTTGATGATGCCCTGGGGGCGTTAAAGGATTCAGGGATCTCATTCTCTGTGGTAGGAGAGATGGTCGCGGGAGAAGGAGACGTGGCCGTCGAGACCCAGGAAGAGCTCTGGGGTCTTTTGGCCGAAGGAAGGTCCCTCTCTTGAAAGGCCTGATCCGGGACCGCTTGGGTGAGAGGATCGATCTTCTCAGGAGGCTCATGAAGTCAAGGGGGGTCGACGCCGCGATCGCGATGGCCCGTGATGGTTACAACTGGGAGACATGCTACCACCTCTCCGGGTTTCGGGGTTCCAGCTGTGCGCTTGTCGTATTCAGAGACGACGCGATACTGGTGACCGACAGGAGGTACCTCGAACAGGCTTCCGGGCAGACGGACCTTACCGTCGTGGACCAGGGGGTCACCCCCATGATGGAGGTCCTTGAGAAGGAGATATCGTCCCGTTCCGGGGTCGGGGCGCTGGGTTTCCAGGCTCGGCGGGTCACATGTGATGTCTTTGGCGGCCTGAAGGGTCTCGGCAGGGAACTGGTGGATATCTCGGCCGAATTCTCGATCCTCAGGAGAAGGAAAGACCCCGTTGAGGCTAAATCCATTCAGGAAGCGGCCTCGATCGCCTCGTCAGCCTTCATTGATACCCTGTCGATCTTCTCCAATGGCATGTCGGAGAGGGAGCTTGCGGCAAGGCTGGAGTACGAGATGCGCCTGAAAGGAGCAGAGGGGGGGTGGGGTGGGCAGGACTTCATAGTCGCCTCGGGTCCCAGGAGTGCTCTCCCTCACGGCAGACCCGAAGACAGGGCCATTAGACCGGGAGAGAATGTCCTGGTCGATTTCGGAGCAAGGCATATGGGCTACGTCAGCGATATCACCAGGACCTTCTCACAGGAGGCCCCTGAAAAGTGGGTCCTGGAAGCTCACGAACTTCTCTCCCAGGCCCAGTCGGCGGCCATAGCGCTCCTAGAACCCGGGAGGCCTGCCTCTGAGGTCGACGCGGCCGCGAGAGGGGTAATAGAAAAGGCAGGCTTCGGCGATCTCTTCATCCACGGCCTTGGACACGGAATAGGTCTTGAACTGCACGAAGCGCCGACTTTGTCTCCGCGCTCCGACGATGTGATGGCCGTCGGGGACGTGGTGACCGTGGAGCCTGGTATCTATTTCCCGGGCAAGGGCGGTCTGAGGCTGGAGGACGATCACTTTATTTCACCAGAGGGTACCATTTGCCTAACCTCCGCCCTGGAAAGGAAGCTCTTCAGGACCGACGCCCGACCCTGAACCTCTTCTGGTGCCACTTCCAGGCCGTCTCGATGATCTCGTCCATGTCCTTGAAGCGGCGCTTCCACCCCAGTTCCCTCTCGGCCTTCGCGGAAGCGGCCACCAGTACGGCCGGGTCACCGGGTCTCCTGGGGGCGAACCTAAGTGGGAACCCCCTTCCCGTGACAGACCGGACCGCTGAAACTATCTCCAGCACCGAGAAGCCCTTCCCGTTGCCAAGATTGAAGGCTTCGCACCCGAAGGCCCCCTTCTCGAGACCTTCCAGGGCCCTTATATGAGCGTCCGCAAGGTCCGTAACGTGGACGTAATCCCTCACACAGGT
>LGGV01000075.1 GCA_001509095.1 Synergistales bacterium 58_81 | reverse complement strand
AGGGTGGGAACTCCCTCTAGACACCTTCCAGTTCAAGATACCTTTCAAAAGTGTTCTGAAGCAGCATGGCTATCGTCATGGGACCGACCCCGCCCGGAACAGGAGTCATCCACGAAGCCACCCGGGAGACATCCTGGAAGTCGACATCTCCGACAAGCCTCCCGTCAAGCCGGCTTATCCCAACGTCGACCACGACACAGCCTGGTTTTACCATTGAAGCCTTCAAAAACTCCGGCCTCCCGACGGCGGCGACGATCACGTCAGCCTCCCTGGTAACGCTTACAACGTCTTTGGTCCTGCTGTGACATACAGTAACGGTCGCGTCGGCCGCAAGCAGAAGCTGTGCCATGGGTTTCCCCACAATGTTGCTCCTGCCGAGCACTACAGCCCTCTTTCCGGAAAGATCGATGCCGTACTTCTTCAGAAGATACATCACCCCCCGGGGAGTGCAGGGCACAACTGTATCCACACCCATCACAAGGCGCCCAAGGTTCAGCGGGTGGGTCCCGTCTACATCTTTTTTCACATCTATTGTCCGTACCGCCTCGGTCCAGTCAATGTGTCCCGGGATCGGAAGCTGGACGAGCATTCCATGAACATCGGGGTCCTCATTGATACCTCCCAGCAGTTCGACCAGGGTGGCAGTGCTGGTCGAGGCCGGAAGATGATGGAGAAAGGACCTGAAGCCTGCCTCTCGGCAGGCCTTCTCCTTCTGGCCTACGTAAACCTTTGATGCCGGATCGTCCCCGACAAGGACAACTGCAAGACCTGGAACCCTTTTGCCCTCTCTTTGCAGGTCCCTGACCTTCTCTCCTATGGCCGCCCTCAATTCTGCGGCCGTTCTCCTGCCGTCAAGAACTTTCGCCTTGCTCATAGCAACAGAGACCTCCCCGAAGGCTAAAAGAGCCCCGTTATCCTGCCCTCCGCATCGATGTCGATGTCGAGAGCTGCGGGCTTTTTGGGAAGCCCTGGCATGGTCATAATGCTACCTGTTATGGGGACCATGAAACCGGCTCCGGCAGAGATACGGACTTCCCGCACGGTAAGGGTGAATCCATCGGGGCGGCCCACCTTCGCAGGGTCGTCCGATATGGAAGCCTGGGTCTTGGCCATGCATACAAGCAGGTGGTCCAGCCCAAGGTCGTGAATGCTGGCCAGGTCTTTCTCTGCTGCGTCCGTGTACTGGACGTCCCCGGCACCGTAAAGCCCCTTGGCTATAGCCTCGATCTTCTCCCTTGGGGAGGCCTGTGCATCGTAGAGAAAACGGAAGCCGTTGCTCTTCTTACATGCCTCGACGACCTTTTCGGCAAGGTCGATGCCACCCTGCCCTCCCTTGGCCCAGACTTCGGACAGGGAGAATGATGCTCCGAGAGCCTCACACCTCTTCATGACGGCATCGAGCTCCTCGCGGGAATCAGTCGGGAAGCGGTTTACTGCAACCACGACGGGGACACCGAAGGACTTCAGGTTCTCGATGTGCTTCTCCAGGTTGGGGAGGCCTGAATTGAGGGCATCCACGTTCTCCCGGGAGAGATCGCTCTTCTGCACCCCCCCATGCATCTTGAGAGCCCTCACCGATGCCACCAGGACCACCGCGTCAGGCCTTAGTCCGGCCATCCGGCACTTGATGTCGAAGAACTTTTCGGCCCCAAGTTCAGCCCCGAACCCGGCCTCGGTAACGAAGTAGTCCGCCAGCTTGAGCCCGTGCCTTGTTGCCTGGATACTGTTGCAGCCGTGAGCTATGTTCGCAAAGGGGCCTCCGTGCACAAAGGCCGGCACACCCTCCAGAGTCTGGACCAGGTTCGGCTTGATCGCGTCCTTTAACAGGACAGCCACGGATCCTGCGACACCAAGATGGCCGACCTTCACGACCCTGTTGTCATAGGTATAACCAATGATGATCCTGCCAACACGCTCCTTGAGGTCCATAAGGTCCGTGGACAGGCAGAGTATCGCCATGAGCTCCGACGCCACCGTAATGTCAAAACCGCTCTCCCTGGGCACACCGTGGGGTTTCCCTCCGAGACCGACGATCACACTCCGCAGGGCCCTTTCGTTCAGGTCCAGAACCCGTCTCCAGACTATCCTGCGTGGATCGATGCCCAGTTCGTTGCCCTGCTGGAGGTGGTTGTCTATCATTGCCGACACAAGGTTGTGAGCAGTTGTGACAGCATGGATGTCGCCGGTGAAGTGAAGGTTAATATCCTCCATGGGTACCACCTGGGAGTAGCCTCCACCGGCGGCGCCTCCCTTGACCCCGAAGCTGGGGCCGAGGCTGGGTTCCCTCAGGGCTATCATTGCCTTCTTGCCTATTGCGGCAAGCCCCTGGCCCAGTCCCACGGAGGTGGTCGTCTTCCCCTCCCCCGCAGGCGTAGGGGTTATAGCCGTCACAAGAATGAGCTTGCCGTCGGGCCTGTCCTTGATCCTTTCCCATAGCCCCCTGGTCACCTTGGCCTTGTAGGGTCCGTAGAGTTCCAGTTCGTCATCGTGGATGCCTATAGACGAGGCTACCTCAACGATGGGTTTCATTTTCGCGTTCTGAGCAATCTCGATATCTGACGGGATCCTGTTCTGATGTATCACTTGTGAGGAACCTCCCTCTCTCGAAAAAATATTGTTCACCGGAAGATAGATCCGGCCCTGGGAAATTCTATCAAAAAAGCTTCATTATTAACGCGGAAGACTTTCCCAGGCTCTCAATTAAAGCAGTCCGGTCATAGAGTTGAACGTACGGATCTTTTCGTCGATCCTTGCGGCTAGCGGCGGAATACTACCCCAGTAACTGTCGGCATCGTACCACTGGGCGTTGAGTTCTTCCAGTTCACGTTCCTGCTGCTCGATCCATGTGTAGTACTTCAGATTGTGTATCGTCTTTCTGTCATAATAGGTGAGCTCCTTCATCCAGTCGGTGCCCAGGCCCAGGATGCTACGGTTAAAGTCCACTGCCGCATCCACTTCGCTGTAGTCGCCGTATTCCTCCTCCATCTCCCTGAGCCTTGAACCGTACATCTCCATGGAATCGGTAAATACTGTAAAGATGACATCCTTCCCGGTCAGTTCATAGTATTTGGCCATCTTAATCGCCATAATGACGTTCGCGGCGCTGGATATACCCATCAGGGGGAGCTTTCCGATCAATTCCACGGGCACTCCCCTGGACTTCAGGAAAGCATGACCTGCCGGTTCGTTGCAAAGCCTTATCAGGGCCATGCTGTCGGCATCATCCACGTCAATTACCATGTCGGTGTTCTTGACGTTGTGGATCCACGGCACATGCTTGTCCCCTATTCCCTCTATCCTGTGGGCGCCAAAACCGTTCTGCAGAAGGGTGGGACACTGAAGTGCCTCCCCCACGGCTATCTTGGATTTGGGGAAGAGTTTTTTCATGTGATCCCCGGCCGCCAGGGTCCCCCCCGAACCGGAGGTGAACGTCACTCCGAAGAATTCGTCACCCGGGCGCGCCACGAGTCTGAACCCCTCTTCTATGGCCGACCCTGTGACCTCATGATGCCAGAGATAGTTGCCGAACTCCTCGAACTGGTTGAAAGCCACCACGTCTGTTCTGGTCCGCTTAAGCTCCCACGTCTTGTCGAATATCTCCTTGACGTTGCTTTCACTCCCCGGAGTGGCTATGACCTCTCCTGCCACAGTCCTTAACCAGTCGAAACGCTCACGGCTCATCCCCTCCGGAAGTATTGCGATGGATTCACAGGCAAGAGTGATCCGGAACAGGTTGACGGGATCAACGTCCCAGAGCCCGACCTTTTTGAGCCTCTCTTTTATCTTGGCCGGGATCTTTTCAGGGTCCTTCATCTGCTCGAAGGTAGGGATGATAATATTCCTCTCCCTAGCCCTTTCGACGGTCCTCTTAAGCTGTTCCTCGTTCATGGTGAGATCGATCATTCTTTGCCTCTCCTTCCCGGTATACTCAATAACCCTCGTAGAGGGGGAATCTTCCGCACAGTTCAAGAACTTCCGCCCTGACGGCCGATAGGACCTCCTCATTTCCAACATTCTTTGCGGTGATCTCGATCCATCCGGCAAGGATATCCATCTCGGCCTCTTTAAACCCTCTTGTGGTCACTGCTGGAGTGCCTATGCGGATCCCGCTGGTTACGAAGGGGCTCCGCGTCTCTGCCGGTACCGTATTCTTGTTTACTGTAATGCCTGCCTTGTCAAGGGCCGTCTCCATATCCTTTCCCGTTACGCCTCTGTTGGTAAGGTCCACGAGGATAAGGTGAGTATCGGTACCTCCGGACACCAGTCGGAAATCTCTTTTTAGAAGGGCATCTGCAAGAGCTTTGGCGTTGGCTACTATCTGTTTCTGGTATCCCTTAAAGGATGGCTGCAAGGCCTCCTGGAAGGCAACGGCTTTTGCGGCTATAACATGCATCAACGGACCACCCTGCATGCCCGGGAATACCGTCTTGTCAACCGCCTTCCCGAACTCTTCCCTGCACATGACCATTCCGCCCCTGGGTCCCCTTAGCGTCTTGTGTGTGGTAGTGGTGACGAAATCACAGAACGGTACGGGGTCCGGGTGATAGCCGGCGGCTATCAGGCCTGCGATGTGGGCTATATCGAAAAGGAGCAGGGCTCCCGTTTCCTTTGCTATCTCGCTGAACTTCTCCGAGTCTATGATCCTTGGATAGGCGCTGCCGCCGCAGACTATCATCTTTGGACGGTGCTCCCTGGCCAGAGCGGCCACCTGGTCGAGATCGATAGTTTCGGTTTCCATGGAAACCCCATAGGAGATAACGTCGTACAACTGACCAGAGAAATTTACTGGACTCCCGTGGGTCAGGTGACCCCCATGGGAAAGGCTCATCGCAAGAATGGTGTCCCCTGGCTTAAGGACCGAAAAATAGGCTGCCATGTTGGCCTGGGATCCGGAGTGGGGCTGAACGTTGGCGTGATCACAGCCGAAGAGCTTCTTTGCCCTGTCCCTTGCAAGGTCCTCAGCCTGATCGACCACTTCGCAACCGCCGTAATACCTTTTCCCCGGGTAACCCTCGGCGTACTTGTTGGTGAGCACGGAACCCATGGCTGCCAGGACTGCCGGGGATACCACGTTCTCGGAAGCGATAAGCTCTATACCTTCACGTTCACGCTTTAGTTCCGAATCTATCACCGCCGCGATGGACGGATCTACTTTCCTGAGAGCTTCACTGCATTTCCCGAACATTGTCTTTCCTCCTTAGGAAACCGGTTCTCAAAGGACGAGACCCGTTCTATACGTTTAACCCAGGACCTTTTCTAGATCCCGGAGTTCCGGTTCAACTTCGAGGGGGTTGCCGACTGCCTCGCGCGCCGAATCGATATCTTTTAGCCCGTTGCCGGTCACAACGAGGGCGATCTTGTCCCGGGGACCGACCTTCCCCTGGATCGCCATTTTACGAAAGCCGGCAAATGAGGTAGCGCCCGCCGGTTCCGCAAAGACTCCTGTCTCTCTGGCAAGTTCGGGGATGGAATCAAGAATCTCCTTGTCGGACACCCTGATCATTACTCCCCCGCTTTTTCTCACCGCTCTAAGCGCCTTGGCCCAGTTTCTTGGGGCACCTACGGAAATACTGTCCGCAATGGTCTCGGCAGGACCGAACTGGACCTTCTCAGATCCTGTTTCATAAGCTTCGGCAAGTGGTGAGGCTCCTTCAGCCTGGACTCC
>LGGV01000013.1 GCA_001509095.1 Synergistales bacterium 58_81 | reverse complement strand
GTCATGGCAGTTACCCGTATGAGACGAGCTAGACGAATAAGACCTGTTCTATCTGCGTCGGAGTTCGCACATGAGGCGGCGATGACGGGGAAGAGTAGGTCGTGTGCTCGTCGACAGAGAGGGGATGCAAACCGCTGAAAGCGTTCCTCGTCGAGACCGACTGAATAGAGCCCCCGAGCCGGCCCCCGAAGAAAGTCCTTTTGCAGGGCAAGTAGGGGGAGAACGGTTCAAAGCCGTGAGATAAGGCCAGGAGGCCTAAAAGTAGGGTGGTACCGCGAGTCAAGCTCGCCCCTTCGTAAGAAGGGGCGAGCTTTTTTGTTACTTACAAAAGGAGGGGAAAGGAATGGAATACAAGGGGAAGGTTGTTCTTGCTTACAGCGGTGGTCTTGATACATCGGTGGCGATCAAGTGGCTTGGCGATCAGGGGTACGACGTGGTGACCCTTACTGCTGACGTGGGGCAGACTATAGATCTTGATGCGGCCAAGGAGAAGGCCCTGAAGGTCGGGGCCGTCAATGCATACGTGATGGACTTGAGGCAGGAGTTCGTGGAGACCATGGTCTGGCCTGCCCTGAAAGCCAACGCTCTCTACCAGGGGAAGTACCCGCTTAATTCTGCCCTTTCAAGGCCTCTCATAGCAAAATACCTTGCATGGGTCGCCGAGATGGAGGGGGCCGTGGCAGTAGCCCACGGGTGCACGGGCAAGGGACAGGACCAGGTAAGGATAGAGGTCTGCACCAACGCCCTGAACCCCGACCTGAAGGTCATCGCTCCTGTCAGGGACTGGCACTTCTCGAGGGATGCCGAGATCGAATACGCCCGGGAGAACGATATTCCCGTCCCCGTAACGCTGGAGAGCCCATACTCCATTGACGGCAATCTCTGGGGCAGGTCCATTGAGTGCGGCCCCCTGGAGGACCCCTGGACGGAACCTCCCAGCGATGCTTTCACCATGACCGTGGACCCCTGGGAGGCCCCGGACGAGCAGGAGTACATCGAGGTGTCCTTTGAAAAGGGGATCCCCGTCGCCATAAACGGCAAGGAGATGGACGGCGTGACGCTGATAGGCGAGCTGAACAAGATCGCCGGCGGCCACGGAGTGGGGCGCATAGACATGCTTGAGGACAGGCTGGTGGGTTTCAAGAGCAGGGAGGTCTACGAATGCCCGGCGACGGTCGTCCTTCTCCAGGCGCACCAGGCCCTGGAGAGCATGACCCTGACCAAGGACATAATTGCCGCAAAGGCTGAACTGTCGCTGAAGTACGCGGAGCTGACCTATATCGGATACTGGTACTCGCCACTGAAAAAGGCCTTCGATGCCTTCTTCGATTCTATCCAGGAACACGTAACGGGCACTGTCCGGGTCCGGCTCTACAAGGGGGCCTCGGTTGTCGTAGGGATCAAGGCCGAGAAATCACTCTATGTGGAGACCATGGCTACCTATTCAGAGGGTGATGCCTTTGACCACGAGGCAGCCGCAGGTTTCATAAGGATATGGGGTCTCCCGGTCAAGCTCTGGAGGCAGGTGCACCCCGAAGCAGAGGCAAAGGCTCCGGAACTGAAGATAGTAAGCGGAGCAAAATGAAATTAAGGTAGGTCAGCTAGCCTGATCCCAGGATCTGGAAATCTGGAAGGTCCGGGTCCGCTTCGCAGGGAGAGGTAGTTATGCCCATGACGACTGCCCCAGGGGGTCCTTTGCTGACCCAGTCAAGCATTTCGTCCACAAGATTTGAAGGACCTTGAAGGACCGCTTCGACGCTTCCGTCGGGGCGGTTCCTTATCCATCCATGAACGTCAAGAGCCATGGCGGTCCGCCTGGCTCTCCAACGAAAACCCACCCCCTGGACGATCCCTGTTATTATGACCCTGACGCACTTGTGGTCGCCCATTTTGTGTTCACCTCCGCGGGTGTGCTAAGTTTATCATCGTGGGCAAGAGCTTTTGAATATCTCTTTCGAGGGAAGGTCGGATCATGAAGAGAGAAGTCCGGGTAGAGGAGATACTGGAAAGATCGGGGAAGAAGGCAACGATAAGGGTATCCGGAAGGGTCTTCCGCCCATCCGGCGGGGGGCAGCCCGGTGACAGCGGCTGGCTTGAAGGCGAGGGTTTCAGGGCGGATGTCAGGGATTGCGCCGCTGCAGGGAATGATCTTATTCTGAGAATTGTCGTGAAGGAAGGGGAGATACCTCTGGGGCTGGAGGTAACGGCGACTGTCGATGAGGAGAGGGGCAGGCGCCTTTCCAGGATGCACACCGGTGAACACATACTCTCCAGGGCTCTGGAGAACCAGCTGCCGGGACTCTACGTGGAAAAGGTCTCCGTTGGCGAGAAGGAGAGCACGGTGTTCATGACCTTTGATGGAGAGATCGGCTGGGATGACCTCTTCAGGGCGGAAGAGACCGCCAACGGTGTCATCAGGGCCGACCTGCCCGTTCGGGTGGAGAGGGTTTCCCGGGGGAGTGAGGAAAGATTCAAGGATGTAAAGATAAAGTGGGACAGAATAACCGACAGGGATGTGTCCGTTGTCTCCATCGAAGGTTACGACAGCATAGCCTGTTCGGGGAGTCACGTCGGTTCCACCGCCGAAGTGGGCGGGCTGATCGTTACGGGATTCAAGGGCAGCGCACCCGAATGGGAGGTCAGGTATACCCTGGACAGGCAGGAGATGCTGGAGAAACACAGCAGGGTAGTAAGGGTCCTTTCTAGGGAGATCGGCTGCGAAGAGGAGAAACTCCCATCGGTAATGGCGAGGCTTCAGGAGGAACGCAGGGAGGCCTCAAGGAAGCTTGACAAGGCCAGAAGATACATAGAGATCCCCTGGGAGCATCTTTCCGAAGAACCGGGGAGAGTCCTCTTCTTCGGGATCGAAAATTTCCCCCTGGAGCTGGCCTCCTCGGGGGCAAAGAGAAAGATAGAGGAAGATCCGGGGTGTATTGTTGGCTTCGTCTCCCAGGAAGAGGGCGGAGGTGCTGATTTCATTCTCGCTGCCGGAGATCAGGTAAAGGTAGATCTGAGAGGGCTTCTCAAGGAGAGGAAAGAGCTGCAGGCCAAGGGCGGGGGCGCGCCCGGCTGGGTCCAGGGAAGGGCAGGGAACGGTTCATTGCCCCTATGGAAGAGGGCACTACTATCTCTAGTTGACAAATAGTCAACAACATGTCATTATTGAACACAACAGATCGGGAGGTGCTCCCTCTCCGGACGAGCCACCCGGGGAGGACCCGAGGCAACAGAAAGGGAGGAATGGACATTGGCCGCCTTCGCCGTAACTTCAGAGAATAAAGGGATACCCTCTGAGATAATGGAGTTGCTCCCTGACCTGCCTCTGGAAGTACTCTTTGACGGGAACCGGGCGCCATTCAATGCCAAGTGGAGAGACAGGATACTCGTTCACGACCTTGCAGGAGGATCCGGGGCCTGACAGTCGCCAAATGGGACGTCCTCGTCCTCTTTTTTTGATATAGTACCTTCAGGGAACTGCGCAAAGAGAAAACCGAGGAGGTCCTTAATGCCCATTCTTTTCTTTTTCTCCATATCGGCAGCGGCGATAACCTTCACTCTTTTCTATACATGGTGTGTCCAGAAGCCTGTCCTGACAGTCAGCAGGTCCTTTCAGGGCGAGGCCCGTACGGAGGAGACGTCACTTGGAGAGGTAGAAAAGCTCCCCAAGGCCGTTATGCCCCTGGTGTGGTATCCGCTGAAGATGGTGCTTTTCCTGGGAGAGACCTATATCCAGGCGGCCTGGGGAGCGTACTGCGTTCTCCGGGTCTTCAAGGCGATGGGGGAGGCCGGTCTTGAAAGTGGAATGCCCTTTCACATAGCCGCCTTCGTCGCCTGTATCGGTGCTCTGGGGTACGTTGCCAGGAAAGAGCCGAGGAAGGATATACTGACTGTCATCCAGTCCTGCATAGGAATGGGCAGTTATATGGTCTTCGTTCTGAACAGGTCAGCCCTGTCCACCTACTACCCATGGCTGGTGGATTACTTCTCCAGGTAGACCTCTGAGAGGGGGTGATCCATTCCCCCGTCATACCCACCGGATGGAGTTTGCCTTGAAAACGACGACCACAGGCGATCCTGGGACGATGCCCAGTTTTGAAAGGGAGCCCGTTGTGACCCTGGATGTAAAGATCGTTCCCCCCGCGTTGACCGTCACAAGGACATTACCTTCCCCGTTCTCCAGGTTCATCCTCACTACCGTTCCCCGGATGGTGTTCCTGGCCGATGTGTTGCCAGGGTCGTTCAAGGAAAGGATGATATCCTCCGGGTCAAGCAATCCCGTGGAATAGACCTCTTCCGGTCCCCTTACCGCCGTTATGACCTGCCCGTCCTCAAGGCGTCTGCAGTAGGTCCC
This sequence comes from Synergistales bacterium 58_81, assembly GCA_001509095.1. GTDB lineage: Bacteria > Synergistota > Synergistia > Synergistales > Thermovirgaceae > 58-81. The sequence goes on along the minus strand of LGGV01000013.1, from coordinate 22,586 downwards.
GTCACGGGACTCCTCCCAGGGACCGGGGATTATGTTCTCGATGGTCCTTGAACGGATCCTTCCGGAGAACATGGAGATCACTTCGTCTGATGCAGTATAGGCCCAATCGATATCATGGCTGACGATCACTATGGTAGTGCCGAATCTTTCCCTGGCGTCGACGATGGCCCGGGCGATTATCCTCCCACTGCTTGCATCGATGCTGGCCGTCGGTTCATCTAGGAGGAGAACTTCAGGCCTCAGGACCAGCCTGGAAGCCAGGGCAACCCTCTGGGACTCACCCCCGGAGAGCTGGAACCAGAGCCTTCCCGCGAAATCACCGGGATCAAGACCTACCATCTCCAGGGCATGGTTCACCTTCGCCGAAAGCCCCTCCTTTATTCCCCTTGCCCTGAGGCCATAGGCAACGTTGTCGAAGACGGTCCTCTTCAACAGTTTCGATTCCTGGAGCAGAAGCGTTGCTTCTCTCCTGAGAGTTTCGTCTATCTCGATAACGGGCTCTCCCCTGAAGAATACCCGACCGCTTACAGGTCTTTCAAGAAAGGCCAGGATCCTCAGAAGGGTACTCTTTCCGCTTCCGTTGGGACCTGTTATGCCGACGATAGATCCCTTTCCGATCTTCATCTCCGGTACTTCGAGAACGGTTCGCCCCCCGTAGGATTGGGTTACGTCCTTAAGCTCGTAGATATTCGTCAAATGGAAGCCCTCCTCCTGGCGACGGAAACGAACCCGTTCACCGCAAAGGCGATAGCCAGCAGTACGATGCCCAGGGCGATGCCCTCGGCGAACTGCCCCTTCCCTGTCTCAAGGGCGATGGCGGTGGTTATGGTCCGAGTCCTCCACTTGATGTTGCCGCCTATCATCATTGAGACGCCGACCTCGGAGATTATCCGGCTGTAGGCCGTCATGGCCGCGGCGACCACAGCGTAGCGTCCCTCCCAGAGAGAGCTGGCGGCAAGTTGACCTGGGGAAGCACCGAGCGTCATCAGCGTCAGTTTGACGGAATCCTCCATCTGTTCCGTTGCCGACGCGGTCAGGGATACGACGATAGGGAGGCCCAGGACGAACTGGCCTATGGCAACCCCCCGCAGGGTGAAGAGAAGACCAAAGCCCCCAAAGGGACCGCTCCTGGAAATGAATGCATAGACCAGTAATCCCACCACCACCGTAGGTATCGCCATGAGGGTGTCCGATATGGTCCTGAAGGCGTGCTTGCCCGGGAAGGTGTAGTAACCTAGGATGAATCCCAGCGGGATACCAACGGCAAGAGTGACAAGTATCGAAAAGGTCGAGACCTTGAGAGTCGTGAATATGGCGCTGAAGGTCTCTTCCTGTCCTGAGAAGAGGATGATGAATGCCTTTCTGAAACCTTCTGCCAAGTAACCCATGGCTACCTCCGGAGTGATCTGTCCTAATTTTTGTCTGGAGATGTGCTGATAGCAATGATCTTAAACCATTCTTCAAGCCCTTTCAAAAAGGGACCCCGCAAGATCCCCAGGGGGGTGGGGAAGATGCGGGGTCCCCTGCCAGTTGGCAAGGAAAGGCTATTTCGCGTTGGGCACGAAGAGAGGTTTACCCAGCAGGGTGAATTCACCGATCATCTTCTGGACCTTGTCGGAACGCATCCAGTCGGAGAACTTGAGGGCCAGATCGTAGCGGATGTGGTCTCCCCTGACAGGATTGACGGCGATGACGCTGTACTGGTTGAAAAGGACCTCGTCACCCTCTACCAGAATGACCAGGGGAGGGTTACCCTTGTGGTTGTCCTCGTACTTGATGAAGGTGCCCCTGTCGGTCAGGGTGTAACCATCCCTCTCGGCGGCGATGTTGATGGTATTGAGCATGCCCTGGCCCGTCTGGATGTACCAGCTCTCCTTTTCAGGCTGCTCGATCCCGGATCTCTTCCAGAGGTCGATCTCCATGGCGTGGGTGCCGGAGTTGTCGCCGCGGCTGGCGAAGGTGGCCTTCTTGCTTGCTATGGTAATAAAAGCCTCCCTGACGGTCTTTCCTTTTATCTTCGCCGGGTCTGAAGCAGGTCCGATTATAACGAAGTCGTTGTACATGACTTCGCGGCGGTTGACACCATAACCGTCCTCGACAAATTTCTTTTCAAGGTCTGGAGCATGCACCAGGAGTACGTCTACGTCGAGGTTCTTGCCCAGCTCAAGGGCCTTGCCGGTCCCTACCGAGACCCACTGGAGCTCGATTCCCGTGTCCTTGAGGAACTCCGGGGCCAGAACATCGAGAAGTCCTGTGTTGTCCGTACTGGTAGTAGTGGCCATGCGAAGGATCGGGGCTGCGAAGGCCGCTGTAACGGCAATGGACAGTACCACTAGGGAGAGGAGAAGGACCCTTACTGAACGCTTCATTCAAACCAACCTCCTGAAGATGGAATATCGGAGATATCTCCGTTGACAAAAAGACCGTCTCCCCGTGGAAAGGAGGAGACGGTCCAGGAGTCCGGTCCTTCTCTTCCTCCTTTCCAAACACGGGAGGCGCTCCTGTTTCCGGGAACGCCCTTCGGCCTGTCGCCATAGGAAAGCCCTTTAGGCGGTCAGACTCGGAGGTTTTTGTTAAAAGGAATATACCACGTATCGAAGGGCAGGTAAAGGGTCCGTGACAGTTCATGTGGAATGGCGGTAGCGCAGCAGCAGAACCATGGGAGAAGTGTCAGGAACGTCAAGAAAGTCCGTAAAATTTACCTGTAGGGGGTATATCCATTTCGAAATAGGGCTATAATATTCGGACTGGCTAATATATATGAACGAGCGGGAGGTAGAACATGAAAGACAGGCAGGCAGGTATGGATGCGGTCCACTCGGGGGACAGAGTCCTCGAAGGAGTTTCGAGGCCGAAGGTCCCTCCTATTTACGCCAGCTCCGTTTTCTCCTTCGATTCGCTATCCGACCTCGATAGTGTTTTTGACCACGAGAAGCCCGGATACATATATGCCCGTATGGGGCATCCGAACGCCTCCCTTCTCGAGGAGACCATGTCAGCCCTGGAGGGGACCGATTCAGCCCTGGTATTCTCATCGGGGATGGCGGCCATTACAACGGCGTTCCTGACGGCCCTAAGGCCCGGGGACCAGGTGATAGCCGACAGGGTCCTTTACGGAGGCAGTTTTTCTTTCCTAGACGGATTCCTCAGGGATTGGGGGGTGTCGGTGGAGCTGGTGGATACCCTGGATCACGATCAGGTCCGTGAGGCTTTATGCCCAAAGACAAGAGTGATCTATCTGGAGACCATCTCCAACCCTCTCATGGGTGTCGCAGACCTCCCGGTCCTGGCAGAGATAGCCGCTTCTGCAGGGGCGATGCTCTTCGTAGATAACACCTTCGCAAGTCCCGCCATCTGCAGACCTTCCTCCATGGGTGCCCATGTGGTAATTCACAGCCTTACGAAGTATATCAACGGCCACAGCGACGTGACGGGGGGGGCTCTGGCAGGGAGTGGAGAGTTCGTTGCCGAGGCCTCTCGGCTGCGTTCGATGATGGGCGGAAGCATGAGCCCCTTTGATGCATGGCTGGTACAGAGGGGTATCAGGACCCTGCACCTGAGGATGGCGGCCCACTCGGCTAACGCCCTCCAGATAGCAAGGACCCTCGAGAGGCATCCTCTGGTAGAGAGGGTCGAATACCCCGGTCTGGAGAGACACCCAAGCTACGGAACGGCCAGGAAGGTGCTTGAAGGCGGTTTCGGCGGCATGCTCAGTTTCGAGATAAGAGGGGGCGAAAGAGCCGCAGCGCGTTTCGTGGATGGCCTGAGACTAGTGGAACTGGTACCCAGCCTTGCTTCCATTTCGACGACCATTTCCCACCCGGCAAAGACATCTCACCGTTCCCTTTCAGAGGTCCAGCGGAGGGAGTCAGGCATATCGGACGGTCTGATCAGACTCTCCGCAGGCATTGAGCCAGTGGAGGCCGTCCTGGAGGATCTCCTCCAGGCTCTTGACGGGATCAGTGGAGAATAAGAGAAAAAGGAGGAGGGTACTCAATGAAGAAGGTGCTTGTTACTTTTCCGGAAGACAGGGCCGCTGATCTGGCCCTGGCCGATGCTCTGGGAGGCGTGGCAGAGATCTCCAGGATCCCGGAGAGAGGGGATCCCTCGCGGTCCGGCGGGGAGTTCTCCCTCCTGAAAGAAGGCTGTCTCCTCCAGTCCATGCAGGCAGGAGTGGATGCTCTCCCCTTCAGCGACATCCCCGAAAGTGTGACCATATGCGCCAATACCGGAGCCTGGGCAGACCCCATGGCGGAGCATATCCTTGGAATGATCCTGTCGCTGGGGAAATTCCTTCAGAAATGCCACAATCGTCTTGTCAAGGGACAATTCGACCGAAGTATCGTCAGCACATGGTTCCGTGGAAAGACCTGCGGGTTCGTCGGCTACGGAGGTATCGCCAAGGCCGTGGCAAGACTCGTCCGCCCTATGGGGATGAAGGTCATTGCGGTGAACACCAGGGGCAAGACAGACGAGGATATTGATCTCATCGGGACCATGGATGATCTGCCGAGGATCCTTCAGGAGTCGGACGTTCTGGTGGTCGCAGTACCCTTGACCCGGAAGACCCTGGGCCTTTTGGGAGAGAAAGAACTTGCCATGATGAAAGAGGATGCTATCCTGATCAACCCTGCCCGGGGTGCTGTCATTGACCAGAAAGCACTCTACGAGAGGATGAAAGCCTTCCCCGACTTCCGTGTCGGGATAGATGCTTGGTGGGTTGAGCCCAATACCCATGGGGAATTCAGGATAGACTACCCCTTCTTTGAACTGGACAACCTGCTCGGGTCGCCTCACAACTCGAACCTTGTTGATGGCATCTTCCCCGTGGCGGCTGGTATCGCTGCAGGCAACGTAAGGGCTTTCCTCGAGGGTCAAACTCCAAGGAGCATTGTGGACAGAGAGGATTACCTTTTTTGAGGATCCTTCAGTAGCAGGGAGGGGGAAGAACAGGCAATGATAGGACATTTCAGTTTCGAGCTTCCCACCAGGATCGAGTTCGGTCCGGGAGTTTCGTCGACCCTAGTGGAGGTGCTTCTCGAACTGGGGAGCAGGCGGCCCCTGGTCGTGACAGACAAGGGCGTCATCGATGCTGGCATATTCGGCAGGATAAAGGAACACCTTGAAAGAGGCGGGATCGAGTTCTGCGTCTTCAGCTCCGTCGAGCCCAACCCCAAGGACAGGGATGTCATGAACGGGGCTTCGGCTGCAAGGGAGTTCGGGGCCGACTCGATCGTCGCTATCGGCGGAGGCAGCCCCATTGACTGTGCCAAGGGAATAGGGGTGATCATAACCCATGGGGGAAAGATAAGAGACTTCGAGGGCAGGAACGCCATAACAAAGGAGACCCTCCCCATGGTTGCCATACCTACCACTTCCGGAACGGGGAGCGAGGTCACTTTCAGCTCGGTCATCACTGACACTGGGGACAGGTTCAAGTTCAGTATAAGGCACCCCCGGATAGCTGCAAGGGTAGCGCTCTGCGACCCTGAGCTGACAGTCTCGATGCCCCCGATGCTGACGGCTGCCACCGGAATGGATGCACTGACCCATGCGATAGAGGGGTACACGGCGAGGCCGTCGGAACCGATAGCCGATGCCTGTGCCCTTCACGCCATCGGAATAATAGTCCGGAACCTCCCGGAAGCGGTCGGTTCGGGGAGCGATATGAATGCCCGCTCCTCGATGCTGATGGGGAGCATCCTGGCGGGGATATCCTTTTCTCATTCCGATGTGGCCGCAGTCCACTGCATAGCGGAAGCACTGGGAGGCCTGTACGATGCCCCCCACGGGATGTGCAACGCCGTGGCCCTGGCGCCGGTAATGCGATACAACATGTCCTTCTGTGTTGAACGTTATGCAAGGGTGGCCGAAGCCATGGGGTTGAGGTTCACCACCGACCAGGAAGGGGCGGAGAAAGCCGTGACCCGTGTGGAAGAGCTGGCCGTCGAGGTTGGACTCCCGCCTTTCAGTTCTCTGGGTGTCCGGGAGGAAGACCGCGAGAGGATCGCGGAGTTCTCGGCAATGAACGGGAGCAACGCGAGCAACCCCCGGCCAATGAAAAAGGAGGATTACCTGGCACTTCTCAAAATGATGGGTTAGAAAGCACTTGCATCAAGACCGTTGTTCAATGTCGTTCCTTTTCTCCTCCCCAAAGGTCTTCCTCATCGGCGACCTTGTAGAGGTGATCGAGGATCTCGGCGAACAGCGGGTCGGCCCGGCGGGGCGGGTCTGTCCTGAGAAAGGTCCTTTCCCTGACGATCCCGTTCTCCTTCCAGGACTTCCCGCCGGAGATGCAATTCTGAAAAAACCCTTGCATATGGTCCAGGGACCTGGCGAAGCGGGACTCGAGGGTCTTTTCGGCTTCAAATTCGTCCCAAAGGCCCCGGAATTCCTCGGCCAGGTCGTCGGGAAGTGATGAAAAGAGGCGCGTCGCAGCCTCTTCTTCCTTCGCTCTCTGGGCTGCCACGCCAGCTTCGTCGTAGGCGTAGGTGTCCCCGGCGTATATCTCGACAAGGTCATGGGTCAGGACGAGCTTGAGCGTCCTCAATAGGTCTGTCTCAAAACCGATCTCGTCCTTGAGGAGCATCGCCCACAGGGCAAGGTGCCACATGTGTTCGGCAATGCTTTCTCTTCGGCTGCCGTCCCACAGGTAGCCCTTCCTGAGTACGGTCTTCGCCCTGTCCGTGGTTACCAGGAAATCAAGTATTTTGCCTGTTCTTTCGTTCATCCATAACACCTCCGGTATCCGGTATCGATCCAAATCAAGGGTTCCCGAGATCCCACCTCCTTCCGTTTTGACCTGAGGAGAGCCCTGAAGGGGGTTTGCTTTTGGGATTGAATGCAATATATTGTATTTGAGCAAGAGACCCTTCCCCCTGTCGGGGGAAATATCCAAGGAGGACCGCTTCAGATGAAGATCGATGACAAGTACATGGATATTCCGGGACGGAGAAAGGAATTCCCCGCCCTCTCAAGAGAACACAACGGATACCCCCTGGCTTTCTTCGACGGACCGGGGGGGACCCAGGTCCCCCAGGCGGTAATTGACGCCGTCGTATCCTACTACTGTACCTGCAATTCCAATACCCACGGGTTCTTCGTGACCACGAACGAGTCGGACAGACTCCTCGAGGGTGCCAGGGAAGCCATGGCCTCGTTCCTGGGTGCGGGCGGGGGCAGGAATATCTCCTTCGGCCACAACATGACCACCCTTAACTATACCCTGAGCAGGGGCATAGGCAAGGCCCTTTTCCCGGGCGACGAGATACTGATCACCCAGCTTGACCACGAAGCCAACCGGGGACCGTGGCTTTCCCTGAGAGAGGAAGGTGTTGTCGTCAGGGAGGTAGCCCTTCTCCCGGACGGGACACTGGACTACGACGATCTCAGGACCAAGATCAACGAGAACACACGTCTTGTCGCCATGGGTTTTTCTTCCAACGCCCTCGGTACCGTGAACGAGGTCGGGCTGGTCAGGGAGTTGACACACAAGGTCGGAGCCTGGCTTCTAGTCGATGCGGTCCATTACGCTCCCCATTTCCCCATCGACGTAAACGCCCTTGGGGTTGACTTCCTCCTCTGTTCAGCCTACAAGTTCTACGGTACCCATATAGGGGTCCTCTATTCGCGGGACGGTCTTCTCGACCGCATCCCCGTGTATACCCTCAGGACCCAGGAACAGCATGCGCCCTACTGTATTGAAACGGGGACCCTCAACCATGCAGCCATTGCAGGCGTCAAGGCCGCTGTGGAGTACATTTCCACCTTCGGCACAGGCGAGACCCTGCGTGCCAGAATTGTCTCCGGAATGGAGAGGATAGGGGAGTACGAGCATATCCTGGGCCTGGAAATCTACCGTGGACTCAAGGGCATCAAGGGGGTCGAGGTGGTCGGTCCTGACTTTGGAAAGGGGAAGAGGGTGCCCACGGTATCCTTCACGATGGAGGGGATGGACCCCATCGATGTCTGTACCCTTCTCGACCGTAGGGGAATCTGCGCCTGGGACGGGCACTTCTATGCCGTTCGCCCGATCGAGGTCCTGGGCCTCCTTGAAAAAGGAGGGGTCACCAGGGTCGGCGTATCACTGTACAATACGGCCGATGAAGTCCAGAGACTTCTCGAAGCGGTAACAGATATTGCCGAAGGCAAGTTGCGAAAGGAATAGGATCATGAGGGTCCTCTTCATCGGCTTCGGGAATGTAGGAAGAACAGTCGCAAGGATCCTTTCCCGGGAAAGGTCCCGGTTCCCCGCGATGGAGGTGCTCGACGGCCTTGTTACGGCAGGCATAGTCACGAGAAGAGGAGGCGCCATGGTCTCAAGTGACGGAGTCGACCTGGACCGGGCCCTGGAGGACATGGAGACCCTCGGACGTTTCAATGAGAAGGAAAGGAGCTTCTGCAGGATCACAGCCGAGGAGGCTGCTTCCACCCTTGATTACGATGTGCTTGTGGAGCTTTCCACCCTTTCGATAGAGAAAAGGGGTGAACCGGCGGCGACCCATATCAGGACGGCATTGAAGAGAGGCCGCCATGCAGTTTCGGCAAACAAGGGGCCCGTAGCCTTTGCTTACAGGGAGCTCTCGGAACTTGCGAGGAACGCCGGAAAGGAGTTCCTCTTCGAGACGACGGTCATGGACGGCGCACCCGTCTTCAACCTGAGCAGGTCCTGCCTTAGAGGGTGCGTTATCGACGCCGTAGACGGGATACTGAACTCTACAACGAACTTCATTCTTGGAAGGATGGAGGAGGGAGCCGGGTTCGACCAGGCTGTTCGGGAGGCCCAGGAGATAGGTGTGGCCGAGGCGGACCCCGGTAACGATGTTGACGGTTGGGACGCAGCCGCCAAGGTGGCAGCTCTGGCGAACGTACTTCTCGAAGGCGAGATCACGCCCCTTGAGGTCGAAAGAGAAGGGATCCGCAATATAAGTATCGACAGGATAAGGAAGGCAGCCGGTTCGGGTCGGAGACTGAAGCTGATCTGTCGGGCATGGAGAGATCAAGGAGGGGTCCACGGAAAGGTCGGAGTCGAGGAGGTTCCGATGGATCACCCCTTCGCGCTGGTAAGAGGCGGGGGAGCGGTACTCAGGTTCCAGACGGACCTGATGGGACCCGTTCTCGTGACCCAGGAGAAACCCGATCTGTACGATACTGCCTACGGTGTTCTCGGGGATCTGGTGCAGATTTTGGAAGGCTGTAGATATTGACAGGATGATACTTGTAAGGGGGAGCTTCCGCTGGTATATTTGAAAAGATTTCAAAAGGGGGGGTAGAGTTGACGAGAGGGAAGACGATGAAGAACCTCGAGGAGGCTTTCAGCGGTGAGTCACAGGCCAACCGGAAGTATCTGGCCTTCGCAAAAAAGGCAGATGATGAGGGTTTTCACCAGATAGCCAGGCTTTTTAGGGCCACTGCCGAGGCCGAAACGATACATGCCCACACTCACATGCGCTCCATGGGAATGATCGGCACTACCGCAGAGAACCTTGATGCCGCCATTGCCGGTGAGACCTATGAGTTCAAGAGCATGTACCCGGCTTTCATCGAAGATGCCGTGGCTGAGGGGGAGAAGCAGGCGGAAAGGTCCTTCAGACTGGCCAGCGAAGCGGAAAAGGTCCATGCGGGTCTCTACGAGAAGGCAAGGGAAGCCCTTGGTTCGGGAGATAGCTTCGATTATTACCTGTGCACTGTCTGCGGCCACATCGCAGAAGGAGGGGCCCCTGACTCCTGCCCGCTCTGCGGGGCGAAGGCCTACAGACTGGTCGAATGAGGCACCTAAAGGTGCTTCTGTAGTATTCCAGGCTCGAAAAGGGGGCCCCTCAGAGGGTCCCCCTTTTTGTCGGTGGACGGAGATGGGGTATAGTATTCCGGAACGGACCGCTTCCGGAAGGAGTGAAGAAATGTACAAGATAAGGGTCCTGAACAGCGAAGACCTAAAGAAATTACTGGATATAAGGGACGTTATTCCCGCCGTGGAGACGGCCTACGAGCAGTACTCCCGGGGCGAGGCCGAGCTTTTTCCGGTAATCGCCCATGAGTTCGATGGCGGGCTCCGGGAAATGGACATCAAGTCAGGCTTCCTTTCCAGAACGGGTCTGGCGGGGCTCAAGGTCATCGGGTACGTGGCAGACAACCCCGACAAGAGGAGGATCCCCGCCGTATCGGGGCTTGTCATGGTTCTTAGCATTGAGACCGGAAGACCCGTGGGGATCCTGGACGGAATGGTAATTACCGAGATAAGGACTGGAGCCGCTGGTGCCGTGGGCGCCAGGTACCTTGCAAGGAAAGGGTCCAGGGAGGTGCTGATCGTCGGTTCCGGGGCCCAGGGCAGAGCCCAGCTCCATGGGCTGATGAAGGTCCTTTCAGGTATCGAGGTGGTTCGGATCGCAGGCAGGGACCCGGAGAAGCTCTCCAGGTTCGTTAATGAGATGTCTTCCCTTTACCCGGGGGTGTCCCTCTCGGCCGTCCGGATGGAAGATATCCAGGGGGCTGTCTCCTCGTCGGACGTGATCGTGACCTGTACTCCCTCCCACGAACCGTACATCAGGAAGGATTGGGTCCGGCCCGGGACCCACATTAACGCCATCGGAGCAGACTTCTCGGGGAAGCAGGAGCTGGACGAGGATCTACTCCCCCTTTCCCGTCTCGTTGCTGACAGCAAGGTCCAGACCCTTGAGATAGGCGAGATGCAGACCGCCTTCAGGAGAGGTCTTGTCAGGGAATCCGATGTGATCGAGATCGGGAGCGTGATCTCCGGTGATGTGGCCGGAAGAAGGAGCGAAGATGAGATAACCGTCTTTGACTCCACGGGCATGGCTCTCCAGGATATCGTGACGGCCAATCTGGCCCTGGTCAGGGCAATAGAACGAGGGATCGGTTCACTGGTGACCATGTGACGGCGGAAGGAGGGACCCCTTCATGCTCATAGTGCCCGAGATGAAAGATGTTCTGGAAGCTGCCAAATTCCTGGAAGGAAGGATCAGGAGAACTCCTGTTGAGATGTCCCTACCCCTTTCGGAGGCTGCACGCTCTGAAGTGTTCCTCAAGCTGGAGAACCTGCAGCTCTGCGGTTCCTTCAAGGTAAGGGGCGCCCTCAACAAGATGTACTCTCTTTCAGGGCAGGAGAAGGATAGAGGCGTCATCACGGCCTCGTCCGGAAATCACGCACAGGGAGTGGCAATGGCCGCTAACCTTCTAGGCGTGAGGGCTGTCATCTGCGTCCCCGGTTCGTGCCCCCAGACAAAGAGAGATGCCATCCTCTCCAGAGGTAAGGGAATGGTGGAGCTGAGGGTTATCGGCCGCTTCTACGACGAAGCAGAGGAAGAGGCCAAGGCGGCAGCTGAAAGAGAGAAGCTTGTCTACGTCTCCGCCTACGAGGATCACCATATCGTCTGCGGCCAGGGCACCCTCGGTCTTGAGTTCCTGTTGGACGTGCCCGACCTGGACCTTTTAATTGTCCCCATCAGCGGGGGAGGGCTTATCGCCGGTGTCGCCACCGCTGCCAGAGCCCTCAGACCGGGCATAGAGGTAGTTGGAGTGCACGCCTCGACCAACCCTTCATGGAAAGTGGCTTGGGAAAAGGGAGAGGTCGTCCCCGTAGAGGAGAGCGATACTTATGCCGACGCCCTTTCCGGGGCTGCTTCCAGGCTCCTCTTCCCGGTGATAAGAAAGGTCGTGTCGGGGGTGGCGGAAGTGTCGGAGCGCGAGATCGCCAGGGCCATTGCTTTCCTGCACTCCAGGCACCACCAGGTGGTGGAGGGTGCAGGTTCCGTTGGTGTTGCCGCTGTTCTGGCGGGTAAGATCCATCTTGCAGGGAAAAAGACCGGAATAATTATCAGCGGGGGCAATATCGGAGATGCCACGCTCCTGAAAGCCGTTGCGGAAGCAGGTGATATGTATTGAGCGACGAAGGAGAAGAGAAAAGAAAAAACACGGAGGACAGAGGACGTTCGCCCCTGACGGTGATCCTGTTCTTTACCGTAACACTGGCGCTTGCGGTAAAGTTACTGATCAACATCCCCTTTTTCCGGGAGTTCTTTTCGGGCTACGGCAAGTTCATTCTGCTTCCCGTTCTGCTTTTTCTTGCCTACATAGGCATTCACCGAAAGGGGTAAAGATCCCCCTGCCTGGCCCCAAGACTCTTCAGGCCTTCCTGTACAAGGGACAGGACCATGGATTTCTGACTGATCCATGACGGGGAAACCAGCTCCGGGGGGGAAGCGTCTGCAGAGATCCTCTGGAGGATGACCCTGTCAGGTATGTACCTGATAGCTTCGATAACATCATGAACGTACTCCTCGACTTCCGGCGGAATGAAGGTTCCTGACCGGAAAAGGGCCTCAAGCCTGGTCCCGGTGAGGACGTACAGCGGGTGGAACTTGAGGGCGTCCACCCCGAGGTCCGAAAGCTGCAGAGAGGAGGCAGCGAGCTGCCCTTTTTTTTCTCCGGGGATCCCGGAGATAAGGTGGGCGCAGGTGAATATCCTCCTTCGGGAAGACCTGGCAAGGACATCAATGACCTCGGATGTCCCGTGGCCTCTTTCCAGCCAATCCAGCCCCGAAGGGTCCATGGTCTGAACACCCAGCTCTATCCAGACATCGATCGATCTCTCCCTGGAGATCCTCTCCAGCATGTCAAGTATCTCGTCGGGAACCTGGTCGGGCCTTGCCCCGACCGCGACCCCTGCGACCTTTCCAAGTCCCGATGCAAGCGAAAGGGTCCTTTCAAGCAGCTCCTGGAAGAAGTTGCTGGCTGTATTGGTCGACGAGTAGCTCTGGAAGTAGAGAAGGGCCATGACGTCACGGCCCTTCCTCTGGATCCTTTCAAAACCGCTGCGGATCTGCGTTTCCAGGTCCTCGCTCCTGAGAAAGGCGCCTGAACCGCCCCCCCTTGCATCGCAGAAAATGCACCCGCCGAGGAGGTCGCTGTCCCTGTTGGGACAGCCCATCCCCGTGTCCAGGGGTATCTTCCGGACCTCCGTCCCCCATCTCCTCCTGAGCCAACGGGACCAGCTGTTGTAAGGAGGGTGTCGATCCTGCAAATGCTAGAGCTCCCTGAAGGCCGAGGAAGGGGCCAGCGGGAGGTCGCTGATCTCCTTCCTGGACTCGGTTACCTTCAGCCTCGCCGAGGCTGTGTCTTCCCAGACCTTCTCGTGGACCTTGTCATCGAAGAGGGATATGATCCTTGCCGCAAAGAGAGCAGCGTTCCTGGCGGCACCAATTCCCATGGCACCCACCGGGACTCCAGGCGGCATCTGGGCGATCGACAGCAGCGCATCGATCCCCCCAAGGGTCCCCGCCGGTGCGGGGACGCCGATCACCGGTATGGTGGTATGGGCTGCTATCACCCCCGGAAGAGCTGCCGAAAGACCCGCCACGGCAACAATGACCTTGATCCCTCTTGCCTTCGCGTTCCTCGCGTAGTTGACTACGTCATCGGGTGTCCGGTGGGCCGAGGCCACCGTTATCTCATAGGGTATTCCCAGGGTCTCAAAGACCTCTTTGGCCTTGACCCCCAGATCCAGGTCCGAAACGGACCCGAGCACTATTCCTGCGACCGGTCCTTCCAAGGTGATCTTCCTCCCTTCAGGGCTATATCGCTTCTGAACCTGGCGCCCTCGAAACGGATGCTTTCAATTGCACGGTAGGCTCCCGAACGGGCCGCCTGTATGTCTTCTCCCGTTCCCACAACGGTAAGGACCCTTCCCCCCGATGTGATCAGTCTGCCGGAACCATCCCTGGCCGTCCCGGAGTGAAAGATGAAAGTGCCATCTTCCATCTCAGCCCGGTCAAGACCAGACAGGGGGAACCCACAATCGTAGGGGCCAGGGTAGCCCCCGGAAGCGAGTACAACACCGACGGCTGTCCTTGAAGGTCCCGGGCAGGGCGCATCTTTGAGGCTCCCCCTGGCACAGCATGCCGCCAGAAGGGCGAGATCACCGCCGAAAGCTGGAAGGACCACCTGTGTCTCAGGGTCGCCCATACGGACGTTATACTCCAGGACTCTCACCTCTCCGGCGGGATCCACCATCAGCCCGAAGTAGAGGACCCCCCTGAATGGGATCGAGTCCTTCTTTAGCCCCGCCACGGTCGGTTCGATGACCTTTTTGATCACTCTGTCCATGAAAGGCTTGTCCGCCCACGGGACGGGTGAATAGGCCCCCATCCCTCCGGTATTGGGCCCCTTGTCGCCGTCAAAGGCCCTCTTATGGTCCTGGCTTGTCGGAAGGATCCTGAAGGAGATCCCGTCGGTCAACACCAGCACGGTAAGCTCCTCACCAGGGAGATGATCCTCAATAACCACTCTTTTCCCGGACTGTCCCAAAAACATCTTGACGAGGAGGCCAGCGCAGGTCTCCCTTGCCTCCATGAAAGAGTCGATCACGAAGGCTCCCTTGCCGGCCGCAAGGCCGTCGGCCTTTACCACGTAGGGAGGTTCCCTCTTCAGGAGGGCCTTCTCTGCCTGTTCAAGGTTCTCGCAGATATCGAAACCTGCTGTAGGCACACCGTGCCTGGACATGAAGTTCTTCGCAAAGGCCTTGCTCCCCTCCAGCATGGCTCCCTCTTTTCCCGGTCCAAGAACGTCAAAGCCCCTGTTACGCAGTACGTCGGCAGCGCCAGCCACAAGCGGAGCCTCAGGCCCAATGACGACAAGGTCGGGTGACAGGGTACCTGCCAGGTCGAGGATCGACCCCGGATCCGAAATATCAACTGGGTGGACAATGGCGGCCTTCTCTATTCCCGCGTTACCGGGAGCGCAATGGACGGAGCTCACCAAGGGGGATCCGGCGAAAGCCCAGCAAAGGGCGTGCTCCCTGCCTCCACCGCCCAGGACAAGAACTCTCATGGTCTCACCCCCGTTCAGTGGCGGAAGGTCCGCCAGCCGCTGATGAACATGCTGATACCCAGCCGCATAGCGGCTTCACTGACCTCTTCGTCCCTTATCGATCCTCCAGGCTGGATTACCGCCGCCACTCCCGCATCGGCGGCTATCTCAAGACTGTCAGGGAAGGGGAAGAAAGCATCGGAACCCATCACTGCTCCAACGGCCTTCCCATCAGCCTGCATACAGGCCCACCTCACGGCATCGACCCTGCTGGTGAAGCCCCTTCCGAGACCGACGGTAGAACCTTCCCTTACTAGCGAAATGGAGTTGCTCTTGCTCAAGGCTGCCGCTTTCCAGGCAAGGATCAGGTCTTCCCAGAGGTCGGGCCTTGGTTGCCCCACCCATTCCCCGGATCCGGGGTCAGGCAGCGGGGGCAGGACATCATCCTGCATCAGGGTCCCGCTCCAGGTGCTGACGAAGGAGGGCCCGGCGACCTTTCCTCCGTTCCACTCAAGGAGCCTGAGATTGGGCCTTTCCGAGACCAGTATCAGTGCTGCCTCCTCCGAGAAGGACGGCGCCACTATGACTTCGGCGAACTGGTCCAATACGCGCCGTGCGGCATTACCGTCCATCTCCCTGGTAAAGGCTATTATCCCGCCAAATGCAGATACGGGATCGCATTCGAAGGCCCTCAGGTATGCCGAGGCGGCATCGTCTGCCACGGCGATGCCGCAGGGTGTTGTGTGCTTGATGATAATGCAGGCACAGTCAGACTGGAGAAGGGCCATACTCCTCATGGCGCAGTCCAGATCGAGGATGTTGTTGTAGGACAGGGGCTTTCCGGAGAGAAGTCTCCAGGGGGTCTTTTCAAGAGGGTGAGTAAAGAGAGAGGCCCTTTGATGAGGATTCTCCCCGTATCGGAGTTCTATCTTTCTGCTCAGCGGCAGAACTGTGAGAGAAGGGAAAGACTCCCTTTCAGGACCGCAGCACCTCGAGAGACCCTCGTGAATGACCGAATCGTAGCAAGCGGTTTTCAGGAAAGCTTTAAGGGCCAGTCTCTCTCTGGTGGGGAGAGAGACATTGCCCTCGGACCGGATCTCCTCCGCCACTACACTGTAGTCTTCAGGGTCCGTTACGGGAATTACATGCCGGAAATTCTTGGCTGCTGCCCTTATGAGGGTGACGCCCCCGATGTCGATGTTCTCGAGAAGTTCGTCCAGGTCGGCACCCTGTTTGAAGGTCTCTTCGAAGGGGTAGAGGTTGCAAACCACCATATCGATCATCGGGATCCCGAATTTTTCCACATCGATCAGGTCACCCTCAAAGTGTCTCCTGGCGAGGATTCCGCCGAAGACAGAGGGGTGGAGGGTCTTGACCCTTCCTCCCAGCATGTGGGGGTATCCCGTAAGGTCCTCAACTTCCTTGACGGGGAGCCCCGCCTCCCTGATGTGCCTGGCGGTACCCGAACTGGATATTATCTCCCACCCCAGGTCCGCAAGATCCCTGGCCAACACGGCCACGTTGCTCTTGTCAAAGACCGATATCAGCGCACGTTTCTGCCCCATGGCAAGCTCTCCTTTCATCCTGATCGGCCAAGCAGGTCGATCAGGGTTCTTGTATAGAGGACATGCTCTGCCTGGTGGATCCTCTCCTCCAGCTCTTCAAGTGTATCACCAGGGAGTATCCTGACGGGCTCCTGGGCAAGTATCTCCCCGTGGTCCACTTCTTCGTCAACGAGGTGGACAGTTACGCCCGTCAATTTCACGCCGTGCCCGAAAGCCTCCCTGATGGAGTCCCGGCCTGGAAAGGAGGGGAGGAGGGAAGGGTGGATATTGACGATCCTCCCCCTCCTGGGGACGACGAATCCCGGTGAGAGAATCCTCATGAAACCGGCAAGAATCAGCCATCCCACGGAATGGTCCTCGAGCAGCGTCACGAGACATCTCTCTGCGTCGCGCCTGCCCTGGGAGGAGTAGGGTAGAATGCGGGTAGGTATCCCCTTTTGCCTTGCGGAGTGGAGTCCAGCCGCGTCGGGGTTGTCGCTGGCCACAAATGCCACTTCGGCGTTTATCAGCCCATCGTGGCAGTTGTCGACTATGGTGTTCATGTTCGTGCCCCTTCCGGATATGAGGATAGCCATTGTGGGTTTCATGATGAGACCTCTCCTATGACGTATACAGTCTCCCCCAAACCTCCGAGGATCGACGAGACCATCTGCACATCCCGGGGTCTGACAACCAGAACGAAACCTATCCCGAGGTTGAATACCCTCCTCATCTCCTTCTCATCCACCCCGCTTTCCCTTAGCAGGCCGAAAACCGGCGGACGTTCCCAGGTGGAGAAGTCGATCTTCGGTCTCAACGGCCCAGGAAGTATCCTGAAGATGTTCTCTTCAAGTCCGCCACCGGTAATGTGTGCCATGCCCGTTACGGCCCCTGACGATGCCGCCTCCAGAGCCGCCTTGACGTATAGGCGGGTTGGTCTCATCAGAACCTCCGAGAGGGGCTTCCCGTCTCCGGGGACGATATGATCCATCGCAAGGGCTTCATCCCCATCAAGGAGGCACTTCCTCACCAGCGAGAAGCCGTTGCTGTGCAAGCCGGAGCTTGCCAGTCCCAGGAGTACGTCCCCCTTCGAGACCTGTGCCCCGTCGATTATGCAGGCTTCTTCTACGATGCCCACGGCGAATCCGGCGAGGTCGAAGTAACCTGGATGGTAGACGCCCGGCATTTCTGCCGTCTCGCCTCCCAGAAGGGCGCAGCCGCAGGATGAACAGGACTCGGCAACGCCCTCCATCACAGGTCCGAAGATATCGGCGTCCAGGTGACCGCAGGCAATGTAGTCCAGGAAGAAGATCGGGTGCGCTCCGCAGGTGACCAGGTCGTTCACGTTCATGGCCACCAGATCCTGTCCGAGGCCCCGGAATGACCCCGTCATTCGGGCCACTTCCAGCTTGGTCCCCACGCCATCGGTGCAGGCGGCAAGCACTTTGCCCCCGCCTAACCTATAAAGTCCGGAGAAGCCCCCGATCCCCGAAAGGACATTCGGAGAGGATGCCCTGGATGCGATCTTTCGAACAAGGTCTATCCAGGCGTCGCTTCTCTGGAGGCTTACGCCTGCTCTCTCATAGGTCCACTCCATTGTCCTCTCCTCCGTCAAGGTATTCTCCACTGAAGCAGGCAGTGCAAATATCCGATGGAGGAAGCCCGATGGCGGATAGGAGATCCTCAATGCCCAGATAATTCAGTGAATCCGCTCCAACCTCTGAACGGAGAGCGTCTATGTCGAGTCTTGCTGCCGCCAGCTCTTCGCAGGTAGGGGTGTCGATGCCGTAGTAGCAGGGGAAGCGGACGGGGGGAGATGCGATCCTTATGTGCACCCTGGCGGCTCCCTCCTGCCTTATCATGGAAATGACCCTTTCGACTGTGGTACCCCTGACTATCGAATCGTCCACGACAGCAAGATCCTTTCCGTCGATAAGGGTCTTGATGGGGTTGAGCTTGATCCTCACCCCAAGGGTACGGACCCTCTGGGTGGGCTGGATAAAGGTCCGTCCGATGTACCTGTTCCTTACTATGGCCGTTTCGTAGCGCTGTTTCGAGCACTCGGCGAAACCCATTGCCGCTATGGTCCCGCTGTCGGGCATTCCGGTGACGATCTCTGCCGAGGGGCAGGGAGAACTGTTCGCAAGCCTGCACCCAAGGGTCTTTCTCACTTCGTAGACGGATTTTCCGTCGATCACGCTGTCGGGCCTGGCAAAGTAGACGTATTCAAAGGCACAGGAGTACTTTCTTGAGGCCTGAACGGGGATCCTCAGACTCTTTATGCCAGTCTCGTCGATCACGATCATCTCTCCGGGCTCCAAATCCCTGACCAATGTTGCTCCTACTATGTCCAGGGCGCAGCTCTCGGATGCCACGTAAGTAGTGTCCTCACGCCTTCCCAGGACCAGGGGGCGGAAGCCCCAGGGGTCCCGGGCCGCGACGAGCCGGTTCCCAAGAAGTACGGCGAGGCTGTAGGCGCCTTTTAGATGTCTGAGAGCGTCGACCAGCGCATCCAGTGGAGGTTTGTGAGACTGATGGGCCATCAGGTGGATGATGGTTTCAGTGTCGGTTGTGGACTGAAAGATGGCACCACGGGATTCGAGCATGTTTCGTATCCCCGTTGCATTGGTAATGTTCCCGTTGTGTGCAATGGCAACAGATCCCATGGAGTAGTTGGCGGTGATAGGGTGGGCGTTGGCCAGTCCCGATGAACCTGTGGTGGAGTACCTGACATGACCGATCGCGGAGTTGGCTCTGATGGAGGCCAGCTGTTTCTGGTCGAGGGCAATGTGTACAAGCCCCATCCCCTTTATGGAGTTGACCTCGTCGCCATTTTCTGAATTCCAGGCTATGCCGGCCGATTCCTGCCCCCTGTGCTGCAGAGCGTAAAGGCCCAGGTACACATCCTCAAGCACGGAGCTGCCGTTCTTGCAGAAGGCTCCAAAAACCCCGCACATTATTATTTCCTCCCTGCCTTTTCGGCCCTTGTCTCTTCCGGAAGCATCTCATGGCCATCAAGGGTGAGACCGCCGGGGGTTATTTCGCCGATCCTTCTGACAGGGAAACCCTCCCAGCACGACAGGAACAGTTCTGTCGATCTTTCAGGGACCAGGTATACAGCCCGGGGTCCCCACTCCCCGAAGAGGCATTCGGGGTCGCTATCAAGGACGGCACTGTCAAGGCCTATACCTATGTCCGCCTTGATGCACATCTTCGCCAGGGAGGTCATCAAACCTCCTCCCGCTATCGCACGGCCTGCGGCGGCAGCCTCCTTCCGAACTGTCTTCAGGGCCCTTTCCATGAAATCCTTTTCCTTCAATGGGACGTAGTCTCCAGGGTTATGTTCTGCTCCAGGGGTAATGATCCTTGAGAAGGCACCCCCCCCCAAAGTCCCCTGGGTATCGCCCACTAAGAACACCGATCCGGCTTCTAGGGTCGCACTGTCGCGGAGAGGTGGGCTGTTGCAGTCCTGGAGACCCACGACGGCAACGAGAGGGCTGGGAAGGATCTTTCCGGAGGGGCTTTCATTGTAGAGACTTACGTTCCCCGAAACGACCGGGCAGGCCAGATCGCGGGCAACGGCCGCCAGACCGCTTACCGACCTTTCCAGGATCCAGTGATTTTCCGGGTCTTCCGGCGAGGGGAAGTTCAGGCAGTTCGTCATCCCCAGGTGTTTCGCACCGCTAACCCACAGAGGTCTCAGAGCCTTGAGGAAGGTCTCTGCGGCTCCTGCAAAGGGGTCCAGGCTGCATTTCCAGGGATCGACCTCCATTGTTACTGCCACGAAGCTCCGGTTCTCCCTGACCCTAAATATTGAAACGCTGTTCCCGGGGGGGACGACCGTATTGGTCTGGACCATATAGTCGTACTGTCGATAGATCCTGGATCGTTCGGCAAGGTTGGGGTCCTCAAGGATCGTCGAAAGGCAACGTGCCGTCTCGGGAGGATCGAGGAGTCCCGAAGGAACTCCGCGCCCTTTTACCCCTCCGGAGGGTTTACGGGAAGGCCATTGAACGGAGGGGCAGCCGCCTCCCACCATTTCTGCGGGAAGGCTCACCACCTCCCTTCCTCCTTTGGTCATGACAAAGAGGCCGTCATCGGTCACTTCCCCTATGACTGCCCAGTCCAGCTGCCATCGGTCAGCGATCGATCCTATCTCCTCCAGGGCTTCCTCCTCAGCTATCAGTAGCATCCTCTCCTGGGACTCCGACAGAGCGATCTCCCAGGGCTCCATCTCCTCCCTGAGCGGCACCAGGTCGGCGTTGATCCGTATTCCGGTCCCGCTCTTTGCGGCTATCTCGCTCGAGGAGGAAGTGATACCCGCTGCTCCCATGTCCTGCATGGCCACGATAAGGCCTTTCGAGTGGATCTCGAGACAGCACTCTACCAGAAGCTTTTCCACAAAGGGGTCGCCTATCTGGACCTGGGGCCGGCTTGACCTGGTATCGTCGGCCAATCCGGAAGAAGCAAAGGCAGCACCAGCGATCCCATCCCTTCCGGTCCTCGAGCCTATAAGCACTGCCAGCTGACCCGGTCTTGCCGTCCTGGAGCTGACGATGCCATCGAGCGGAACAAGGCCCAGGCACATCGCATTGACCAGAGGATTGCTGTTGTAGCATCCGTCGTAAAGGGTTTTCCCGCCAATTGTCGGAACGCCCACGGCATTACCATAACCGGCGATGCCCTTCACGATCCCGTCAGCAAGGGCAGCTGCCTCGGGGCAGCTTTGCCCCCCAAGGCATAGTCCGTCCAGGAGGGCCACCGGCCTGGCCCCCATGGCCAGAACATCCCTGATAATACCTCCGACGCCAGTTGCTGCACCCTGGTAGGGAGCCACCGCCGAAGGGTGGTTGTGGCTCTCCACCTTGAAGGCTATCCCCCAGCCTTCTCCAATATCCACGATCCCGGCGTTCTCACCGGGGCCCTGTACGACTGCTTCTCCGCTTGTGGGGAGCGAAGAGAGCAGCCGTCTCGTGGATTTGTAACTGCAGTGTTCCGACCACATCACACCAAGGATCATCAGTTCGGCGTGTTCAGGTTCTCGCCCGAGGGTCCTTATTATCTCGCCGTATTCTGCATCACTGAGGCCGGCTGCCCTGTGATCGGGTCTCATACTCCCAACCTCCCCCTGATCCAACTGTTGACCGATGCCCACAGGGGAGCACCGTCCGACGAACCGAGCAGGCTCTCCGTCGCCCGTTCCGGGTGTGGCATCATGCCCAGCACATTACCCTTTCTGTTGATAATGCCGGCTATCCCATTGGGTGATCCGTTAGGGGTAAAGTCCTCCCCTGTCACCCCTTCGGGGCTGCAGTACCTGAACACAACGAGCCCCTCTTCTTCCAGGGCCCGGAGCTGCTCCTCGGGGAGATAGAACCTTCCCTCGTAGTGGGCGATCGGGATCCGGAGTACCTCGCCCTTCCTGTAGTGACCGGTAAAGGGGGTGTCTTCCCTTTCAACTCTTACGTGGCAGAAGTCGCATATGAAATCAAGGGAGGTGTTGGCCAGGAGCGCTCCGGGGAGGAGTCCTATTTCGGTCAGTATCTGGAATCCGTTGCATATGCCCAGGACAGGGAGACCAGAGGAGGCATGTTTTATTACTGCATCAATGATCGGGGATTTTGCGGCAATGGCCCCGCACCTCAGGTAATCCCCGTAGGAGAACCCGCCGGGAAGGACCACCAGTCCTGTATCCCGGGGGAGGGTGGTGTGCTCATGCCATACCAGATCTGTCACTGTCCATCACGGTCGCAGTTGCTGCCCGGGAAAACGATCACCGACGTTCTCATGGCTTCCATGGTCCCACCTGGACGGTATGATCCTCGATCAGGTCGTTCACTAGCAGTTCTCCGCACATGGATTCGGCTGCTGCTGCGGCATCGGCCTCTGAATCGGCCTCCAGCAGCACCTGGATGTACTTGCCGACCCTTACCTCTCTTACGGACCCGAAACCGATCCTGTTCAGGGACTTTTCGACGGCCTTCCCCTGGGTGTCAAGAACACCCTCCCGGGGGAATACAAGTATCCTTGCGAGAAAAGTCATCTCTTCTCCCTCCCTGTAATTCTCCTCCAGATCTCATGATAGGATCCCAGCACGTTCCCGAGGTCTTTCCTGAACCGGTCCTTGTCCAGGGGTTCACCGGTCGAGGCATCCCAGAGCCTGCAAGTGTCAGGCGATATCTCGTCAGCCAGTATGATGTTCCCCTCAGGGGTCCTCCC
>LGGV01000074.1 GCA_001509095.1 Synergistales bacterium 58_81 | reverse complement strand
GTCCCGGAGGGATCTTCCGTAGGGGTCCCCGGATCATCCACCATCCGGGAACTGGGGCTCTTCGAAGAGCTCCAGGCCAGGGATTGCAGGGTGTTCGAGCACTGGGACCCGTCTCTCGCCCCGGAGGACAGACCGAGAAGATGGGAAGAGGAGAACGCCAGTGATGTATTCCTTTCCAGCTCCAACGGGGTCACCCTGGACGGAACGCTGGTGAACATCGACGGAACGGGCAACCGAGTGGCAGCCATGGCCTGGGCAAGGAACCGGATCATCTTTGTCGTGGGCATCAACAAGGTCAGTCGCGATGTACATTCCGCCATCCAGAGGATAAGGGACGTGGCCACGCCACTTAACGCCATCAGCAAGGGCATAGACATCCCCTGCGCAAACACCGGCTTCTGTGTCAACTGCAAGGTCCCCAACCGGTTCTGCCGGGCCACCCTTGTCCTTGAGAGAGCCCCCTTCGGCCGCGATGTACATGTCGTTATCGTCGGGGAGGAGCTGGGGTATTAAAAACAACGTGATTCGTGACGCGTAACTCGATAACCAAAGGCAAATTCGTGAATCGAAAACCCAAACGCAGATTCCTCACCCGCCTGCCGGCGGGTTCGGAATGACATGCATGTTCGGAATGACAAGCATGTGACCCCCAGATCCCGATTCACGAATAACTGCTTTTCCAAGTTACGCGTCCCTTTTTTGCCTTTCCTGTCGCCTGTCTCCTGACGCCTGGATCTTCCGGTTTTTTCCCGTCACGAGTCACGAGTTGCGTTCTTTCCTACCTCCTCCAGGTCCCGGGGAGGAATAGCATCATCACTGTGTAGATCTCGAGCCTTCCCAGAAGCATGCAGAAGGAGAGGACCCACTTTCCCGCCACAGGGATATGGGCATAGTTCTCTGCGGGCCCTACTGAACCTAGCCCTGGGCCAATATTGCCTATTGTTGCCGCTACGCTGGCGACGGCCGTCAGAACATCCAGACCCAGGGCGGCCATTACCATGGCGGCAAGGGAGAATAGCCCGATGTACATCACAAAAAAGGCCGTTACCGAGGATATGACCTCCCTCTCCAGGACCCTGCCCCCGATCCTTACGGTAAAAATGGCCTTGGGGTGGAGGAGCCTTTTTAATTCGGCGCCAACGTGTTTCATAAGAACCATTATCCTCATGTTCTTTATCCCGCCCCCGGTCGATCCTGCGCATCCTCCGACAAACATCAGGAACAATAGAAGGTACTGGACAAAGAAGGGCCAAAGTTCGTAATCAGAGGTAACATAACCGGTTGTTGTCAGAATGCTGACGACCTGGAAAGCCCCGTAACGGAAAGAATCGAACAAGGTTCCGTAGGTCCCTGTGGCGAAAAGGATCGCAGTGGCGGCCAGAACGGATACTACTGTGATCTTTGCATAGAAACGGAACTCCTCGTCACGCCACCATGCGCCAAGATCACCCTTAAGAGCAAGATAATGAAGTACGAAATTGGCCCCCGCCAGGAACATGAAAAGGGTTATCACCCATTCGAAGTACGGGTTCCCGTATTGGCCGATACTTCCGTTGAGCGGGGAGAACCCTCCGGTCGCCATCGTACCGAACGTGTGGGTCAGCGATTCAAAGAGGTCCATCCCCCCAAGCATCAGGGCCCCGACCTGAAGCGCGGAAAGCAGAACATAGACTCCCCAGAGCAAAAGTGCCGTTTGGCGGACCCGTGGAGTGATCTTCTCCGGCACGGGCCCGGGCACCTCCGCCTTGTAGAGCTGCATCCCGCCTACTCCCAGGAAGGGCAGGATCGCCAGGCTGAGAACTATGATCCCCATGCCCCCGAGCCAATGGGTGAGATCTCGCCAGAAGAGTATGCCCCTTGGATTGGACTGGATATCCGTCAAAATGGAAGCACCGGTTGTTGTGAAACCGGACATGGCCTCGAAAAAGGCATCGGTGAAGCTGGAGACCGTCCCGTTCAGAAGGTAGGGCACCCCACCAATAGCCGAGGCAAAGACCCACGAGAGAGAGACCACGGCGAAGGCCTCGCGTACGCCCAGGTCCCTTGCTTTTGCCTTGAAACCGGCAGCAAAAAGGACCGCCGAAACTACCAGCCCGGTACCCATGCCACCAAGCAAGGCCGAAAGATCGTTCGAACCGTCCGCCAGGGACCATGCCATGGGGAACACCATGAACAGCGAGACGATAAGGCAGAGAAGAGAGAGGACCTTTGCAACGACGGCCAGCCTCACACTACTCCACCCCCAGTACCTCGACCGCCCTGGGCATCAGCTCTTCCGAGGCGAAGATGAGGACCTCGTCATTCTCCTTGAGATCGTCATCCCCCCACGGCACGAACATCTCTCCGTTCCTCGAGACAAGGACTATCAGTATGCCCTTTGGAAGCCCCAGGTCCATTATCCTCTTCCCGCAGGCTTTGCTGCCGTGAGGGATCGAAAGTTCCAGAACCTCGGCGTCGATCTTGTCAATGATAGAGAGTGCGCCTGTTCCAAAGGGGTAGCGGACCTGCCTCATTATAACCGTCGCCAGGGCCTGGTTGGGGTTGACCATAGAATCGACGGCAATGTAATCCGTAAGCTTCATGAGCAGTGCCCGTCTTACCACCGCTACGCTTTTACTGGCCCCAAGAGCCTTTCCGACCACGCCGATCAGAAGGTTATGTTCATCGTCGGCGGTTGTCGTTACAAAACCGTCAGCCTCATCGACCCCCTCATACCTGAGAAGTTCCTCGTCCATGCCGTCCCCATGAATTATTATCGACCTCTCGAGCTCCCTAGAGAGCTTCTCGCACTTCTCGCGGTCCTGGTCTATGAGCCTGATGTCGAGCTTGGGGTATCTTATCTCGAGCCTCCTGGCCACCTGGTAGCCGATCTTCCCTCCCCCGATGATGATAACCCTTCTCAGCTCCGGGGTCTTCTTCTTCGTGAACAGCTCCTCCATGTCCTGGGCCTGGGATTTTGAGGTAACCGTGAAGCATAGGTCATCAGCCTCGAGCCTGTCCTCTCCCGATGGCACGAAACCCTTTCCATACCTTTCGATAAAGACGACCAGGGCAGTGATCTTCGGGTGGATACGACGGAGATCCCTCAGGGGTATTCCCATGAGGGCCGAATCGGAGCTGACCCTGAATGCATAAACCCCCACCTTTCCCCCAAAAAACTCTGCGGTGTGGACGGCAGAGCTTATTGAGAGGAACTCCTCTATCTCCCTGGCAACGGACCTCTCCGGCGAGATCATTACGTCTATCCCCAACTGTTTCGCCCAGGTGGGACTGTCGGTATACTCCATCCCTCGTGCCCTGGAGATCACTCTCTTCACCCCGGCACGACGGGCGATCCAGCAGGCCATTATATTGACCTCGTCATGGTTGGAGCAGGCTATCAGGAGGTCCGTGTCGCAGCCGGGACAGATGCCCGCCTGTTCGAGCACCGTAGGTCTGGAACCGTTCCCCCTTACAACCATTACGTCGAGCTCGTTCTCGGCCTTGGCGGCCCTCTCGTCGTTGCTCTCCACAACGGTGATATCGTGCCCCTCCTGCGAAAGGCTGGAAGCGACACTGAACCCTACCTCTCCGGCTCCGATTATCACGATCTTCATCTTATGCTTCACCCCCTGGGGGGAATTAGACAACCCTTACTCTGCCAGTAACAGAAAAGTGGTAAACTTATCCGGACAAGGGAGGTGGACCAATGCCGCACCGTGATAAGATTGCCTTTGTTGGGACCGGCGGCACCATCAGCATGACCTTCAGCTCGAAACAGAACGGCTATGTCCCCACTCTCTCCGCCCAGGACCTGGTAGAGATGCTCCCGGCCGACCTGAAAAGCGACCTCCAGGTGATCGACTGGAGCCACCAGCCCAGCAGTCACTATACCATACGTATGACCACTGATCTCGTAGAATTGCTGCGCAAACTCGTCAAGGACGGCG
>LGGV01000073.1 GCA_001509095.1 Synergistales bacterium 58_81 | reverse complement strand
CCCTTGGAAGAGCCTTCCCACCTCGGCTTGACTATGTATTTGGAGTGCTTTTCAAAAATGGAGATGGACCGACCCAGATCGCCCTCGGTGGAGAACATGTACAGATCGGGAACTTTCGCTCCTCCTCCAGCAAGCACGTGATGGGTCAGCCACTTGTCAAGGGTGATGGCAATGGCGGTGGAATCGGAACCGGAGAAAGGAATGCCAAGGCTCTCAAGGATGCAGGGCACCTGCGATTCCCTTCCTCTTGTGGTTCCACGGCCTTCGGCTATGTTGAAAACGAAATCCGGGGTATCCCGGGAGATCTTCTCCAGGAAGGTCTCGTCCTGTTCGTAACGCACCGTCTCGAAACCGAGCCGGGAGATCTCCCTCTCGAGGGTTTCGACCGTTTCCAGGCAGTCATACTCCTCGTAACGGTCGTCGGGTTCGCCCTGAAGAAGGCCTCTCTTCTTCAGGTTGAACGTGATGCCGATCCGCCGGACCGGCCTTGCGCGATTGAAGGATGATCCAGGATCTTCCTTCTTCACTATTTTCGCCCCCTGCGTTGATTGATACACCGCCCTTTCGGCCGGTGTCATGACTGGTGATATGCCCCTTCATCCAGTCCTTCGACAGACTTCACCTCCGCAGTTTCGAGCCCGGCGTCCTGCCGTCGCTCCCTTTCCCGCTCTCGCGGCCTTTTGGGGTTAACCCCGCCAGACTGTCTCGTTATTCCTTCCGACTCCGCCGAGGTTCCTTCCGAAGAACCGGCGCCCGGGGGCCTTCAAGGGGCTTTCTGGCGCCGTCCCTGGAGCAATGCCGAAGGTCGTGCTCTTGATGATCGGCTATCTTTCGCGGATTATACATCTCCTTTTGTAGATTACAATAGGCTCCAAGGGGGAGGTTTTTCAGTCCGAGAACCCCCGAGTGACCGGGAGGGATGACCGGGATGAAAGGAAGACCTACGACGGTACAGACAGCGATCGCCTTGCTCTCTGCCTTTCTCGTGGCTGTTGGGGCCTGGCCGTCTGCGGCAGCCACCAGGGGAGAGTTGATAGACGTCATAGTCTCCTCCCTGGGGCTCCCCGAGTGGCCTGGAGAGATCCATTTCGCCGACACAAGGCACGATCACCCCTTCCGGCGTTCCGTAGAGACGGCGGCCGCCCTCGGGATCCTGAACCCCTCGGAGCGCTTCTACCCCGATATTGAGGCTACCAGGGCCGAGGCGGTAATGTTCTCCCTCCAGGCTATGGGCCTTCGCCACGAAGCTTTTATTGTGAACTCTCTCGCCCCTGGGAGATGGCCTGATCTTCCTGTTTTCATAGTACCCTACATGACCCTGGCCACCCAGATACAGCCTACCCCTCCGGAGCAGTTCCTCCAGCAACCCTGGGGCGAGATTTCAGTCCAGGACCTTTCTTCACTGCGATCCTGGCTCGGAGAGTGCACCCGCAGGCTTTCCTGGAAGAAAGAGTTCACCGGAGAGAACTCTGTTCTCGTCCTTCACCGGGAACATGTGGGAAGACCGCCCTCCGAGTGGGGGGTCCAGTCCGTTGAGTTCGAGACACCGGAAGAGGCCGGGCGGGCGGCTGCGATCCTGCGGGGGATGGGGCTGGCAGCGGAGGTGCAAGCCCTCGAGTGGTCCTGGGTCGTCAGGGTCGGGCCCTTTCGGCACTACATGGAGGCCTGGGAGACCATGATGAAGATACCCTCTCCGGAGATGACCGTTGTGCCCTTCAGTACCGATCCGGGCAGGGCTCTCTTCTTCGCAGCCCTGGGATTCGACCCCTCCAACTCCCCTCCCAGGATAGTCACAGCAGCGTCCATATCAGGGAAGAGGCTCCCCCTGGACCTGATCGCCGTAAACTCCGATGCTGAAGGAGCGATCAACGGCGGGTTCTTCAGCGGGACCAGGATAGTAGGCTCCCTCGTAATAGACTCCAGGCCTCTCAGCGGACCCCACGGGGCAAGATCGGCCATTGGGTGGGATCGCGACGGCTCAAAGGTCCACTTCGGAAGAGGGGACTTCAGGGCTTTCATCTCCATAGGGGATAAGGAACTTGGAGTCAGTACCATTAACAGCACCCCGCCCCTGAATGGGATCGGCCTTTTCACCCCCGATGTCTGGAGCTACGTTACGGGAGCACCTGTCGACGGCTGGGAACTGACCGTAAAGGAAGGGGTCGTTTCCGGGGTAAGGCACTCTTCTGCATCGAACCACTTCGTGACCAGGGAGGGCTTCCTCGTAATTGCCCGTGGAGGCGCCGGCGAACTGCTCAGGAACACGACCCCGGGAACCCCTGTGTCTTTGAGGACCCAATGGGTAGACCAGGGTTTCAGCGGGCTCGATCATGTTCTTCAGGCGGGGCCGATGCTGATAAAAAAAGGGGCCCGTGTCTTCGACCCCGAGGGTTTCAGCCCCAGGACCCTGTCTGTCCCCCATCCGAGGTCCTTCGTAGGTAGCGACGGGGAGAAGGTCTGGTTCGTGGTCATCGACGGGAGGGATCCCTGGCACAGCAACGGGGCGACCATCGCCGAAACTGCGGCAGTGGCCGAGAGGCTCGGCCTGGTGGACGCCCTTAACCTTGACGGAGGGGGTTCGTCGTCTATCTGGTGGATGGGAAAGATCGTGACCTCGCCTCCCGGAGGTGTCATCAGACCTGTCCCCTACGCGCTTGTCTTCTGACCTGTTATCCTGAAGCCCTCGGGGGAACGGATCCAGACATCCATCTGGGGGAACGGGATCGTTATTCCTTCGGCGTCAAAGGCCTCCTTGAGGCGCAGGCGGTACTCTCTTCCGATGAACCAGTGTTCCCCGGGGAAGGTCCGGATGAGAGCCCTCAGGGATATGGAGCTTGCGTCGAAGGAGAGGATCCCCTGGACCTGGGGTTCATCCCTCACCTTGTCGGGGAAGTCTTTCCTGATATCCCTTCCCACTCTCTCCATAATGCCCAGGGCCTTTCGAATGTCCGTGTCGTAGGAGACACCTACCACCACCTGTGCCTGGGACCAGTACTTGGTCGCGTTCACAAGCTCTGTGATCCTGCTGTTGGGGATTATTATGTAGTTCCCGTCAAGGTCGGAGAGGTGAGTGGTCCTGAGAGTGAAGTACTCCACCACACCGAAATATTCTCCTATCTTCACCACATCGCCGACGGCGTAGTGGTCCTCCACTACCACGAATATACCGTTCATGAAGTCCCTGATAATGTTCTGGGCTGCCAGGGATATGGCAAGCCCGGCGATACCGAGTCCGGTAAGAATGGGCATTATATTCACATTGATAGTGCTGAGTAAGGTAAGGAAAGCCACGGCACCGAGCCCCCAACGCAAAAGATCCGTTACCAGGCCCTTCAGGGTCTCAAGCCGTTTGATCCTGTACGACCTTTCATGGCCCTCAAGGTGCCCGGTCTGGCCGTTCTCGACCCTGGATATCCCTTTCTCGAAGAGCTTCCGCGTCAGATTGACCACGATCCTGTCGGCAATGTACCACCCCAGGATGACCAGTATGGGCATGACCAGTTTTCCAAGGTTTATCTGGGCGAACTCCCATTCCATTTCCGGGTCCCCCTCTTTGAGACTGTTTGCTGCAGCTTACTGACGGGATTGATTATACTTGAATAAGGGCAGGCCGGGAAAACGGTCATGGACGAGGAGGGATCCGCAATGGGAAAGGTAGTTGCCGAAGTGGTCATCGTCCCCCACGGGACAGGCTCCACAAGCCTTAGCGGTTATGTCGCCGAGGTAGAGAAGACCCTCAGGCGGTACGGGCTCAAAACTATGCTGACACCGATGGGAACCATTCTGGAAGGTGACCTTGACGTGGTACTGCGGGCAGTAAGGGCGGCCCACGAGGTCCCCTTCGGCCAGGGGGCTCTCCGTGTGGGTACCACTCCGTGTGGGTACCACCCTGAGGATAGACGAAAGACGGGACAAGGATATCTCCATGGAGAGCAAGGTCAGGTCAGTGGAGGATAAGATCGGGGACTGAAAGGGGAAAGGCGAAGGGGGAAAGCTGATGAGGCTTCCCTCCTTCGCCTGGATCTGGTCCGATGATGCAGTACCTTGCTGCTTGAACCGTGCTATGGCTTTTTCTTAGCGACTACGTCGGTACCGTCCTCCTGCCTCCAGTAGATGCCTATCTTCATGTAGGACATTACCAGCGATACGATGGGGTTCAGATAGTTCAGGAAAGCATATGGAGCGTAAGCGAGGGTAGGTACACCAAGGACGCTGCTCTGGAAGGCACCGCAGGTGTTCCAGGGGATCAGCACCGAGGTGAGGGTCCCCGAATCCTCAAGGGCACGGGATAGCATTCTCGGTGCAAGGCCCTTCTCCTCGAATGAGGACTTGAACATCCTCCCGGGGATCACCAGGGAGAGGTACTGGTCTCCCAGGAAGAGGTTGGACACGAAGCACGACCCAATAACAGCCCCCATCATTCCGCCGACGGTCTTTACCTGCCTGGTGATAGAGCCGACTATGGTCTCCAGGAAGCCGCAGGCTTCCATGGCGCCCCCGAAGAAGAGTGCGCAGAAGACCAGCGAGATGGACCACATCATGGAATCGAGACCGCCTCGGGTGAGAAGGTCTGTGAGAAGTCCACCTACCTCGGTGGCCATCTCGGGAGCAATGCTTAGATCGGCCTGGCTGAGCATGTTCAGCAAGGCTTCCCCCTCTGCGCCGGCTACCTCAGAGGCAAAGGTGGCCTCGTAGCCGTAGTGGATCGCATTGATGATGTCCCCCAGACCGTTGCCCTGAACTGCAGACATGACGGCGGCCACCAGAACCCCGGCGAAGAGTCCCGGGATGGCAGGGGCCTTCATCGCGGCGAGCCCGATGACAAGAAGGGGGGGAAGGAACCCCAGAAGCCCGATGTTGAACTCCGCCTTCATCATCTGCTGCATGGCCGAGATCTTCTCGGCATCAAGGGTGCCGCCGGCATACTTCATCCCGATGACTATGCAGATAACTGCGACGATCAAGTAGGTAGGCCCCGTTGACCATACCATGGCCCGGATGTGATCGAAAAGGTTGGAGCCCGCTACCGCCGGTGCAAGGTTTGTGGTATCCGAAAGAGGCGACATCTTGTCACCGAAATAGGCACCGGAGATCACCACCCCCGCCGTCAGCGGGGCCGGGATCCCAAGGCCGTGGGCAATGCCCATGAGGGCTATACCTACGGTCCCGGAGGTGGTCCATGAAGACCCGGTTGACAGGGAG
>LGGV01000012.1 GCA_001509095.1 Synergistales bacterium 58_81 | reverse complement strand
GTCTTTACCGACGAGAGCATTCCCTCCTCGAAACGGTCGTTGAACACGGTCCGGACCCCGCAGCCCGTTGCTTCCTTTTCGATCTCCTTGTGATGGAAGCCGGAAACGACTATAAGATCTTCAACGTCGGCATGGCGCATGGAGGATACAACCCGATCAAGAGCAGAGGATCCGGCGATCTCCAAAAGGGCCTTGCATCGTCCCATTCTCGACGAAAACCCTCCAGCCAGCACAACGCCACCTGTCCGGAGTCCGACGTCGGTCATGCCGGTCCCCTCCAGGCGATCCTTAAGCCGTCGAGGCCTCTTGCCATAAAAGTCTCCCCCTCTTTTTCGAAAAGTAATACTCCGCCGTATTCGGGGTCATAGCGGAAGGTCTCGGGGAAGGGTATCCCAAAAAGGTTTCGAAGCATAACACGAAAGACGCCTGCATGGGATACTATCAGCCATCTTCCTCCTTTCACGGCAAGGGACCGAAGGAGCGGAACGGCCCTGGCCTCCAGGTCGGCAAATGACTCCCCTCCGGGGTACCTGAAAGAGTAAAGATCTTTTTCTCTTTGCTCCCATAATCGGGGATACTCCCTGGGGATATCTGTCTTTTCCCGTCCATCCCAGTACCCGAGGTCGATCTCTGACAGCTCCTCTTTGATAACCGGTTTTATATCAAGGGAGCTGCAGATTATCTCTGCCGTTTCCCTTGCCCTCACGAGAGGACTGCAGAAGCACCCTCTCCATGAGAAAGAGCGTGCCCAGAGGGACACCTTATCCGCCTGGGCTCTGCCTCGCGGCGAGAGCCCGGGTCCGGCACGACCCAGAAAGACCGTTGAGGAGGAGGTCAGATCGGGTTCTCCGTGCCTGACGAAAACCAGGCTGTTCTCAGATGGTCCTTGATGCTTTTCGTGGTGGGGGACGGGATCTGTCAAGTGGTCCCGATCGTCTCCAGTCATTGAAGGGGGATTCACCGCCTTCTTGCCACCGTGAGTTCTTGAAGGAAGGCCGGACCGATCTTAGCCGCATCAGCCGCTAGCAGCGCATGAGTCGGTCCGGCTGTCAATTAAAGGGTAGCTTCGTGGATCAGCAGAACTTTTCCCTGAAAGCCTTTCTTGCCAGTTCGCTCCTTCTTCTGCATTCATCGGAGAGGCCTTCGCCGAAATCGAAGGACCCGCCCGTTATCGATAGGGCCCACGCATCGCCAAACCCCGTGCCCAGGTCTCCAAGCAGGGCCAGGAACCACTGAGGTCCAAAGGAGTGGATGTTCAAGCCCTTGTTCGATCTCCCGTCGGGGCGGACCCTTTCAAGGGCGAAACCATGGTCGTACTCTTCAAGCGAGGCGTCCACGAAGAGCAGGATATCGTCCGGCTCTATACCAAGAGCGGCCTCGGGCAGGAGCTGGTGTCCGAGCCAGAGGCGGGTCCTCTTTCCCGCTTTCTCCAGGTCCCCGGCCAGAAGCGGGGCAAGGTGGTGACCTACACCGTCATCCTGCCTGAAGGGGTTGCCGTACCCGAAGATACAGAACGATGCTCTCCTGTCCGTCAGTTCTTTACCTCCCTCTTCAGGTTCCCGTCTGCTCCGAATATCTCCAGGTGCAGGGGCATTCTCCCCACGGCATGGGTCGAGCAGGAGAGGCAGGGGTCGTAGCAGCGGATGACGTGCTCCATGCTGTTAAGTATGCCCTCCGAGGGTTCGCCGCCTTTGATGTTCTCTCTGGCGACCATGTCGACGCCCTTGCTCATGGCGTAGTTGTTGTGCCCCGTGGCTACGATAAGGTTCACCCCTGTCAGGGCGCCGTTCTCGTCTATCTGGTAGTGGTGGATCAGCGTTCCCCTCGGCGCCTCGATGACCCCGATGCCCTCAGGGTATAGCTCCGTTGAGGTGACCCTGAGGTCGCTGCCGGTTATTTCGGGATCCTCCATGAGTTCCTCGATCCTCTCAACGCCGTAGAGGGTCTCGATAAGCCTTGCGTAGTGGTAGTAGAGGGTCTTGTGGACCATGCCGTCCTCTGCCCCCTTGCGAAATTCCGCCAGTTCGGCCGACGCTTCGGGGGTGGAGATATCATCGCATGCGTTGACCCTCCCGAGGGGCCCCACACGGTAGCTCCCGTGGGGGAATCCCATAGGCCTGTAGAAGGGGAACTTGAGGTAGCTCCAGGGTTCTACGTGCTCCCCTATGAAATCGAGATAGGCCCAGTCGGGGAACTCGTCGATTATTCGTCCCCTGGGTCCCTTCAACCGGATGTCACCGTCGTATATCTCCAGGAATCCGTCCTGCACGAGACCCATGTAGGCCGTCTCAAGGGTCGCGAAGGAGGCGGCCTTCTCGGCGTTCTTCTCGAGGTAGCCCTTCACCAGTTCGATGGCTTCCTTCACCGTGGCCTTCATCTCGGGTATCTGTACGCGGATCGTATCGACCTCGGCAGACTTGAGCGACCTGTTGACGCCCCCCGGGATGCTGTGCCAGGGGTGGACCTTCTTGCCGCCGAGGACCTGGATGATCTCCTGCCCGAACTTCCTCAGCATAACTCCCTTTACGGCCAGCTGGGGGTACTTTTCTATCACGCCGGCAACGTTCCTGATCGCAGGGTCGGCGTCGAACCCGAAGAGAAGGTCCGGGCTGGAAAGGTGGAAGAAGCTCAGGGCATGGGACTGGACGAACTGCCCCATGTGCATCAGTTCCCGGAGTTTGTGTGCCGTCGGCGTAAGTTCCACGCCCAGAAGGGCGTCGCAGGCCTTTGCCGAGGCAAGGTGGTGGCTTACGGGGCATATCCCGCATATTCTCGGGGTAATTACCGGCATCTCGCGGAAGTCGCGCCCCTTGCAGAAGTGCTCGAAACCCCGGAACTGGGTCACGTGGAAACGGGCTTCGTTAACGTTCCCGTTCTCGTCGAGATGGACGGTTATCTTCCCGTGGCCTTCTATACGGGTTATGGGATTGATCTCTATCTTTCTGACGGTAGCCATGTTCCTTCCCCCTCTAGTCGTAGCGCATCTTTTCCGAGGGTACCTTGGGGATCCGCCCCTCGAGAAGTTCCTGGAAAACCCAGAGAATTGTATCCGCATCGGGCGGACAGCCCGGAACGTAAACGTCGACTTTCACCTCGTGGTCCACCGGGATGGCCTGGGGGAGGAGCTGGGGGATATCGTCATGGGGGATGATCCCCTCAGGGTTGACGGTGCTGGGCGAATCCTGGTAGGCCTCCTTCAGCGCACACTGCCTGTCGGAGAAGTTCCTCATGCAGTTTATACCGCCGAAGACGGCGCAGTCGCCCCATGCCACGATTATGTCGCACTGTTTGCGCATCTCCATGGCAAGGTGGAGCTCCTCGTCGTTGCCGAGAGCTCCATCGATAACTCCCACGGTAGCTTTGGGTATCTCCTTGCCGTCGACGATGGGCGAGTAGACGATATCGACCTTTTCAAGCAACTCCACTATGCGCTCGTCGATATCAAGGAACGACATGTGACAACCAGCGCAGGCCTCTAGCCAAACTGTGGCGACCTTGACCTTCGACATCAGTTCCGCACCTCCTCGAGCGAAACCATCCGGGCGTCCGCCGGAGGCTTTTCACTGGCGAACAGGTTCCCGCACGGAGATTCTTTCGGTTTTTCCGGTTCGACCCCCAGACCTGCCGAGAGGTCCTTAAGGATCGACGCAAGACCCCTGATCTCTCCCTTGGGCGGCACGACCACGTTCAGCCGCCGCCTCTCGCCCTCGATGGTGCAGTAGTGGCCGCTGCGCTCGAACCAGGCAGGGGCCGGGAGCAGGACATCGGCGAAGTTGACCAGCGGCTGGGCCCAGAAGGGGCATTGCACGACCACGAACTTTGTTCCCGATATGGCGGAAAGGCTCTCCTCGTCCTCCGGAACTAGGCCGGTGGAGTAGACGTAAAGGAAATCGAGCTTCTTCCTGCCGATCCAGGGCTCTTTGGCGAGTACGGTATTGATGGTGCCCAGGCTGTTTCCGCTGACCACCAGCGGGACCACGCCTATGCCGTCTTCGAAGATGGCCCTGGATGCAATGGCAAGGTTGACCGCCGAGGTCACCGCCCCTGGATCCCTGGAAAGACAGCCTCCAAGAACGAAGACGGGTCTTTGGGAGCCTGCAAGCTTATTGATGATCCTTTCGACGGTCTCTTCCGGGATGCCCGTCTTCCCGGCCAGTTCTCCGACAGATATCTTGCCTTCCTCCTGTGCCTCGCTCCCCGATGCCTTCAGATCGGCGACCAACTCGGCCAGACCCTCGACAAGAGCCACACTCTGGGCGGGTGTCGCGGTAACGGCGTCGACGTCGGTTATGTCAGCGAAGGGGCTTGTCTTGCAGGACAGGTTCAGGAGGGACGCGCCGTTCCTGAGGGTGCCCACCCGCATGTAGCTGGCAATGACAGGTGCTTCTTCGTCCGGGTCGGCCGACAGGTTGACTATGCAGTCGCTGTCCAGAATGTTATGAGCGGCGGTGAAGGGGCGGACACCCTGTCTTCGGAAGGGTTCGAAGCCCTTGACGAAGCCCCTTAGAACGTCTCCGTCAAAGGTATCCAGGCGTTCCATGCCTAGCCCGTCCTTGAACAGGGATACGAAAAGGGACAGTTCCTCGTCGGTGCAGAGGCTGGAAACAAGGATCCCGTCGCTGTCCGCTCCGTGGGCTTTCTGGAAGTTCCTGGCCACAAGATCCAGCGCTTCTTCCCAGGAAGCCTCCCTGTAATGGGAGCCCTCCCTTATCATGGGTACGGAGATCCTCTCACGCTCGGCGGATCTTGGAAGGGTCCAACGCCCCTTTTTGCAGAGCTGCCCGCCGTCGGGTTCAGTTACGGAGGTCCCTTCGACCCTGGCTATGCTCCCGGTTCGTACGTAGGCCTTTATCCGGCATCCGATTGAACAGAGGGGGCATACGCTCTCGACCACGTCGTCGCAGTCCTTCCTGCGCCCCCTGTAGGCGAACTCCCTGAGAGTGATGGTCCCGGTGGGGCATACCTGCGCGCAGGCTCCGCAGGTGGTGCAGGTGCTGCTCTCACCGAGCCTGCGTCCCAGGTCGGAGACGATCGTGGCGTTCCAGCCCCTCTTCTGAAGGTCCAGCGTGTGGGTTCCCACCTTCTCGGCGCATACCCTGATGCAGCGCAGGCAGAGTATGCATCGGTTGTGGTCCATCTGAATGTCCCTGTGGGTGGCGTCGTTATCGAAACCGGCGTAGAGATAGGGGTAGCGGACGCTGTCCATCCCGTGTTCGATGGCCAGGTCCTGCAGTTCGCAGTCGCCGCTCTGGGAGCAGTACATGCAGAAATGGTTCCGTCCGGCGAAGATCAGTTCCAGCATCTGCCTCCGAAATTCCCTGAGCTTCTCCGTCTGGGTATGCACCACCATGCCGTCCTGGGCAGGAGTGGTGCAGGCCGTAAGCATCTTGGGGTTTTTCTCCACCTCGACGACGCACATGCGGCAGGACCCGATGGGGGTCAGACCCTCCAGGAAGCAGAGAGTAGGAATATATACGTCGTTCCTGCGGGCCACCTCGAGGATGGTGTCCCCCTGGACGCCGTCGCATGTCTTCCCGTCGATGGTTAGGGTAATATTATTCATTCTTCTATCCCCCCGCCTTTTATTCTTTGAAGACTGCCTGGAAGGGGCAGACCTCGAGACACGTCCCGCACTTTATGCACTTTTCCTGGTCGATCACATAGGGGGTATTCCTGTCGCCGGAGATGCATTTAACCGGGCAGTTCTTTGCGCAAAGGCCGCACTTTTTGCACTTATCGGGGTCGATGAGGTAGGAGATGAGAGCGCTGCAAGCCTTTGCCAGGCACTTTTTGTCCCTGATGTGGGTCTCGTACTCGTCCCGGAAATATCTTAGAGTAGTCAGAACAGGGTTGGGCGCGGTCTGGCCGAGACCGCAAAGGGACATCTCCTTGACCATTACCGCCAGGTCCTCCAGTATCTTTAGGTCCTCCATCCTGCCCTTTCCTGATGTGATCTTCTCCAGGATCAACAGCATCTGCTTGGTCCCCTCCCGGCAGGGGACGCATTTCCCGCAGGACTCCCTCTGGGTGAACTCCAGGAAGAACTTGGAGACATCCACCATGCAGGTGTCCTCGTCCATGACCACCAGTCCGCCCGAACCCATGATGGCTCCCGCGGCGGTGAGGGACTCGTAGTCCACCGGAAGGTCAAGGTGCTCTTCCGTAAGGCACCCTCCAGAGGGTCCGCCTATCTGGACCGCCTTGAACTTCCTGTCCTTCAGGATCCCGCCTCCCATATCAAAGACGATATCCCTTATGGTCGTACCCATGGGCACTTCCACCAGGCCGGTGTTGTTGACCTTGCCGGTAAGGGCGAAGACCTTTGTCCCCTTCGACTTTTCAGTTCCGATGGAGGCGAACCATGAACCGCCGTTGCGGATTATGTTCGGAACATTGGCCCAGGTCTCCACGTTGTTGATGTTGGAGGGTTTCCCCCAGAGACCCTTGTTGGCCGGGAAGGGGGGCCTGGGACGCGGCATCCCTCTTTCGCCCTCGATGGATGCCATGAGTGCCGTCTCCTCGCCGCAGACGAAGGCTCCGGCACCTTCCTTAATGTGCAGATGGAAGGAGAAGTCCGTGTCCATGACATTGTCGCCTATGAGGCCGAACTCCTCTGCTTGGGCGATGGCGCCGACAAGCCGCTTGATGGCCAGGGGGTACTCGGCACGGCAGTAGATGTAGCCCTCGTCAGCCCCCATTGCGTAGGCGCCCAGCATCATCCCCTCGATGACGGCGTGGGGGTCGCCCTCAAGGATGGACCTGTCCATGAAGGCTCCCGGGTCACCCTCGTCGGCGTTGCAGATGACGTATTTCTTGTCACCCGGGGCTTTCCGGCAGAACTCCCATTTCAGCCCCGTGGGGAAACCGCCGCCTCCCCTGCCCCTGAGTCCGGATGTTTTGACCTCGGAGAGCACCTCTTCCGGTTTCATGGAGGTAAGGGCCTTGGCGAGGGCTGCGTAACCGTCCCTGGCGATGTACTCTTCGATGTTGTCAGGGTTGATGTAGCCGCAGTTTCGCAGCGCGATACGATGCTGTTTGCTGTAGAAGGGGATGTCCCTGTAGCGGGGGACCTTGACCTTCCGGTCGGGGGTGGTGTAGAGGAGACGCTGGACCAGGCGCCCCTTGTAGAGGTGTTCCTCGACGATCTCCGGGACGTCGTCTACGGACACCCTGCAGTAGAGAGAACCCTCCGGGTAGATGACCACTATGGGGCCCATCTCGCACATCCCGTGACAACCCG
Organism: Synergistales bacterium 58_81; assembly: GCA_001509095.1. GTDB lineage: Bacteria > Synergistota > Synergistia > Synergistales > Thermovirgaceae > 58-81. Next base: position 11,888 of record LGGV01000012.1, on the reverse strand, counting down.
TCTCGACCAGGGCCACTTCTTGATCCAGTCCTCTTTTCCTTATCTCCTCCCCTAGAGCATCAAAAACAGAGGAGGATCCGCTGGCGCTACAGCCGGTCCCTTTGCAGACCAGTACGTGGGCACGATAGAAAGCCATTTCCTTCAAGCCCCCTAGTCAGTTTGTCCGATAACCTTGTCCTCGACCACTCTTCCGTTGACAAGGTGTTCCACTATGATCCTGGGCACATCGCCAGGGGAGACATCCCCATAGGTTATTCGGGGTTCTCCGGGCCTGATAATGTCCACAAGCGGCTCTTTCTGACACATGCCGATACAGCCGGTGGTCTCGACGGCCACATCCCTGAGGCCACGTCTATCCAGTTCCTCCAGGATGGCCGTCATTACTTCCCTGGCCCCTGCAGCGATACCGCAGGTGCCCATTCCTACGATCACCCTGGTCGCGCCCCCGGATCGGGCCGACGTAAGGTCCTTCGCGTTTTCCTTGATCTTCCTGAGATCTTCCAGGCTCTTGACTTTCACCGGTGATCACCTCCAGTTTGTGCCTATTCGTAGGAACCGAGTGTCTCCATCACCTTGTCGGGCGTGAGGCGTCCGTGGGTCTCTTCGTCGACCATCATCACCGGCGCCAGGCCGCATGCCCCGAGGCAGGCGACAGGCTCAAGGGTGTACCTGAGGTCCTCCGTTGTGCCGTTCTCCTCGATCTGGAGCACCTTCTTGATCTTGTCGAGAATGGCGAGGCTCCCCCTGACGTGGCATGCAGTACCCCTGCAAACACGTATTATGTGCCGCCCTCTGGGTTTAAGATGGAACTGGGCATAGAAAGTGGCCACCCCGAAGAGCTCCGAAGGGGGGATCTTCATCTCCCGAGAGATCACCATCAGTGCGTCCTCGGGAAGATAGCCGAACTCCTTCTGAACCTCCTGCAGGACAGGTATCGTGCCACCGTGCCTTCCTTTCCACGGAGCCACTATCTGCTTTGTCCTTTCTTCCATTTCGGGTTTTTTCGGACTCACCCCTTATCCTCCTCCCTGGTATGAAGAATTCCTGGTCAACTTCCTGTCTTCGGTCACCGCCGGCCAAGCCCTGGCCGGGGATAGTCGCCTCGAACGGTAGGTTGTGGCCCCCGACGTCTCCGGGAGGCGTCTCTGAAACACAACCAGCACCAATTGAAGCTTATGAAAGGAAAGGGCGCAACCGGGAAAGGGTCAAAAATCATTATTTTCCCCGGGTTTTTCGTGAACAATATCGAACTAAAAGTGCAATTTCAAGCAGAAATTGATTACCGGGTCAGAGGGCAATATAGTCGAACCGATACATTCGATATTCTAACCAATATTTGCTTTTGTTTGAAGGAATCTCCGAGCCGGAGGACCTAAAGCGCAAGCCACGGTCAAAGGCCGATGGGCGCCCCTGGAAACAGGGTCGCCTCCCGTGATCGGAAAGGAGGTGTCCGATTCCCGCTCGATCGCACAGACCGCAGTTCAAAGCTGTCTTCCCTGTCTGAACGGTCCTCATTAAATATATTGAAATGGAGGGAAAGCCCATGACCCGAAAATACCTTGTCAAAACCTTGGTGATCAATGGGATCACCCACAGGGTGGTAGCCGAGCCTGAAGAGAAACTGGTCAACGTGATAAGGAAACAGCTTCATCTGACGGGCACAAAACTGGGGTGCGGACAGGGCCAGTGCGGGGCCTGCAACGTCATCCTTGACGGCAAGGTCACCCGTTCCTGCGTAACGCCCTGGAAAAGGGTTCCTGAGAACGCCGACATCCTGACGATAGAAGGAATAGGAACCCCTGACCATCTCCACGCTATCCAGTGGGCCTTTATCGCCAACGGAGCCATCCAGTGCGGCTTCTGTACCCCGGGGTTCATTGTCGCCGCCAAGGGGTTGCTGGACAAAAATCTCAATCCGACCCGGGAAGAGATCCGTGACTGGTTCCAGGCCCACTGGACAGCCTGCAGATGCACCGGGTACAAGCAGATAACCGATGCGGTTATGGATGCCGCGGCCGTTCTCAGAGGAGAAAAGACCATGACGGATTTCGCGAAGGCCCTCAAGCCTGGAGATCCGGTATGGGGCACCCGGTACCCCCGCCCCAGCGCTGTTTTCAAGGCTACGGGGACCTTCGACTTCGGCGACGACGCAGGGCTTAAGCTGCCGCCGGAGACCCTCCACGCAGTTCCGGTATGCCCCGAGACCAACCACGCAAAGGTGATCTCGATAGACTTCTCCGAAGCAGAGAAGATGCCGGGAGTCTTCAAGGTAGTGACAGCCAGGGACATAAAGGCCAACAAGGGGACCAACCGCATCCGTGGGCAGGTGGGTTCGGGAACTGCCAGCACCGATGGATGGGAGAGAAGGATCCTGGTTGAGGAGGGTGACAAGATCCGCCAGTGGGGAGAGGTCGTGGCCATAGTCTGTGCCGACACGGAAGAGCAGGCCAGAGCTGCTGCGGCCGTGGTCAAGGTGGATCTTGAGGAACTGCCGGCTGTCATGGACGTCAAGGAAGCTATGGCTCCGGGAGCCCCCAAGGTCTACGAGGAGATCCCCGATATCGACGGGATACCGAACTGCTTCAACAAACGCCCCGTCGTCAAGGGTGAGGATCCGGCGCCCTTGATAGACAAGGCCCCCTACGTGGTAGAGGCCGAGTTCTGGAGCTCGAGACAGCCTCACATGACCATCGAGACGGACTGCGGATTCGGATACTGGGATGAAGAGGGGCGTCTGACCCTGCAGACAAAGAGCATCTGCGTGTACAGGCATGCCATGATGATAGCCAGGGGACTGGGGGTTCCTCCTTCGCGGATCAGGGTTATCCAAAACAATATGGGTGCCACGTTCGGCTACAAGGTGGCTCCCACCAACGAGCCGCTGCTGGGAGCCTGTGTCATTGCCACCGGACGCCCCGTCTATATGCGACTCGACATGAAGGAGCACATCGTCAGGACGCCCAAGAGATCGCCCTTCCTCATGAAGGTCAGGGTCGGAGCCGATGAAAAGGGCAAACTGGTAGGTCTCGAACACCACTGGTACGTTGACCACGGACCCTACTCCGAGTCGAGTCAGGATCTTACGAACAAGGGCGGTCAGTTCATCTGTGCACCCTACCGTCTGGACAACATCAGGGGAGCCGGTTACACCATTTTCACCAACCAGAAATGGTGCGGCGCCTTCCGGGCCTACGGCGGCCCCCAGACATACTTTGCGGGCGAACAGGTCATCGACATGCTCGCAGAGAAGGTGGGGATGGACCCTCTGGATTTCCGCGAGATCAACCTTATCCGCCCCGGGGACACGCTCCCTAGCGGCCAGAAACCGGAAGTTTACCCCCTGCAGGCAATGTTGACACGTATCCGCCCCCTCTACGAGGAGGCCAAGAAGCGTGCCGAAGAGAACTCCACAGACAAAGTAAAAAGAGCTGTCGGGATCTCTATCGGCATCTACAACTCCAATGACGACGGGGCCGATGAAGCCGCAAGCAATATCGAGCTCACAAAAGAGGGAGTGATACTCTACAACACCTGGGAGGACCACGGACAGGGTGCGGACATGGGTTGCGTGGGAACGGCCCACGAGGCCCTGAAGCCTCTGAAACTACATCCCGACCAGATAAAACTGGTATGCAATGATATGGCGAAAGCTCCCAACAGCGGGGCCGCAGCGGCGAGCAGATGCCAGGTTATGGTGGGTAACGCAATAGTCGACAGCTGCCGGAAACTCCTGGATGCCATGCGGAAACCCGACGGAACATACAGGACCTACGAGGAGATGGTTTCCGAAGGGATACCAACATTTTACGAGGGATACTGGCAGGCCAGGGTCCGCAACGTTGACGGTGAGACCATAACCTGTACGGGTATGGATGACGTCACCGGACAGGGGTACCCCTTTGCGAACCACATGTTCGGCCTCTTCATGGCCGAGGTCGCCGTGGACATGGAGACGGGCAGGGCCTCCGTAGAGAGATTCACCCTTGTAAGCGACGTGGGCAAGATAAACAACCTCGACGTTGTGGAAGGACAGCACTACGGAGGAATCGCCCAGGGCATAGGCCTGGCTCTTACGGAGGATTTCGGCGATCCGGGGAAATACACCAACCTGGTTACATGCGGTTTCCCCTATATCAAGGATATTCCCGACGACATCCGACTCTTCCACATGGAGACGCCCCGTGAGTTCGGCCCCTTCGGGGCATCGGGGACTGGGGAGATGCCACTTTCCGCTCCGCACTCCGCGATATTGAACGGCATCGCGCGGGCCTGTGGGGCCAGGATCTTCAAGATACCGGCTCTCCCGGAGAGGATCCTTGAAGCGATGAAGGAGAGCGAATGTTCAGGAAGCTGCGGTCATTAGGGTTCCCGGTCCTGGAAGTTGTGAATCCCAACAGGAGGAGGTGCTGAAAAATGGAGAAAGGCTATACCGGGAAGATCGAAGACCTGGAACTCTTCGATGCGTCCTCCCTGGCCCCGGAAGTGACAAAGCGGGTCGTCTTCGGCCCCGGCAGGTTCTGGGACGACTATACGATGCGGCATTTCTCCCTGCCTGTCGGCACCGTTATTCCTGATCACGTTCACGACTGGCCGCATTACATGATCGGTCTGAGCGGTACCGGGTTTGTGATCGTCGAAGGTAAGCCTCAGGAGATCCCTCCGATGGGGTGGGCCCATGTGCCGGGCGGAGTTGTCCACGGCTATGAGAACCCTGGCCCGGAACCCTTCGTTTTCCTGTGCATCGTTCCCACCGAGGGTGATCCGCACATGAAACTCAAACGTTTCCGCATGGATCGCTCCAGGAGAAAGGCCTCGAAGGGGAGAGGATAAGCTCCGGCAAACCGGTGATCACCAGAGAGAAGCCGTCCGCGTTAAGGATCAGAACGGGCGGCTTCTCTTTGAAGGGTAAATGCAACAGTGTTGCGGGGAGGTAAAAATGAACGCATGGGAAATCCTGGAAAGGAAGTCCATTCGGGCGACCCCGGCCCGCAAGTCGATCCTTGAAGTATTGCTGAAAGAGAGGTGCCCCCTGTCCTACAGGGAAGTGGCGGCTCGACTCCCCGAGGGGCAGGATCGTGTCACCCTTTACAGGACGCTGCTGCTGCTTTTTAAAGAAGGGATCGTCCACAGGGTGTTGGATATGAAGGGAACGTGGCGCTTCTGTGCCCATGATTCCGGTCATCCTGGGTGTCCTGGCAACCACCCCCATTTTGCCTGCCGGGTCTGCGGAAGGATGGAGTGCCTGATCGGCTCTAACCTGCCTTTTGTTGAGGTTGAGCCCGGAACGGAAGTGGAGGGGAAGCATATGGTCATCTATGGGGTATGCCGGGATTGTTTGGTGAAAAGAACCAAAAAAAGGGGGGCTGGATCCTTATGAAGAGGCCCATAAAGAAAAATGTCAGAGCTTGGGCGGGATCGATCTTGTTGTTGCTATTCTTTTTGGTGACTGCAGGAACAGCCGATGCCGAGGTCTTTGCCGCGGCAGCGAGCCTTCAGCCGGTAATGGAGAAGATCGCCCAAGAGTTCGAAAAGGAGAAGGGGATCCGCATGGATGCAGTTTTCGCCTCATCGGGGCAACTGGCAAAGCAGATAGAGATGGGGGCACCCTACGACCTGTTCCTGAGCGCCGACGAAAGATGGGCACGGTATCTCGAGGAGAAGGGGAAATTGGAGAAGGTAAGACCGGTGGCGGAGTGTCCACTGGTCCTCTGGCGGGATTCGGCGGAGGCCCCTTCCCTGGACCTGGTAAAGGACAAAAAGATCAGGTTGGCAATTGCCGACCCCGAGGTTGCTCCCTATGGAGCACTGGCGAGGGAGTATCTTGAAAAGATAGGAGAGTATGAGGATCTGGACAAGGATGAACGCCTGATAATAGCCGGCGATGTCCTAAAGGCGGGTCTTGCCGCAAAGAGCGGAGGTGCCGACGCAGCGTATATCCCCCTCAGCATCGCGAAAAAACTTGAAGGTTCCTGGACGAAGGTCCCGATGCCGCCCCAGCGTCTTTTCGGGGGTATCGTGAAAGACCGGGACGCATTGGCGGCACTGGTGTTCTATGATTACCTCTTTTCACCGCGTGCTGCAGACCTGTTCCGGAAAGCAGGGTTCGAACCCGTTCAGGACTGATCTGGAGCAATAATGGAACGGGCCCTGATCATCAGCCTGAAAGTACTGGCTATCGATATGCCCCTGCTTGCCCTACTGGGTGGGGGTCTTGGGTGGCTCTTGGCAAAAAGGGACTTCAGGGGGCGGGAGCTGGTGTCACTTCTTGTCCAGCTTCCAATGATCCTGCCCCCCTCGGTTCTCGGGCTCTACCTCCTTTTTGCCCTGGGTCGGATCGGTTTTTTGCGGGAGGCAGGATTCCTGTTCGCCTTTCCTGCGGCAGTCCTGGGTGCGCTCCTGCCGTCGCTGCCGATAATGATACAGGCTTCCCGGGCAGCCTTTGCCGGTGTGAACAGGGAACTGGAGGAGGCGGCCCTGACCCTTGGAAGAAGGCCATGGGAGGTTTTCCTGCGTGTGACCCTTCCCTTGGCCAGAAGGACCTTATTGGTAGGATTGGCCCTATCCTCAGCCAGGGCCCTGGGCGATTTCGGCGTCACGCTGATGGTGGCGGGGAACATTCCCGGCAGAACCCAGACCTTGCCCCTGTATATCTACGGACAGGTGGAATCGCTGAATTTCGCAAGGGCGCACATGGCGGCCCTTCTCCTGGTGGGAGTTGGTATCGCCAGCCTCTGCCTGGTTCGCAGGCTGGAGTCCGGAGCTCATGAACGACTTGCTTGATGCTCATATCAATGAATCGATCGGAGATTTCCACCTTGATGTATCGTTGAGGCACGGCAGGGAGATCGGAGTTCTTTTCGGTCCCAGCGGGTCGGGCAAGAGCGTTACCTTGCGGTGTCTTGCCGGTTTGAGAAACGTCCGGTCCGGACGCATCTCATTGGCCGGCCGTGTCCTGCTGGATTCGGACGCAGGCATCTGCGAACCCCCCCATCGACGGAAAATGGGGCTTCTGTTCCAGGACCTGGCTCTTTTCCCGCACTTGACCGCCCTTGAAAACGTTCTCTTCGGCTGTGAAAGGACCGGAAAAGGAAGAGCGAAATCGATAGCCCGGGAATGGCTGGCCCGGGTTCGGTTGGAGTCCCTTGAGGATCGGTATCCATCCCAGCTCTCGGGAGGGCAGAGACAACGCGTAGCCCTGGCCAGAGCTCTTGCCAACGAGCCTGAAATGCTGATGCTTGACGAACCCTTCAGTGCCCTTGACGGACCTCTGAGGCGGAACCTGAGAAGGGAGTTGCGAAAGCTCCACGCCGAGACAGGGGTTCCCATTCTCTATGTGACACACCAGGTGGAGGATATCTGTGCTCTTGGAGACAAGGTTTTCTTTATCGAGAATGGCAAAACGACGGGTTCGAACCGTATCAGCGATCTGATCAGAGGCAGAGGCAGGGTCGATCTCTGGAAGATGATGGGCTGGGGCAATATTTTCGAGGGCAACGTGCGTTTCAACAAGGAAGGGGTATCCTCCTTCCATTGGGCTTCCGGGGAGCTGTCACTGAAAGACGTCTCAGGCTCCGGTCCGGCTATCGCTTTCGTGAGGCCTGACAGGGTCAGGTTCCTTGACCCCCGCATGCCTGTCGATAGCGAACTCTCCAGGAACACCTTTTCCGGAAAGATCGAAGAGGTGTTGCTGGACGGAGGGGCCATCAGGTTGCATGTCCGGACCCCTTGCGGTCACTGGCAGATAGAACAGAGGGAAACTGGGTCCCATGCAGAGGTTTCCCGCCCGGGTCAAGAGGTGCATTTTGCAATTCCCCCCCGGGCGGTAGAGTTGATCTTTCTGGAAGAGATGAAGGGAGATGTTAGCCTTGGATCGAGCATTGTTGAAGTCCGTGCATGAAGAACTGGAAGCCGGCGGAGCAGGAGCGCTTTGTACTGTAGTAGGTTCTGACGGGTCCACCCCTCGTGATCTTGGCGCCTCCATGTGGGTTCGCCTGGACGGATCCATTGCAGGAACGGTGGGTGGAGGCCCACTTGAACACGCTGTCATAAAGAAGGCACTGGAGCTCCTCCGATCAGGTTCAGGCCCCGTTCTTCACAAGGCAGTGCTGCGGACCGATGAAAGCGGTGGCGAGGCAGTATGTGGAGGAGAATCGGTGATCCTGATAGAGCCTCTCGGCCAGGAGGCGGAAGTGGTTATCTTCGGGGCCGGGCACGTAGGAAAAGCTGTTGCCAGGGCTGCATACAGTGCCGGGTTCCGGGTCATCGTCTGGGATGAAAGGGAAGAGTTCGCAAATCCGGAATCGGTTCCCTGGGGGAAAACGGTAGCCTGTCCTCTGGAAAAAGCCTTTGACGAGGGTGTCAGACTCCATGGATCCTCATACGTAGTCGTAGTGACCAGGGGGCACTCGCTGGATGCCGAAGTGGTCCGCATACTGGAAGGGAAACCGATGGCCTACATTGGAATGATCGGGTCGAGGAAGAAGATATCCTATGTCAGGGAGAGCCTGATCAAGCAGGGGGTCTCCATAGATTTTCTCGACAGGATCTTCCAGCCGGTGGGTCTTCCTGTCAGGGCTGAAACCCCTGAAGAGATTGCCGTTTCAATTCTCGCCGAGATAATAGCGGTCCGCAGGGGAGCGGATATTGCGAGCCTCAGAAGTTCCTATTCGAGGGAAGCGGGGCCCTTTTCCCCTGATCTTCCTATCGGAATTTCCGGAAGTGAGGGGTAGGCCGTGGACCTTAGATCGATCCCCATTGAAGAGGCTCTTGGACATCCCCTGGCCCATGACCTTACAAAGATCGATGCCGAAAAGGGAATCAAGGGGGCGAGATTCAGAAGAGGTCACATTCTGCAGCCCGAGGATCTTCCCGTTCTAAGGGAGATGGGGCGGAGGAGTCTTTCAATTATTCATCTTGGCCTCGACGAGGTGCACGAGGACGAGGCGGCCCTGAGCCTGGCGAAAGCCCTTGCCGGCGAAGGGTTCGAGATCTCGGGACCCGAGGAGGGAAGATGCGGGCTGGTCTCCACGGGGAGGGGAATTGTCCGTTTTGACATCGAGGCGGTCAGGAGTATAAACAAAGACCGCGAATGGTCCCTGGCCTGCACTCAATGTAACTCCGTCGTGGGACCCGGGAGCGTGGTGGCCGCTTTCAGGATCCTCCCCCTGTGCCTGAAAAAAGATTCCCTTGATAGAGCTGTCGAGGCTGCTTCGCCCTTTATCCTGATACCCTTTCTCCACCGAAGGGTCGGACTTGTTTCTACGGGCCAGGAGATCCTTGAGGGTCTGGTAAAAGATTCGTTCCGTGAAAAACTGGAGAGGAAGCTTCGGGAGCTCGGGGGAAGTTTCTCCGGCCAGAGGGTCTGTGGGGACAGATCTCCGGATATTGCCGACGCGATCAATGAACTGCTTGAGTGTGGCTCCGACATTGTGATCTGCACCGGGGGAATGAGCATCGATGCCGATGACCGCACCCCCCAGGCTATCGCGACCGCCTCTGACGAGGTCCTCTTCCGCGGTGTCCCGATGATCCCGGGGTCGAACCTGATGTTGGCCAGGAAAGGCCTTTCCTGGATAATCGGCGCCCCGGCCTGTGTGGCCCACGATGAGCGCACTGCGCTGGACCGTCTACTGATAGCTCTTTTCGCCGGATCTGGAGGGGAGTTGAACGTCTCCCTCTGGGGAGAAGGGGGCCTTTGCAGAAGATGCAAGGTCTGTATTTTCCCCGAATGCGAGTTCGCCAGGATCCCTTCCTGAGGGGCTTCAAAGGATGAGCCTGTACAGTTTGACGGGACGGCCGACGCTGCTTATGTCGTATTCGACAGTAGCCTGACCGCTATCTGCGAGGTATTCCAGATAGCGTCTTGCCGTCGAGCGGGATATCCCCACATAGGATCCAGCCGTTGAAGCTGACATGGGCTTATCCCGCTCTTCCATACAGGCACGCAGGCGTTCAAGCAGTTTCACCTGGATGCCTTTGGGGTATTCATCGAGGCCGCTGGAGAACCTTCCCTTCAGGCCGGTGATCAGATCAAGCTCTTTCTGGCGCCAGGGATTTGTCCTTTGCGTCAGGCCCTGGTGGTACTGATAGTATGCCGAAAGCGCCCGCTCCAGCCGTTCCGTGGAGAAGGGTTTGATCAGGTAATCGAAGACACCCAGGCAGATGCACCCGCGTACGATGTTCGGGTCGTCGCCACTCGAGAGGACAAGCCAATCTACGCGGGGATACCTTATCCTGGCTTGCCTGAGAGAGTTAAGACCTCCCCACTCGCGGAGGAAGATGTCCAGGAGGACCAGGTGGGCATTGCCGCGCTGAAGGCAATCCTCAAGTTCACCTCCGCTGGTCACTGTCTCCTTCAGACGGAGATTAGGAGCCCTGGAAAGAGCCACAGCGTACTGGCCCTGGAGCTCCAGCGAACTGTCGGCGATCACACAGGAAAGTATCATCAGGGGGCGATCCCCGTTCCGATGGAAGGATGGATCGACAATAAAAAACCAGAGCACTTAAAAAGTGCGCTACCCAATGGTCCTGTTCCTCCTTTCCAAAAGGGAGGCGTAGCCGTTTCCAGCCAAACCCTGTCGTCCGGCTCCCTTGGGGGTTAACACCTTTAGGCGGGCCGGCTCGGAGAAACGCTTTTTTGATAGTATAACCCACAGCGTGCAGGTAAGGAAGGCTTTTCCCGTGCTCCCCTTTCAAATTGATCAAAAAGGAACATATGAGAACAAAAAGAAGTAGTCGTGATAGCATTTTTGGTGCCTGATGCCGGGACATCCTCCGAGCTGTATCCCCTAAGGGGTCACGATCCACGGGGAGCGGTCTCTTGTTTGCCCATGAGTAGATCTTTGGATGGCAGGTTCAGGGAACGCATGTTCCATGCTCCTCATGGGCTCTTTTCTGGTGGTGTATATCATATGGCCCCTTGCGGGGATGTTCTTAAGGGCCGACCGGGGTCTTGTGGCGTCCACCTCTTCGGTGGAGCTGGCGGGAAAGGAGGCGTGGCAGAAGATGACAGTCAAGGGTGAGCCCATCGTCTACGGGCTGGTCATCCCCAGGGACGCCCCGAATATGGAGGGAGCCCTGAGTCAGGTGGGTTAATCCTTGCCCAGGATGGCGGAATTGAGGTCTTCCAGGAGATGGGGCAGGACATCGTCGGGCCGCAGACCATAAAGCCGGGCGAGAAGGTCCCTGCCGGCATGGTAGCATTGCTGGTGAAACAGCCGAAGTGACACAGAAGGGGCCCCGGCTCAGGCCCCTTCTTCATCGGAAAAGATTCTGGAGTAAGGGCAGGTTATCAGTCTACCCCGATCATCACGTTGGATGCCTTGATAACGGCATAGACTTCCTTGCCAGGTTTGAGGCCCAGCTTCTCGGCGGAATCCTTTGAGATCATGGATACGATCTCCTCCCCGCCATTGAGCTCCACTATCACCTCGGTGTTCACTGCCCCGGCCTTGATCTCCTTCACCTTGCCCTTCAGCGCGTTGCGGGCGCTAAGTTTCATTTCATCCACCTCCGTCTACATACCCATAAGGGTTTATCATTCTTGTTAGCGATATGATCTTATCACACATCGGTCCCTACCGCAAGCGGCCAGTGGTTGATCGGCTTCAGTTGCCGGTCTTGCCATGTCCCGCAATGATCCATGCCGCAGCGAGTCCTGCAGCGAATCCCGCCGCCATGTTCAGGTACAGGGAGAAACCGACCGTAACGGCCACAACCGACCACTCTCCCGGACCTCTCACCGATCTGGTGAACTTCGCCATCTCTACCCCGACCATGATCATCATCGCTCCGACGATCGCCATTGGGAAGGACCTGAAGATGGAGGCTATGTGACCGGCAAAGAAGAGTCCCAGCAGTATCTCGAGGGAGCCCTCGATAACGTTCGC
>LGGV01000011.1 GCA_001509095.1 Synergistales bacterium 58_81 | reverse complement strand
GGTTTCGGCCACTCCCTTGGGGAGTTTGCACATGTTGTGGAGGGATATATCGAGATCGATCAGCTGGTTGCCGCATGCAGGGGTATGCAGGAATCGCGGGATCGATTCTTTCCGAGGGGGGAGACAAGTGATATTGAAGACCGATATGAACCAAATGACGGCGAAGGAGGTGGCCCCGGATCCGTTCTCGTCCTGCGGGGAGGGGAGACTCACGAAGCCAGGGGAATCACTTTTTGCCGGGTCATTGACGCTTTCTGTCCCGCCAGAGACGATTTCAGGTAAGGCATCGGAGGATGCCGGGGGAGCCGAAAGCAGGGCGGCGTCCCTGAAGAGGGAACCCTGAACACAGGGAGGAATTCTATGGACAGGCCCATCGTGCGAATCACGGGCGGAGTGGGATCGGTATCCAGGAACGTTTTCGGGGTTTTTGCGCTGTTGCTCGTCTTCGGGATGGCCATGGGCATCCTGGAGGCCGTCGTCGTCGTGTACGCCCGGGAGTTATGGTATCCCGGGAATTTCGGTTTCCCCCTCGCCGAAACCCCGAGAGAAATCCTGAAGGCGGAGCTTTTGCGTGAGGCGGCCACCCTGGTCATGCTGGCGATCGTGGCGTTTCTTGCGGGGCGCCGCCGCCTTGACCGCTTCCTGTACTTTCTTTTCACCTTCGGAGTATGGGATATCGTCTACTACATCGGATTGAAAGGCTTCACCGGATGGCCTCCATCGCTTTTGACCTGGGACGTGCTGTTTTTGATCCCCGTCACCTGGGTGGGGCCGGTTCTTGCGCCGATCCTCTGCTCAGTGACGATGATCGTCATGGCGCTCATCCTGGTCTCCTGTGAAGAGAAAGGGTATGCCCCGAGGATCGATCGTCTGGGAGCGGTAATGCTTTTCGGGGGCGCTTTGCTGGTCTTCACGGCTTTCATTTATGATTTTGCGGCGATGCTGGTTGCCTCCGGCCTTTCCGGGGGCGACGCAGGCTTTAGGGAAGCGTCCGGCCGTTACGTTCCGGAATCGTTTCACTGGGGCGTCTTCCTTGCCGGTGAAGCCCTGATCGTCGGCTTTATGATTCGGGCCGTCAACAACGCGAGACGGCTTTTGTGAAACCTTTGAAACCTGCGTAGCGAACAGGAGAAAAGACGGTGACGAAAGGCAAGAAGCTTCTTTTTGCCGCCGCCCCCGCCATGGCAGCGGGATCGATCGCGAGAACGGTCATGATGCCAGAAAAAGGACCTGAACCGGTTGACGAAGGACCGCCCGCTCTGGTTGCGCCTGCCGGGGAGCCTGTCGACCAGCCTGCCGCGAAACAGCTGCCGGCATCGGAGCCAACCAGCGGGAAGACTTCTCCGGCGCCGGATCCCCGACTGGATGAGAAGTCGGCCGGAGCGGAAGAAGCAATGGATCCGGCCGATCTCGGTCGCCCTTCACGTACAAAAGACATGGTGACGACCAGTTCCTAAAATCGGTGATAGACGGATTCTCCCTTTCGAAGGGCTTCCAGGGTTTTTTGAGGCGTCATCATGTCTTCCATCTGGAAGAGAGCTCCCGTGATGTGGATTTCCCCGCTAATGCCCCTTTCGATCAACGGAGCGAAATAATTTGCCCCACCGTACACGAGCAGGTATCCCTTGTTCCTGTCCTGAATGCTCATGCGATAGTTTTCGGGCATTGTGCAGCCCGTTTCAAAAATGGAATTGAAATGCCTCTCTCCCAGACTCCCGGCGATGTCCATTGCCTGATCGCAATAAAACGACGGAAATGTCTTGAGGCTCGCCGTGACATATCCTGACCCTGTTTCAAGATATTTCGAAACCTGGGTGTAGCGTCCCTGGCAGAGGAGTTGTCCCGGGCTGATGGTAGTCCCCGAGTGGCATATTATTTCGATAAACCCCTTTGGCGCGTCGTCACCCAGTCTGTACAGCCCAGTCGATGCAGTTTCCAGGGGAACGCCCCTGCGCCGGAAAATGGATTCGTAGTTGGTCGATGAAACGGCAGCGATGCCCACCTTCCCTGGGTCGATCCGCATGTTCCAGACCTTCTGGTCTTCGTCGAAGAGGCCAATCAAAGGCGAGACGATGACGGAAGAGTCGGAAACCTCATTGAGGCATTCAAGGGCCTCGATGAGCTTGTCCCTGGGACAGGTGATAACATTCACGATAAGTTTTCCCATGCACCGCTCCACATCGAAATCGCATTCGAGGAGCATTTTCTGGGTTTCCAAAGACGCAAGCCCGATCCTGTCAAAGACTAGAAGCGTCTTGGCTTCCTCGATCCCCTTTTTGGTAAGAACCACGCCTTTTTTCCCCAAGCGATAAACAATGCCTTCTTCCTCGAGATTGGACATGTGATAGCGTATAGTGCGCGAATCCAGTTCGATGCCTGCCCTTCTCAAGGCCTCCCTGAGATCTGTGGAATGTAGTGGTGAATTTGAAAGATAGAGGTTTCTGAGAATTTCAATAACGGTATTCGGATATGTCTCCTGCTGGGTCAAGATCGGGACCTCCTGTCGGTCAGATCGCCGATAAGGGCGGGATCGTACAAGGAAATATCATACCCTGTCTACTGAAATGTTTCCAGAAACCACAGATGACAAAAACCCCATACATAGCATATCATCTGCGCTTTTAAATGGAAGTGCATGTCCTTTTGAAAACCAGTAAAAAGGAATCCGGAAAAGTGCGTCAGGAGAGTTTGTCCTTTTGCTGTTTTGGGCGAGCTCTTTAGCTTCTTTGAAACTATGCCATGCTAAACCCTCGTTCCACAGGTTTTATCTAGCATCTCCGTCTGATCCATTGCAACGAGTTAATCGGGGTGATTCACACCTTCCACCTTCAGGGCGGAGTTTTCGAATCCGAGACGGCGAGAATGACTTGCAAAAGATCACCGCGACCGAGGAAACAGGAAGCCAAACTGTTCTTCGAAAGCGGAATTACCCCGAAGATAACGTCATTAACGGAAAAGAAAAGCGGAGCGGGGGAGATACGAGAAAAAGGCGATAATACAAAAACCCCTCCGCTCCCGTCGTGAAGACGGGTGTAAAGTCGGTTCAGTCGAACAAACTCCACCAGAGATGCGGCCGTATTATGCCACAGAGGATCGCCCCGTTCCTTTGGATCCGCCCCCGTTAAAATCCGCCCCCGAACAGAAGGATCTTACTCCCAAGCCGGGAGGGATTCTTCTGGCGGAACTCTTCCACGCATCGGGGTGCGCCGCCGCGGACGAAACAGGAGTGCGAAACGACAGAGAGTACTCCAATGCCGACCACGTGCTCTCGGCGGTGTTGCCGAACACCCTCGGTTTCGATGCGGCGACGATCTCAAGCAACTCCGCTCCGACGGAGCGCTCGTCTCCGCGATCAACCTTGTGAACGAGTATCAAGGGAAGGAGAGACGCACCGAGAACGTCTCCTCCTCCCCTTCGGCTTTCCGTTCCTTACCCCGAAATCCGCTTCATCGCCGTGCGTGAGAGGATGAAGCACCCGAAACTGGAAGAGCGACCTGCGAAGATGGCGCGTCACGGGAAGCAGACGGTGATACGAGTATTCGGTTTTCTTGTAAGACTGATCGAAGCCGCGCAATGGAAGAGGCAATGGAAGAGGCAATTCGAAGAAGCAATTCGAAGAAAGAATTGACAGGAAGCATTCTGCGTTGTATTATTAAAACAGCATAGAAACGGATATGGATTTCCGCAAAAGAAGGAGAGAAAACTCCTTTTGTTTTGCGTCAATGTATGGAAAGCGAGGAGGATACGGACATGGAAAAACTTTCTTTGCTGGTATCCACAGGGAACCTTGGTGACAACATCATCGAGAAGGGGTCATTTTATGAAGGGGCAAAACGCGACATCGACTGTTTTGCCGCCGACGCGGGAACGGCCGACGCCGGGCCGACCTTTCTTGGCGCCGACAAGCCCCACAATCCTGTCGAGTGGGAAGAGCACGACCTGGAAGTCATGCTTGTGGAGAGTCTGAAAAAAGACGCTCCCATGATTGTCGGATCCTGTAGCACCACCGGAACGGACAGCGCCGTGGATCGTTACGCGGAGCTGATCCGGAAGATTGCAAAAAAGCACGGCCTGAAGCCCTTCAAGATGGCGAGGATCTATTCCCAGGTGGACAAGGAGGAACTGGCCCGAAGGATGGAAAAAGGTGACACCGAACCCCTGGGAGCCCCCTACGCCCTGACACGGCAGGTACTCGAAGAGACGTCGAACGTAACGGCCAGTATGGGCGTGGAGCAGATCATGCACGCCCTTGAAGAGGGGGCCCAGGTCATCATGGCGGGCCGGGCCTGCGACGATGCCGTGCTTGCCGCCTACCCGATATTTAGGGGGTTCCCGAGAGGCATCAGCCTTCACATGGGCAAGGCCGCCGAATGCGCATCTCTGGTGTGCTGGCCGCAGATGATCAAGGAATCGATCATCGCGACAGTCTATCATGATTCCTTCACAATAGAACCCATGCATCCGGCCCAACGAGCGACGCCCCACAGCGTGGCCGCCCATTCCATGTACGAACGTGTCGACTCCTTCACTCAGGCTGTCCCCGGCGGGATCCTGGATATGCATGGATCGGAGTATACGGCCGTAACGGACAGAATCACCCGAGTTTCAAAGAGCAAGTTCATTCCTTCGCCGGACGGCAGCTATAAGGTGAAGCTTGAAGGTGCCGGAGAAGTTGGGAAAAGGGTCTATCACCTGGTGGGGATAAGGGATACTAGGGCCATTGAAAACATCGACAAGATTCTTGAAGACACGCGGAAAAAGGTATCCGACATCATCGGGCCTTCGAGGGATGACCAATACGAACTGTATTTCCACGTCTATGGCAAGAATGCCATCATGAAAGACCTCGAACCTGTAGAAAGAACGCAGTCCCACGAACTCGCCATAGTGATCGAAGTGGTTTCCAAAGACGAGGAGCTTGCCACCTCCGTCGCAAAATGCGCCAAGTTCCGGTTCTTCTATATGAGCTACCCAGGTCAGATGAATTCCTCCGGCGGCTCAGTCGCCCTTCTGACGGACGAACCCCTTTATCCGAAGAACAAATGCTACCGCTGGACCATTGACCACCTACTCAAGCTCGACGACCCACTCGATGACAAGATTTTCCGTTTTGCCTTCGAGACGGTAGGCAAATAGCCGGAGGCCGCCTTATGCAGACGTACCTGACGAAGCTGACGGAGTATTACGCCGAAGCGGGCTACGGATCCATACCGCGGGAAGTGACGGAAAAGGCGCGCCGTGTGCTGGCGGATTTTCTGTCGGAGGTTGCGGTGGGATACCGCGAGGGCGGATTCGGAAAGATCTGGAACGAATACGTCCTTGAGCTGGGCGGCAAGGAGGAGTCCACGATCCTGTGCGTGGGCCGCAAGGTTCCCGCCATGAACGCGGCGGCGTCGATGGGGATCATGGGACATGCCATCGAGCTTGACGACGGTCACCGATGGGGGACGTCCCACCCTGCTGTGGCGGTGATTCCGGCGGTCCTGGCCGTTGCGGAGCGGGAGGAGAGTTCCTTCAAAGACATTCTTGCGGCGATCGTGATCGGCTATGACGTGATGCTCCGGTCGGCCCGGGCGATCAACCCGTCTCACCTGAAGCGGGGGTTCCACTCCACGGGCACCTGCGGGAGCCTCGGTGCGGCTGCTGGGTGCGCCCGTCTTCTGGGCCTGGATCCGGAGCAGACGGCCTACGCAGTATCCATGGGCGGACTGCAGAGTGCGGGACTCCAGGAGATGCTTCACGACCATCCGGGAATCAAGACGCTTCAGCCTGGAAAGGCAGCTATGGCGGGGGTTCTTTCGGCGGACCTGGTGGCCAGGGGAGCGAAGTCTCCGCGGACTCTGTACGAGGGGATCCACGGGTGGCTGAAGGCCATGTGTGACGGCGAATATTCCGAGGAAGCCCTCCTGGGAGATCTCGGGAACCGGTGGGAGATCATGTACACTTATACCAAGCTCTACCCGACGTGCCGTCACTGCCACGCGGCCATCGATCTGGCGCGGGAGGCTCGGGAGGAGCTTAGATGTTCATTGGAGGATGTGGAAGCCATCCGGATCAAGACCTACAGCCTGGGCAACGCCGAGGTGGGACAGATCCGCCATCCGCGAAGCTTTGAAGAGGCCATGTTCAGCATGCCCTTTTCAGTGGCGCTGGCGCTGGAGCGTGGGAATGTGACGCTTCAGGATTATGCGGAGGAGGTTTTTTCCGACAGCAGGCTTCAGGAGGTTGCAGGGAAGGTCTCCATCGAGATCGACCCGGCAATGGACGCGAAGTATCCCGAGGAGCGTGGCGCCTGGATGGAGGTTCTGCTGAAGGACGGCCGGCGTTTCGAGAAGGCGATCCCCGTGGCCAAGGGGGAACCGGAGAATCCCGTGGACGACGGCGACTATATCGAGAAGCTGAAGGGCATGACAGCACCCCATTATGCGCCTGAATTTTTTGACGGGCTGTGGGGAATCGCCGTAAAGCGGGAAGCGGATTCCGTCTCCTATGGAGACATCATCAATCACTTCAGGAGGAGTATCCGATGAAGACAAAAAACATCTGCGAACTGGCACGGACCATCCGGAGCAAGAACGCCGGGTATTTTGCGGTCACAATGGAAATCATATTCGACGACCGCGAAGTATACAACAAGGTGAAAGAAAGCGGTGCCATAACAAAGGAAGCCATTGCCAAGGCCTATCGGGTTCCCGTGGAGAAGGTGGAGAATTTCCACTTCTTTGACCCGGGCATGGGGATCAAGGCGAACTTCCTGAGCGACACGGCAAGCGGCGGTCCTGGTGAAACCGACGTTTATGGTTGCCAGCAATATGCGCCGCTTTTCAGCCTGGAGATCCCCTGGGAAGAATGAAGAAACCGAAGATGGAAAAATGTGGAAGCCTGGATCTGAAAAGGAGGAGATTCCGTGAGCACCCTTGCGCAGCAGCTGGCTGAGTTTGCCTGTTCCGCCCGTTATGATGATCTCCCCGATGATGTGGCTGACCTTGCGAAAAAGTGCCTTTTCGACACCATGGGCGCCATTATTGCCGGAAGCTACCATTCGACGACGGGGCGAATAGCCAGGGAAATAGCCGACGACCACAGGGAAGAAGAAACGGCTACCGTCGCAGGGCCCCTTATGAAACGAAGCGCCGCGACTGCTGCTTTGGCGAACGGAATGATGGCCCACGCCCTGGAGCTGGATGACGGATCGAAGCATGCCACCTACCATCCCGGGTCGTCGATTGTCCCGACCTGCCTGGCCATGGGCGAGGAAGCAGGTTGCAACGGGAGATCGATGCTTGAAGCGATTGTCGTAGGTTATGAGGTATCTCTCAGAATAGGCACTGCAGTAAATCCCTCTCACTATCTCAGGGGTTTTCATCCCACCGGAACGGTGGCGGTTTTCGGGACCGCGACGGCAGCTGGGAAACTCCTCAACCTTGACCCCGATCAGATGGCAAACGCCCTCGGAATCGCCGGAAGCATGGCTGCCGGCATCAACCAGTATGAGGTAGATGGGTCCATCGTCAAACATCTCCACCCTGGGAACGCCGCTAAAAACGGCATCCTTGCCGCGCGACTCGCCCAAAAGGGTTTTACCGGTCCCGAAGGCGTCATCGAGGGAAGGCTGGGTTTCTGCCATTGTTTCGCCGACGAGTACGACCTTGAGATAATCGAGCGGGGCCTGGGAAAAGATTTTGAGTTCCTGAAGATCTACTTCAAGCCCTTCTGCAGCTGCCGCTACGTTCATTTCGGTATCGAGGCCGTGCAGAATATCCTCCGCGAACATCCCCTCAAGCCGGAAGACATTGACAGGATCACCATAAGGACCCACAAAAATGCGAAACAGGGTTCGGATATCCCCGATTATCGTTCGATCCTCCATGCGCGGCTGAGCCTCCAGTACGGTATCGGATCTCTTATCGTCCGGGGGAGCGCTGGCCTGAAGGATTATACGGAGGATGCGGTAAAGGACGAAAAAGTTCGTGAAATTGCTCAAAAGATCACCACCGAGGTGGACCCCGAGATCCAGAAAGTCTACCCGAACCCGCGCTCCATGATCGTTGAGATCACGGACATAAACGGGAACCGGTATTCAAGCAGGGTGGATCACGCCAAGGGTTCCCCGGAGAACCCCATGACGGAAAAAGAACTTCGCGCCAAGTTTGATGACATCACTGGCGATGTCATCGATTCAGGCCGCCGTGAGGAAATAGCAAAAGCCACGGCCAGAGCCCAGGAAACAGAAAAGGCGGCGGATATCGCAGGGCTTTTGAGTTTCGAGCCGAAAGTCTAAAACTAAAACAGGGAAGGGGAAGACGAAATATGGCCAAAACGATTAACGAACAGCTGTCTGAATTTATTGTCGGGTTGAGATATGAGGACATTCCCAAAGATGTAATCGCACATCTCAAAGATGTCATGCTGGACAACTTCGGGTGCGGTCTTTTCGGGTCCACCACACCGTGGATGGACATCTACAGGAGAGTCCTCATGGAGAGGACGGACAGAAAGGAAGCCTCCATCTGGGGAACGGACCTCAAGTCCTCGGTCATTGCCGCCATGATGATCAACGGTTCTTCCATCAATTCCTTTGAACTCGATGATACACACACAGACGGCATCATTCACGTCGGGACCGGTGTTCTGGGTTGTGTGACCTCTTTCGCAGAAATGATGGAGACTGTCACGGGGAAGGAGTTTCTGACGGCTGCAGCGCTGGCCTACGAAATATCCTGTCGGGTTGCGGCACCGGTGGGGATGGAGATTGCTCACAAGGGCTTCAACAACACCGCCAGCACCTGCTGTTTCGGTTCCACGGCGGCTGTCAGCAAGTTCCTGAACCTTGATGTCCAGCAGACGAAGCACGCAATGGGCATAGCGGGGAATTGGGCCGGCGGGCTCCAGGCGGTTCAGTTCAACTCCATGGCGAAACGGATCGTCCCCTCGAGATCGTCGGAAGGAGCCATACTGGGAGGGCTTTTGGCCAAGGAAGGCTTTACCGGGATAGAAGACGTATTTGAAAACGAGTTCGGCGGTTTCTATCACTGTTTCTCCGACCACGTCTACGACAAGGAGAGAATATGCGGAGATCTCGGAAGCCGCTGGGAGCTTTTGGGCATAGGGCTGAAATATTATTCCACATGCCGCAGCAAGCATACCACCATCGGGGGGCTGCAGAAATTCATGAAAGAGCACCCGGACGTCACCCCCGATGACATCGAAAAAATAACCGTCCATACCACCTCGATCACACAGAAATACGCTCTCCAGAACCAGGAAATCACGAGTGTGACCGCCGCGCAACTGAGCCACCCCTATGTCTGTGCCGTGACGATCCTGGAGGGCAATGCCTTTATCGAGCAGTTCACCGAGGAAAAGCTTCGCGATCCGAAGATCCTGGATTTCATGAAAAAGGTCGAGGTCGTTGCCGACGAGGAGATCGAAAATCTGCCGAGGCCGCTCCGTTATACAGTGAAAATCGATATTTCCATAAAAGACGGCAGAACCTTCCACATCAGGGAGGAATATCCAAAGGGTCATCCGAAAAACCCCTTCACCAGGGAAGAACTGATCTGGAAGTTCAAACAGCTTGCCGGAAGGGCCTTCCCGGATGAAAAACGTCTCGACGAGATTATCAAGACGGAACAGGATCTGGAGAACGTGGAAAAGATCGGCGATTTCATCGGGCTTCTGACGAAGCAGAACGGATGACCAGCTGAGAGCGGCCGCCGGGAAGGAGCCGGACAATGGGCAGGACGGTAATTGAGAAGATCATTTCGAAGCATTGCGGCAGGGATGTGACAGCCGGTGATTTCGTCGTCGCCGAAGTTGATCTCGCCATGAGCCACGACTCGACAGGGCCGATCGCCGTGGAAGCCTTCAGGAAATACGGGCGGGGCAGGGTGTGGGACCCCTCGAAAGTCCTCTTTGTGCTCGATCATGCCACTCCGAGCCCTAACGAGCGCGTCAGCTGTCTCCACAGCCTTTTGCGGGAGTTCGTCTCCGAACAGGCCATCAGGCTTTACGAAGTCGGCGACGGGGTATGCCACCAGCTGGTTGTGGAAAAAGGTCACGTCAGGCCTGGCGATTTCGCCGTCGGGACCGACTCCCACACCTGCACGTACGGTGCCCTCAACGCGCTGTCCTTCGGAATCGGTTCCACCGACATGAGCGGGGTCCTCTTGACGGGCAAACTCTGGCTCAAGGTTCCGGAAGTCCTCAAGATCATTTACAGCGGGAGACTGGCTCCCGGCGTCTTTGCGAAGGATCTCATGCTTTACACCATCGGGAAAATCGGTGCGGCGGGCGCGGATTACCTGGCCCTGGAATTCGCCGGGGAGGTCATTCGAAACATGGAGATGTCCGACCGCCTGACCATGTGCAACATGAGCATCGAATGCGGTGCAAAGGCCGGATTCATGGAGGCCGATGAGGTTACCCTGTCCTGGCTTGAAGAGAGGGCCCAGGGTCCTTTTGAACCCGTTTTCGACGATCCTGACGCGGCCTTTTCAGACCTGTACGAATGGGATGTCAGCGGGCTCGACCCGCAGGTCGCCCGTCCACATAGCGTCGACAATGTCGTTTCGGTGGGGGAGGTGCTCGGGACAAAGATCCAGCAGGTGTTCATAGGGACCTGCACGAACGGGCGCCTGGACGACCTCCGGGTAGCAGCGCGCATCCTCGAGGGGCGAAAGGTAAGCAAGGACGTCCGTCTTCTGGTCTGCCCTGCCTCACGGGGGATTATGCTCGAAAGCATGAAGGAGGGGATCCTGCCGACCCTCGTGGAAGCGGGTGCGACAGTGATTCCGCCGGGCTGCGGTCCGTGCCCTGGAACACATCAGGGCATCCCTTCGGATGGTGAACGTGTCCTTTCCACGGCCAACCGCAATTTCAAGGGGCGGATGGGAAACAACCGGGCCGAGATTTTCCTGGCGTCGCCCGCGACATGCGCTGCGTCTGCTCTCGAAGGCCGTATTGTCGACCCGCGGGAGTTTTTTGAAGGGAAAGGGGCGTAGGACGCGATGGGACAATTCCTCAAGGGCAAAGCCCACGTCTTTGGTGACGATATCAACACCGATTACATCATCGCGGGGAAATACACGAAAACGCTTGATTATGGATCCCTTGCATCCCACCTTTTTGAAGATCTCGACCCGGGATTTTCAAAAAAAGTATCCCCCGGCGATTTCATCGTGGCAGGGGAGAACTTCGGTTGCGGGTCCTCCCGCGAACAGGCGCCGATTGCCATCAAATACGCCGGGATCGGGGCGGTGCTTGCAAGGTCTTTCGCACGCATTTTTTTCAGAAACGCCATAAACCTTGGTGTGCCGGCTTTTGTCTGTGATACGAGGGGGGTCGAGGCAGGCGACGAGCTTGAAATAGATCTTTCCAGTCAGCGAGTGACGAACTTGAGGTCAAAAGCCGTGGTGCCGATCAAGCCCCTTGCTCCCGTGATGGTGGGCATCATCAACGAAGGCGGGCTTGTCCCCTACTTGAAAAAACACGGGGATTTCAAACTTCCTGACTGATACCGGCCGAGTCGGTGGAATCTTCTCCAAAAAAGCGAGGTGGTGCGGTTTTCCCTGAAGCGGCAAATGGTGGAGAAGAATGTATTTCAGGAAAGATTCGGGGAAAATGGGTTTTCGTGAATAACGCCAAAGAGGAGGGAAGCAGATGAGAAAAAGATCTCTTGTCCTGATGGCAGCGGTTGTGGCGATGTTTCTTTTCGCCGGAGGATCCCTGGCCGCAGATGACACAGTGTACTTGAACATGGGCAGCACCTCGTCCACATCGGGGCTCTATGCCTGGTGTGTCACCGGAGCGGCCGTCATGAACAAGGCCGACATCGGTGTCAGGGTGACGGTCGTCGAAAGCGGGGCAGCCCTGGACAACCTGCGGAGAATGAAGGAAGGTACCTTCGACTTCGCGTTCTGTGTCGACCTGCCCTCAGCCATGCAGATGTACAAGGGCATGGATAGCTTTGAGGGAGAACAGTGGCAGGACGTTCGCTGGCTTTTCGTGCGGAACATAATAGCCGACAGGGTATACGTCAGGGAAGATTCCGGAGTAAAAAACTGGGCTGATCTCGCCGGAAAGTCCTTCTGTCCGGGAATGCCCGGTTCGTCCGGTGCGAATTATATGATGAAAATCGACGAGGTTCTCGGCACGGGAGTGAAATTCCGCCCCGCGGCATATGGTGACGCAATAACGCTGCTGCAGCAGAAACAGATCGTCGGTCTGCAGAAGTCAAGTACCCTGGACGCCATGGATTCCTCCCTCATGGAAGTCAACCTCACCACGCCTATCACCGCCATCGGTTTCACCGAGGAGGAGGTGGAGAAGGTCCGGGAAGTCTATCCCTATCTCAACTTCCTGAAGACAGAAAAGGGCGTCATCAAACAGCTGCCCGAAGCCGGGCCGATGTACGAGGAATGCCCCATCGTCGGTGCCGTCGCCTCGACGCGGATGTCCCAGGAAACGGCCTACAAGATCATAAAGGCCTATGTCGAAGGATTCGAGGAAGTCGCGGCGGCCTATCCGGGAGTCAAGGGGTGGGATCCGATCGCCGATTATTTCAAATACGTCGCACCGGGCGGTGAAATCCCGGCCCATGCCGGACTCGTGCAGTACGCGAAAGAGCAGGGTATTGAAGTTCCGGAACGGTTCATTCCTGCTGAATATGAGGAGAAATAGCGCGACAAAGACAGGCCTGAATATGCGGGGGCGGGAAGACCGGAGGCCCGCCCCCGGTTGTCAGGGGGAAAAGGCCTCGGTCAAGCCGGAAAGGGGATGTACATGTCCACGGAATTGGCCCAAAACCGGAAAAAGGGATTGAAACCGCAACTTGTCATCTGGGGAGGACTAGTCTTTGCAGCAGCTCAGCTCATCGTGCCTGTGTTCATCCCGCTGGTGGACATCCAGCTCAGGGCATTGCACATCATCATGGGGTTGAGCGTGGCGCTTCTGGCTTTCCCGTTCAGCCGGCGTGCGGCGGAAAAAGGGTTGGGTCTCATAGACTACGTCCAGATCGGCATCGTCATCGCCGCGAACGTCAATATCATGGCCCATGTCATGCAGATCTATATGAGGCCCGGATCGGCTGAAACGCTCGATCTTGTCCTCGGAGTGGCATTGATTCTCGTCATACTGGACGCCGCCAGGCGGTCTGTGGGATGGGCGATTCCGATTTTCGTGGTTCTTTTGCTTCTTTATATATTTTTCGGCGAGCATTTCCCGGGCATGTGGAAACTCAAAGGCCTCTCTTTGAGATATGTCCTGAATTCACTCTACTGGTCCGCCCTCGGCATCTACGGAAGTGTCACGGGAATGTCGGCCACGTTTATCGCCATGTTCATCATCTTCGGAGCCCTCATCGCCGGAGCAGGGGGAGGCCGGACCTTTATCGATCTTGCCCTGGCGCTCACCGGGCGGTATTCCGGTGGCCCTGCAAAGACAGCCGTCATAGCGAGCGCCCTTTTCGGCAGCATTTCGGGAAGCGGTGTCGCCAATGTCTCCGTTACGGGGAATTACACCATACCGCTCATGAAACGTCTCGGGTACAACAAAAATTTTGCCGGGGCCGTAGAGGCCATAGCCTCTACGGGCGGCGGCGTGACGCCACCCTTGATGAGCATAACCGCTTTCATGATGGCGGAATTTTTGGGCATTCCCTACATCAAGATCATCGGTTATGCGCTCATCCCGTGCCTGCTCTTCTATACGGGGGTGTTGGGAGGGGTGCATTTCTATACCGTAAAGGCCGGTCTCAGTTCAGTGCCTGAGGAGGAAATACCCTCCTGGAAGGAGATCATGACCTTCCGTCGCATGGCGCCTCTCGTTATTCCTACGGCCGTATTGCTTTACTCGATAGGAACCGGCCGTCCGCTGGTCTTTGCCGGGTTTTACGCCTGCGTGGCCTGTCTTGTGGTCTATTTCGTCAGTGAA
Source organism: Synergistales bacterium 58_81 (assembly GCA_001509095.1). Taxonomy (GTDB): domain Bacteria; phylum Synergistota; class Synergistia; order Synergistales; family Thermovirgaceae; genus 58-81. The sequence continues at coordinate 17,114 of LGGV01000011.1, read as the reverse complement.
GTTCCCAACGTCGGGATCAAGGCTGCGCTCAGGCATATCGGAAATGCCCTGAGCGACGGCGGCGTCGGGCTTGCCCGAATCGTTCCGGTTCTTGTGTCCGTCAATATCCTCGTCAACATGATCGGCATCACGGGAATCGCACCAAAGCTGAGCGGGCTTATCATGTCCATCGGCGGGGAGAACCTCATCCTGTCCCTTTTCATTGCGACAATCGTCCCATTCCTGCTCGGAACCTCACTGCCGGTGGTGCCGACGTACGTGCTGTGTCTTTCAATCCTCGTGCCACCCCTTTTGAAGCTCGGAGTCGATGAGGTCGCAGCGCACATGTTCTTTATCTACTGGGCCCTCCTGGGAGGCGTGACGCCGCCTACCTGCACCCAGGCCATAGTCGCCGCTGGAATCGCCGGGGGGGACTGGGTGAAGACAGGATTTCTGGCGGTCAAGCTCGGGATCGTAGCGTTCATCATCCCCTACTTTTTCGTCCTGAATCCAGCTCTGGTGGGGAGAGCTCCCTTTGTAAACATTTTGATCGCCGCAGGAACCGGTTTTGTGGGAGCTCTCGCGCTTTCCTATTCGTTTTTCGGCCGTTTTGCCGGGGCTTTAGCATACCCGATACGTGCAGTGTATTTCGCAGCCGGCCTGGCTCTCCTATATCCGAATAGGCATGTCTCTCTCATAGGTCTGGCCGTTGCGGCAGGAGCATGGGGTCTCGACAGGCTCCACAAGAAACGATTGGTGCGCCACGACGAGGCGAAATAAAGGCAATTCGGGCAGGCCACAGATTTGGATGAGAGCTGATTTGATCGACCGGTCTGTCCAAGTTGAAATTCGACTGAAAGAAACAATTTTCTGAGACGGAGGTGCGGAAAAACATGAGAAAGAGAAATACTCTCGCTTTGGCCATGGTCGTTGCCCTTGTGGCGGTATTTTGTACGGGCGCGGGGATTGCCGCAGCTGCCAAGGATGCTGTCCTTGTGATCGTACCCGAGGAAGGTGTGCCCGGTGACAAACTCGTATTCGTCGGGTGCGGTTTTGAAAAGGGAGAAAAAGTCCGGGTCATCCTGAACGACGGAGATGTGCCCTATGCTTTCGGTGTCGCGGGAACCGGAGGAGTGGTCACCGTGAAAGAGAACGGGACCTTTGTACTGCAGCCGAGGGGAGGCATTCCGAAAGTAATGTCCGGCGCGGGGACCTATGTGGTGGAGGCGATCGGCGACAAAGGGACAAAAGCGACGGCGGAGTTGAAAGTACTCGAAAAAGAATAGGAGGCGAATGCGCCCCTTAAAAACGGGTAAACTATCATCAAAGGTGGCGAGGAGGAAACTCCCCGTCACCTCTCATTCGGGGATACCGGCCCTGGATGGGTGAAAACGGAACCACCGCGGCTTTATCGTGAAAAACACCGATGAACCTATGGAGGGGATATCATGAAAAAGACCACACGACTGAAACAGCTTGTCCAGGAGAGGAAAGCCCTTGTGTGTCCCGGCGCTCATGACGCCATATCGGCAAAGCTGATCGAAAGAGCCGGATTCAAGGCTCTCCAGGTCAGTGGGTTCGGTCTTTCGGCGACCTACCTCGGCCTTCCCGACATGGCCTTTCTGTCCTTCTCGGAGGTCCTGCAATTTTCGAAAAATATCATCGACAGCGTCGATATCCCCGTCATGGTCGACGCCGATACAGGGTATGGGAACGCCGTGAACGCCATGCATGTCACCCGGGAATTTATCAAGGTCGGAGCGGCCGGCATGAATATCGAGGATCAGCTTTTCCCCAAGCGGTGCGGCCACCTTGAAGGGAAACGCATCGTCCCCATGGAGGAGATGGTCCTGAAAATCAGGGCCTGCAGAAAGGCCGGTGATGAACTTGACCCCGACTTTGTCATCAATGCACGAACCGATGCAATAGCCGTTGCGGGTGTCGAAGAGGCCATCAGGCGGGGCAACGCCTATGCGGAAGCAGGAGCCGACCTGATTTTCATCGAGGCTCCCAGATCGGTGGAACAGATCAGGCACGTCATCGAGTCCATTGATGCCCCGGTGAGCATCAACCTTATGGATGCCGTCGTCGGCGGCAAGACCCCCCTGATTTCCATCGATACCCTCAGAGAGCTTGGCGTCGCCCGCGTCAGCATCCCTGTGGGGCCGCTCTTTGCGGCTGTCAGGGGGATGATGGATTACCTCGATGCAATAAAGGGAGACCGCATTGCCGAGGGACGCACGGATCTCGTCGCCGATTTCGGCTTTTTCAAGGAACTGGTCGGGTTCCCGAAATATCGTGAACTCGAAAAGGAGTATCTCCCCGATTTCATTCCCGAATAAAAGACCTTTCGACGTGCTATGAAAGGTCTTTTTTGGGGTGGGGCGATGATAGGAAAATGGTGTAAAGGCCCATTCCTGGCCTCTTCGTTCCAGGCTCTATGATTTTACGTGTGGGGCTCCCGGACCGGAGGCTTCACGGCCCGCAGCCTGAAGTGGGGGTGTGGAAAAGACTTGAGCGAGCGGTCGATGTTGCCAAGGGCATCTGCGGAAGGAGTGTGCTTTCATCCTGAACCATCACAGGCAAGGAACGGCTCTCGTTGCAACCCCCTTTGTTTTGGCCTCATCACCCCACCCGCCCTGGTCGATTGCACCACAGTGCTTGTGGGAAGCAAGGCCACGATAGACGGCTCGCTTCTGGTCGGCCACAACGAGGACAACGACGGTCGCATCGTCATGCCCCAGTACTATGTACCCCGTATGAAGCACGAGACCGGCGAGGTGATCCGCTTTGAAAACGGCGGCACCACCCCCCAGGTGCCGGGAACCTGGGCCTTTCTTTGGTCATCGACTATGCCATCGAGCGCGGCTGGTACGACCCGAAGAGCGGCAAACCCTTCGATTTCGCTGAGGCCTACTCCGCTCCCGCCCAGGGCAAGGCTCTGGAACGTGGCTACGACACCCGCCAGTGGATCGGGCAGAAGCTGCTCACTGGTAAAACGCCCGAGGGTCCCCTCCCTTTCGCTGTCAAACCCGCTGAGAAAGTCGGCGTCCGTGACGTAATGAACATCCTGCGTAACCACCACGAGGGCACGCCCTACGACAAAACCGAAGGCTACAGGACATCGCCGCACTGGACGGACGAACGCGTCATCTGCACCAGTACCACGCACGAAAGTTCCGTGACACAGCTAAGAGATAACGTACCGGCCGCTCTCAAGGCTGTCTACTGGCGCACCAGCGGTCGCCCGTGCACCAGCCCCTATGTGCCATGGTACCTGGGCATCACCGCCGTGCCCGAAGGCCACTTCTGGGCCGAGCCCACTGTCGGTAGCTCCCTCCAGTTTAAGCCGCACGCCGCCCTTTATGATTACGACCGCACCAAGGCCTGGTGGACCTTCCAGGATCTCGAAAACATCGTCGATGCCCAGTACGGTTTCGTCATCGGCAAGGTGCAAAAGGCCTGGCAGAATTTCGAGGAAGAGACCCTGGCCAAACAAGCGGAAGTGGAAAAGGAAGCCTGCCGCCTCTTGGCGAAGGACGAAGCCGCTGGCCGCGCCTACCTCACCCGGTACACTAACAGGCTGGCTCAAAAGGCCTGGCAGCAAGCCAAGGAACTCATCGGCGAACTTCCCACAATGAAAGTTGAGATCCCGCGTAAAGTTGTACGCCTGAGCGAGACCGGCACGCTGCAGGTGAATATCATCAGCTCCGGCGAACTTTCTGCCAAGAACATTGACCACACTACGCTCACCCTCGGCCCTGCCTACCGCGACCCCAACACCTGGGTACCGGTTAAGAGCAGCGCCCTCAAAGACGTCGACGGCGACGGAGACCCCGACCTCACCCTCGCCTTCGAGCTCCCACCCCTCCTCAAACTCATTTCCCCTGCCTGCTACACCGACCTCTGGCTCCACGGCAGCACCAAAGCCGGCACGCCCATCGTCGGACGCGATCTGGTGAACTTCCTGGAGTGATGCCGTTCTCCGGTACCGCCACGCACAGCAAGGCAAAATGTGGGCGACCTCTGCGACTTCAAAGCTCCCAGCTTGACGCTACAGGTGGAGTTCGCAACGCTTGAATGGGTGGACCGGTTCAACAACAGCAGGCTTCTCGTAAGGATCGGGTACATCGCCGCTGAAACGCCGGCAAAGACAGATCCCCGCCATCCTTGCCAGCCTCTTGTTCTCAGGAAAGGCCTCCTCTGAAGTCGCCTTTATATCTGCTATATCTGCTATGCCTGGACCACGAGACAGGTCTCTCAGCGCCGGAAGATCACGTCCGTTCTCCTTCCCCTCCAGGTACTTCTCCCTGTCCTTTATGCTCCTGAAGATGTCCTTCTTATGTCTTGTAGTCTAAAGTATAGACCCCAATGGCCCCTCCCTTGGGAGTCCCGCTTCGTTTATCGGCCTTCCTCAGCGGTCCAGAACCCGGGCCAAAAGGTCCAGTCCCCGGTCGACGAGGTCAAGCCTGGCCTGGCTCCCCATGTGGCCGACGCGGAAGACCTTGCCGGCCAGGTCGCCGAAGCTGCTGCCGAAGACGACGCCTTTGGTGCGGCACTTTCTGTCCAGATCTGTCCAGGTCCATCCATCGGGCACCCTAACGGCTGTCACCGTCGGCGAGCAGTAGGATTCCCGGCGCGGATGGAGAAAGAGGCCCAGCTCCTGAAGGCGCCTGCGGCAGTGGGCTGCGACGAGGCGGTGCCGCTCGAAGGCGGCCTCCTTCCCCTCCCTTTCGATGGCCTCCAGGGAGCGCCGCAGCGCCTCCAGAGCATGCCAGTTGTGGGTGTAGGGGAGGCAGCGGCAGTGGGGGACCTCCTGCCAGGGGGCCAGAGCGTCGTAGCCGACATAGCCCGTCCTGGCGATGGCTTTCCAGGCCCGGCTGCTGACGGTCGTTACGGCCAGGTCCGGAGGCAGGCTCAGGACCTTCTGGCTTCCCAGCAAGCCCAGGTCGATGAATTCGGTGTCGACGGAAAGGGGTGCCCCCCCGGCGCTGGAGACGAAATCGACGCAGAAGAGGGCTCCCGCCTCCCTTGTGGCTTGGCCGATCCCGTCAAGAACGGCTAATGTTCCGCTGGGCGTCTCGCAATGGACGGCCGTCACGAGGTGAGGCCTGTAGGTCCTGATCCGATCGATGACCTTCTCCGGCTCTGGTATCTCGTCGTCGCCGAAGGCGACGATCTCTACGTCATGTCCCAGGGCGCGGGCCATATCGGCGAAGCCGCGGCCGAAGAGGCCGGCGGCGACGGCCAGCACCCTGCTTCGGGGGGCCAGGACGCTTTTGAGGGCTCCCCAGAGGGCTCCCATGGCCTCTCCGGACTGGATGACGACGGTCTCGTCCGTTTCCAGCAGATTTTGGAGCTTCTTCTGGACCTCATCATAGAGAGAGAAGAAGTCCTCCTCCAGGTCCGAGCTGCCGAAGTCGATGATATAGGCGGTCCGGAACTCCTCGGGGACGGTCACAGGTCCGGGAACGAGAGGGACGGGATAGCTCTTCATATTTCTACCTCCTTGAATAAGGCCCCCCCTCTGTCCAGGTCCTGTGGGGCTTCCTTACCGAGCCGATCTGGCTCTAGCAGGTGCGGACGAGGACGGCCTGGACGAAGTGGATGAAAGTCAGCTCCCCCCTAGGGACAGAGAGCCCGTACACTTTTGACTAAATGGTGAAGACGGGGGGAAAGCGGAAAAGCTGAAATAGTCAAAAGTGTAGACCCCTCGGTTACTGTGGATGCCTGGTAAGGGCTTTTCAAGGCCGGAGCCTTGACAGATGTTATGTTGAAAAGTATTATGTTTTTAAACATAACATCTGCCGGGAGGACTGCCGATGTTTACGGATCGCCTTGAAGAACTGGCTTTTCTTGCCAGGGAGTTCGAACGCCCCTCCTCATTTGTCGTGATCTACGGCCGCCGGAGGACGGGCAAGACGACCCTGATCGAGCAATTCATCAGGGGGAAAAACGCCCTGTATTTCCTCGCCAACGAGGAGCCCGAGGTCTTCCAGCGCCGACGCTTCCAGGCTTTGTTGCGTTCGATAACGAACGACCCGTTGCTGGAGGACAAGAGGGACCCTCTTTCGTGGGAGAACCTTCTCCGGCTTTTCGCAAGGCAGGAAGGCAAAAAAATCCTGGTGATGGACGAGTTCCAGTACCTGGCGACGGTTTACAAGCCTTTCCCCTCCATCCTTCAATCGGCGTGGGATCAGTTTCTCAAGGATTCAGAATGCATGGTGATCCTCTGCGGATCCCTCATTTCTCTCATGGAGGGCACGGTGCTCAGCTACGCCAGCCCTCTTTACGGCAGGAGGACCGGTCAGCTTCTGCTTAAGGGGCTGCCTTTCTCCTGCCTGGAGGATTTTTCCCCTGGCAGCTCTGTCGAAAAACAGATCCAGCTTTACTCCATCACGGGCGGGATCCCGAAATACCTTGAGGAAGCCTCACGATACGATTCAATATTTGAGATGATCGAGAAGGGCATCCTTGACAAGAACGCCTACCTTTTCCGCGAACCGGACTTTCTTCTGGACAGGGAGGCAGGTGCCGCAGGCACCTACAAGTCGATCCTTGCCCAGATCTCTTCCGGGAAAAAGAAGATCGGCGAGATCGCCTCCGCCTTCCAGGTCCACCCCAGCCACCTTACTCGTTATTTGAAGGTCCTCAGGGACCTGGGCCTCGTGGAAAGGGTCGTCCCGGTTACCGAGCCGGCGCCGGAGCGAGCCAAGAACGGCATTTACCGGATCCGGGACCCGTTTTTGGCTTTCTGGTTCCGTTACGTATCTCCCCATATTGATTCCCTGGAGATCAGGGAAACGGGGCCCGCCATGGAGAAGATAAGGGCGAGTTTCGAAACAGATCTGGTTCCCCGCGTCTACGAGGATCTATGCCGCCAGTCCGTTCCCCGGCTCTACTCCAGTGGGAAAATTCCTTTCCTGCCGGTAAAAGTGGGGAGCTGGTGGAACCGTGCGGATGAGATCGACGTGGTGGGACTTGGCGAAGATGGGATCCTCTCCGGGGAGTGTAAGTACCAGAACCGTCCTGTCGGGGAGGATGTGCTTCGGGACCTGGAGAGGAAAACGGAAAAAATGCTTGCCGCAGAAGGGCTCCGGACCGGGAAAGTCTTCTATGTTTTGTTCTCGAGAAAAGGGTTTACGAAAGGTTTGACCAGAAAAGTGGAGACCAGGAAAGACCTCTGTCTGGTCGATCTTCTGCCATAGGTTCAGACCGTACACTTTTGACTAATTGATCAAGACAGGGAAGATCAGGGGAGTAACTTACCCAAAGATCAATCCCAGGCTGGTTATAGCAGAATGCCAACGATGGTATGATTATCTCCGGAGGGGTGAGAAACAATGGAAACAGGAGAAAGAGCTGTTCCTGAGGAGTTTTTCCACCTTTTTTGGGATGTGGACCTTTCGGAACTTGACCTGGATCGACACAAGAGTTTCATCATTGAGCGGGTTCTCAACATGGGGGACCAGAAGGCGCTTGCCTGGCTTCGCAGAACTTTCCCCGACGAGATCATTTCCAGGGTTATAAAGAACAGTCGCCGCCTGACCAGGAAGACGGCGCTTTGTTGGAAAAACATCTACGATCTCAATGAGGATGAGATGAAATGTTTTGGGACATACTCGATCCGCCAAGATTGAGCCTGCTTAAAGAACTTGCCTTTGATCCCCCGGTGGGTAGATCCTACCTGGCTGGCGGAACGGCCCTGGCTATCATTCTGGGTCACCGGGAATCTGTGGATTTCGACTGGTTTACCCCAGAGACCTTCGATCCCGGAGTATTGTCCCGGCGGATGGAACGGTTCGGCGAGGTCAAGGTCGCTGAGACAGGGCCAGGGACCTTCATCGGATGGATAGACAACACTCGGGTTACATGGCTTTGTTACCCCAACCCTGTTCTTGAACCTTTCCTGGAATTCCCGGATCTTCCGGGATTGCGGATAGCCTCCCTGACCGACATCGGGATCATGAAATGGGCTGCTTTGGCCAATCGGGGTTCCATCAAGGACTTCCTCGACCTGTATTTCCTCGATCGGGAGGGGCTCTCCCTGAAGGAACTCTTCCCCCTTTTGGAGAAAAAATACCCTGGTGCCAGGATCAACACCTACCACATGATCAAGAGCCTGTCCTGGTTCGACGATGCTGAAACCGAACCCTGGCCTGTGATGAGAAAGCCAGTGGAATGGGAAGAGATCAAGGAGCGGTTCCTGGAGATCCAGCGAGAACTTTTTTCTTGAAATACGAGAGGGGTTTTCTGTAGTGGACATTCCACGGATCTTCAACATCGCCGAAAGTGCTCACCGGATCCATAACCCCTTCACGCCCGAAAAGTTCGCCGCTCTCGGCAAGGCGTTGCGCCTGGAACCGGGGGCCCGTGTGCTAGATCTTGGCAGCGGTTCCGGGGAGATGCTGTGCACCTGGGCACGCGATCTCGGGATCGTCGGCACCGGTATCGACATGAGCCGGTTGTTCTCAGAGCAGGCGAAACTCCGCGCCGAAGAACTCGGCGTCGCAGACCGGGTCGAGTTCATACACGGCGACGCTGCCGGCTACGTCGCCGGCGAAAAGGTCGATGTGGCAGCCTTGGTTTATCCACTCCAGCCTTCTGTTCGACCATGCCATTTGAAGGTCTCCGGCAAAGCGGGGGAGACGGTTCGCACATGAAAACCCTCTCCTGCCTGGCGAAGGTGCATCTGCTCATTATTGACGACTTCCTGCTCAACCCTCTCGGGGACCTTGAAAGCTGTGATCTGCTGGAAATAGTCGAGGATCGTTACCAGTCAGGACCACAATAATAACCAGTCATGCCCCATAAACGACTGGCATCCTGATATCGGCGACCCTGCCCCCGCTGACGCAATATGCGACAGGTTGTTCCACAACACCTTCAAGATAGACCTCAGAGGAGATCCCATGCGCAAGGGCAAGAAGGAATCCGAACCGATCCCGAAAGAGAAGCAGGGAAAGGGCAAAGAGTTGGAATGTCCCCAAATAGTGGACCCCGGAAAGAGTGAAATATAATCTCTGAGATGGAGGCGTCCAAGGATGGGGAAGAAGGGAATGAAGACGCAGTACACGAGGGAATACAAGCTTGAGACGGTGAAGATGTTGCCGAGTTGAACCGGGATCGGTGGCCGAATTCGCCGAAAGCGGCAACAGAGAGAACCACAAAGAAGAACAAAACAGATTTTTTGTAAGAAAAAGCCGGATGAGGGATCTGGTCTTTTTCGTGAATCGTGAATCGTAATTCGCGAATCGTGAACTGAAAGTTCAAATGCAGATTCCTCACCCGCACCGAGGCGGGTTCGGAATGACAAGCCTCGCTTTTCTGCGTAACACTTTCGCCCCTGCCCTGTCATCCCGAATCCGCGCTTCTTGCGGATGAGGGATCCCCCCCTTGCCTTGGATCGATCAGATTCCTCGTCGCTTCGCGCTCCTCGGAATGACAAGCAACGGCCCCGAGTCGTCCTTTCGCCCCTGCCCTGTCATCCCGGATCCGCGCTTCTTCGGATGAGGGATCCCGCCCTTGCCTTGGATCGATCAGATTCCTCGTCGCTTCGCGCTCCTCGGAATGACAAGCCTCGCTTTTCTGCGTAACACTTTCGCCCCTGCCCTGTCATCCCGGATCCGCGCTTCCGCGCTTCTTGCGGATGAGGGATCTGGTCTTTTTCGTGAATCGTGAATCGTAATTCGCGAATCGTGAACTGAAAGTTCAAATACAGATTCCTCACCCGCCTGCTGGCGGGTTCGGAATGACAAGCCTCGCTTTTCCGTCTCACGTCTCACGCACTTGATCCTGCCCTTCCTGTCGCCTGCAGCCTGACTCCTGCCGCCTGGGTTTTCTGCCCCTTCGTCACCCTTTCGCCCTTGCCCTGTCATCCCGAATCCGCCTACCGGCTGAGATCTGTATCTGCTTCTGCTGTCATCCCGAATCCGCTCTTCTTCGGATGATGGATCTGGTCTTTTTCGTGAATCGTAATTCGCGAATCGTGAACTGAAAGTTCAAATGCAGATTCCTCACCCGCCTGCCGGCGCGGGTTCGGAATGACAAGCCTCGCTTTTCCGTCTCACGTCTCACGCTCTTTTGTTGATGCCCACCGGAACCACCACGGGGCTCCCGCAGAACATCTCTATTGCTACAGGCAAACCATAGACGGCTTCCACCATCTCCGGCGTCACGTCAGAGCTATGGCATGCCGAGAATATGCGCCCTTCCTTCATGAAAAGGACCCTGTCGGCAAAACGCAGGGCCGAGTTGATGTCATGCATGGTCATGATGCCGGCCATCCCGTGGCCTGTGACAATGTGCCTTATGGTGGACAGGATCTCCTGCTGGTTCTTGAGGTCCAGGCTGCTCGTGGGCTCATCAAGCAGAAGGACCTTCGGCTCCTGGACCAGCGCCCTGGCAATGCTGACCTTCTGCAGTTCCCCCCCGCTCATCTCGTCAAGGCTGCGCAAGGAAAGTTGCTCAAGACCCAGGGTCCTGATGATCGCTTCGACCTTTCGGATGTCTTCCCTGCCTATCCTCCAGGTTATGTAGGGCCTCCTGCCAAGGAGTATGGCGTCAAATGCCGTCAATTTCCCTCCCTGGTTTTTCTGGGGAACGTAGGCAAGAAACCTGGAAATATTCCTGGGTTTCATGCGTCTGATATCCGTTTCATGGATCTGGATCGTGCCCCCTGAGGGCTTGAGGATCCCGTTAAGGCATTTGAGCAGGGTGGTTTTCCCAACCCCATTGGGTCCCAGGATGGCAACCAGTTCGTTGCTCCCCAGTCCGAAATTGATCCCGTCGAGCACGGGACGGTCATGATAGCCGAAGCAGAGATCCAGTACCTTCAGCATCATCTCCGGTAACCCCTGACCAACAGGTAAAGGAATATGGGGGCGCCTGCAAAGGAGGTCAATACGGCGACAGGGAGGACGTTCGGGGCCATCATCACCCTTGCGGCGGTATCGGCCGCCAGGAGAAGCAGGGAACCTGTTACAAGTGAACCCGGGATAAGGAACCTGTTGTCGTCCCCTATCGATCGCCTGACCATATGGGGACAGACCAGCCCAACGAACCCTATGACCCCAACGAAGGAGATTATCACCGCCGTGACAAGGGAGGCCAGGCTCATCCCGAGGAATCGCACCACCTTGACATTCACGCCGAGGCTTGTCGCCGTCTCGTCACCCGCGTCTATTGCATTGTAGTTCCAGGAATTGAAAACAAAAAAGAGAATGCATGCACCGGTAACTGCTGAAATTATCCCCAGTTCCCTCCATCCGACCCTGGCGAGGTCGCCGAAGGTCCAGAAAACCATTGCGGCCAGCTGCACGTCGTCAGCAAAATACTGCAAAAACATCGTCGCGGCAGAACATAGGGAACCCAGGGCAACCCCGGCAAGGATCATGACCTCCGGAGAACCCTTCCTTATCCGGGCCACCATTATCACTATCCCCGTAGCGATCATGCTGGCTGCAAAGGCAGCCACGGTCGTCAGTCCCGGGCGGATCACCGTTATGGCATCTGAGAGGGAGCTCCTCATAAGGCCCCCGCCCATGATCATGACCGAAAAAGCCGCTCCAAAAGCGGCGGCCTGCGATATGCCCAGTGTAAAGGGGGAACCGAGGGGGTTGCCCAGCACCGACTGCATTACTACCCCGGCCACCGAAAGACCGGCCCCGGCCACGACAGCCGTCAGCACCTGGGGGAGACGAATATTGAAGACTACCACGTCAAGCTGTCTTGAGACATGACTCATGAACAGGGTCTTCAATACGTCCATCGGATCGTAACTGACCGAACCGATGGACACAGAGAAGACCACCAGGACAGCCAACAGCACAAGGCCTGCGATGATCAGCGATATCTTGGCCCAGATATACTTGACGTACCCCGCCGGGACCGTTCCTTCTTCCAGGTGCATCGACCCTATTCCGCCTTTGAAAGGTCGATCTTCTCGAAGGCCAGGTTCCCGAAAACCTTGTTCATCTGGTCAAAAACGGGCTTTCCGACCAGGAAGGCGTAGATCTCGTCTGCCTTTTTTACCGGATCGATATCCTCGAACCTTTCTGGGTAAAGGACTTTCCCAACGAAGTACGCGTCGGCGAGAATGGAACCATGATTCTGGGAATACCAGTTGTAGGGCAGCACCCCATAGATCTCACCCTTCCGGACCGCCGTCAGGATTCTGAAAGCAGGATCGTTCTGGAGTTGCTCCAGACCGCTGACGTCCTTGCCCCCCTGGATGGTCGCAAGGTCGACGAATATCTTATCTGGATCAATGGCAACCAGACTCTCTTTGGAGAAAGTTGTCTGTTGAAGCTGTTCGCTGCTTGTTCTGGAAGGATCGGCCGCAATGTTCGCGGCATTGACGAAGATGAACGGCGGATATGCCGGCTCGGTCGAGGTAATGCCGTGGGGCCCCCTGTAGGCTATCCCCCCGATATAGCAGGTCGGACGTTTTTCTTCCGGGATATCGGCAGTCCTTTTACGGAGATCCTCTATGACCGTATTGAAGAAGGCAATGACATCTTTGGCTCTCTGCTCTCGTCCGATAATGCGCCCCATAAGCAGCAGGGTCTCCTCCATCTGTCTTTTCCCTACGCCCAACTGTCCATGATCGAGGGCAATGACCGGTATCCCCGTCTTCTTCTGCAATTCCACCGGGTCGTGCCCCGTCTTGCCATAGGTCTTGAAAATGACCTGTGGCGCCGGGTCAAGGGCGACGATCAATTCCGGGTTGTCGTGCCCCCTGAACTCCCCGAACAGGGGTTTATCCCTCAATTGGGGGTTGGCCAGAAAGTAAGGTCGGGACTCGAACTTGTTCCGGGACTTCTCCATATCGTCTACCGCCACTGCCAGGTCCTGGGCCTGAAGATATACAAGATAACGCAGGCAACCGGGGCCGGAGCAGATTACCCTGGTCACGTTCTCCGGTATCGAGACATCCCGGCCCCATGAATCGGTTACTGTTATTTCTGAAGCAATCCCTGCTGATGATGCAGCAAGAATGATCGACAGTAAAATTGCTACACTGACAACTGAAAAAAGCTTGAAAGACCTCTCAGGGACCAATGCGTTCACCCCTCGCCAAGAATATTATTACGATTATTCTATTTCGTAACACGAACCTGGGCAAGGGCCAACTTCTTCCCCGTCACTCGATCACTGGATGAACGGGAAGATCAAGATCATGATTTATAATCAGTGCGGATCGTTGCCCGGTTTAAAGCCGCGGGGACAAGGAGTTGGACAAAAATGTTCCTCAAGAAGGATTTCTCTTTCGACGCTGCTCACAGGCTTGAAGAGTATCACGGTAAATGCGAGGCTCTGCACGGTCACACCTACCGTTTTCGGGTGACCCTGAAGGGTACCCCCGACGGGGAATCGATGGTCATGGATTTCGTGCAGCTGAAAGGACTGGTCAATGAACTTGTGGTATCCAGGCTGGACCACTCTCTGCTGAACGACACTATTCCACAGCCTACTGCCGAGAACATCGCCCTGTGGATCTGGAGACAGATAGAAAGTGCCGTGAGGAAAGAGAATTGCGCCCTCTACTCCGTCCAGGTCTGGGAGACCTCCACATCTTCGGTCCTGATCCACAGGGAGGATCTGGGATGATACAGGCGTTACCCTCAAAAGTGGGTCAGTGCTTATGATCGCAGGTTTTACGGCACCCATGATCATGGATGCCTATTGGATGGTCTTGTCCAGGCCGGGCCATTTCCGCTCCGTCCGCGGAAGAACACGACCGGTCTTTAAGGATGATCCCCTGGAGGACATTGGCAAGATCCGTATCCCGATCGCCAAGACCGTATCCGGTTCTGGTTATTGATCCTGGAGGGAGCGCCCCGAACTCATCGGCAAAGACCTTCAGGAGGACAGCCCCTGTCGGGGTTGTTCTCTCCATTGCTTCGCCTTTGGAAAAAACGGGCACACCCTCCAGAAGTTTCGCCGTGGCAGGCGTGGGGACCGGCATCTCCCCGTGGGCGCACTTGACGGTCCCGGATCCGACGTTTACCGGCGAAGCTACTATCCTGGAAGGGGCCAGGGTGTCCATCAGAATGCAAGAACCCACGATATCGACTATTGCATCTACTGCCCCCACTTCGTGAAAATGGACCTTTTCGGGCAGTACTCCGTGGACGGAACCCTCGGCTTCCGCCAGAAGGAGGAAGGCTTCCGATGCCTTGTCGCAGGCTGCGGAGCTGATGCTGCTCTTTTCGATGATCTCCAGGACTTCCTTCAACCCCCTGTGGGGGTGCACCTCGGAAGAGGTCACCTTAACGTCGACTCCCATGATCCCTTTCTTTTTCGCTCTTGATACTTCAACGCCGTAACCCTCAAGGGCAAGTCCCTCAAGGAACGGTCTCAGGTCATCCTTGCCCAGAAGGTCCAGCAGGACCCCAAGCATCATATCTCCGCTGACTCCCGAAACACAGTTCAGATAAAGGGTAGTCCTCAAATATTTCAAACCCCTTCCGGCTGCGTCGATGACCTTCTGCTGGCAATAAGTGCAGCCGTGTATCCCGCACCTAATCCATTGTCGATATTTACAACGGAAACCCCCAACGCACATGAGTTAAGCATGGTTATGAGGGGCCCTATGCCGTTCATCGCAACACCGTAGCCGACACTGGTCGGCACCGCCACCACGGGGCAGCTCGCGATCCCGGCCACGACCCCGGGGAGCGCCCCGTCCATGCCTGCCACAGCCACAACGGCGTCGGCATCGAAAAGGACGTCCATGTGTGCGATCAGGCGATGAAGACCGGCGATGCCCACATCAAACAGCCTCCTTACCTCGCACCCCATGGTCTCGGCCGTGACGGCGGCCTCCTCGGCTACGGGAACGTCGCTGCTCCCGCCTGTAGTTACAAGGACAAGTCCTTTTGTCACTGGTTCCCGGTCAGGCCATAGCCGCCCCATCCGGGGCAACGGAAGATACTCCAAGTCCGGAATGGTCGGGGAAACAAGATCATACTGCTCTTTGGACATACGTGAAAAAAGCACTTTACCGGGGAGTTCGGCAATAGTTTCCGCGATCCGTATCAGCTGCTCCGGTGACTTCCCGGGACAGTAGACTATCTCAGGAAATGCGCCCCTCAGCGCCCGGTGAGTATCGAGCTTGACCTCCCCGAGATCGCGGAAAGGCAGACTCTTCAGCGATCTTACGAAGGTATCCACCGATATCTCGTCATTTCTCAGTTTGTCCGCCAGAAGGCGGATCTCTCTTTCGTCCATCGGCTTAATTGCTCCATTTCATCGGTGAGGCATCATGGTTGAAAGGTACATCTTCCCTGTTGAAGCAAAACGTCAACCAGTGCCATAAAACCGTAATTTTGGGACTTCGGACAATTATACTCGAAAAACCGTCTCTCTCCAGAGCAATGGCTTCGGAACTGCCGGCCGCCTCTAAGGTCGTAATTGTGGTATCGTTTCACATTGAAGGATCAAAATAAGGAGGGAAGAACCCTAATGGACAAGGCTGAAAAGGTTCGAACATTCTTCAGGAATAACCCTTCGACACTAGTTCTGCTCTCGGGCGGAGTAGACAGCGCCGTTCTTGCCCTTCTGGCCTCGGAAGGGGCCACTGGCATGATAAAAGCAATTACTTTCCGGACTCCCCTGGTAAAGGGGGATGAGATCGAAATGGCGAAGGCAGTTGCCGAAATGCTTGACATAGACCTACACATTGAGGATATAGATGTGACCTCGGACCCAAAGGTCTCCGCAAACCCCGGGGACCGCTGCTACTTTTGCAGGAAGATCCTTCACAGGGAGGCCGCGAGGTACGCCAGAACCGCAGGTTTGGCAGGCATTGCTGACGGCGTCCAAACAGAAGACCTTGATGAATACAGGCCTGGCATTGCCGCAGCTGCAGAGGACGGCATACTGCACCCCCTTGCCGAGGCAGGCCTTACAAGCCTGCCGCGCCATGCCTTGCGACAAGGTTCCCTCCCGGGGTAAAGATCTCCCGGAACTGGATAGAACGTATAGCAAAAGGGGAGGAATTCCTGGTCGGGAAGGGGATCGGAAATTCAAGGATCCGTTTCTTCCCCCCCGGTCTGGCCTCTATAGAGATCGAAGGGCACGAAATGCCTCGCCTCTTGGAGATGAGGGAAGAGGTCTTTGAAGCCCTCAAAGGGATAGGATTCCCTGTGGTCTCCCTGGATCTGGAAGGCCTGAAACGGGGGAAGATGGAGCGCTTCCTGGAGGTGGAATGAGATGATCCTTATCGACCCTCAACGCGGGGTGACACTGCTTTCACTCCTGGGCGCTGTCGCTGCCCTGTCGGCGGCAACGGGGACAAAAAGCTGCACCCTTCCAGACCGTCTTGGACTAACCGGGAACGCGTTTATCACAATACGGCTTGCCATGGAAGAGAAGGCCGGCTCCCTTCATGCCTCCGCCTCTTTCGCCTCTGAAGGCGACCCAGCTGACCTGTCAGGCTTTTCCTGTGAGGATGCCCAAAAGATGATGCGGTCTCGTTTATCGGGGCACTGCACCGGGTGGAGGTCGAGTCGGGGAAGATCAACGACGATCTGTCATGGCCTGAAAGGGCTCTGTCCGCGTTCTCATTTTTCAGGATCGTCAACGAACTCGACCTGCCGGTGGAATCGCTTCCGGCAGGTATCGAAGCAGAAGGGAACGAAGACGTAATATCCATCGCCTCAGAATACCGGGTACCCCTTAAAGGGATCCCTTCAAAGGAGATGCGCACGACCGTATCGGGGCTGCTGATGCTGGCCAAATCAGCCATCTTCAGGGAGACCTTGCCGTCATTTATCCCGATCAGGCAGGCGCAGGGGACCGACCCCGAGGGGGGACGCGTAAGGGCGATCCTGACCCATGAAAGCCCTGAGGAGGAGATATGGATAGCCGAAGCCTCAATGGACGATGCCACGGGAGAGGAGATGGGTAGGGCGCTGGAGGAGATCCAGTCCGTCTCGCTGGAAGCCCATATCCTCCAGGGAATGGGGAAGAAGGGAAGGCCCCTTTTTATCCTGCGTGCCCTGGCTTCTTCGGAACAGCTCGAAGAAGTTCTGGACCGCTTCTTCAAAGACACCCCGACGATCGGGGTGCGCTACTGGCCCGTGGGACGGACCAGGATGCACCGCGAGACTAAAGAGGGGCAGCTCGTA
>LGGV01000072.1 GCA_001509095.1 Synergistales bacterium 58_81 | reverse complement strand
CCGGAATAAAAGTAGGTAATCACTAGAGGGAGGTATCAGTAGATGGCAACTCGCAATCCTGAGAACATAAGGACTGTGGCCCTTGTCGGCCATGGTGGTTCCGGCAAGACCGCCCTGGCCGAAGCTATAGCCTTCAATACGGGTCTTACCACCAGGATGGGGAAGGTGGAGGACGGCAACACGGTAAGCGACTTCGGTAACGAAGAGCAGAAGAGACAGATATCGATCAACTCGTCGCTGATCTCGATAGATCACGCCGGAAGGAACATCTACGTCATCGATTGTCCCGGCTACGCTGACTTTATTGGCGAACTGAGGTCGTCAATGAGGGTGGTCGATTCTGCCCTGGTTGTGATCAGCGGCGTCCACGGAGTAGAGGTACAGACCGAGAAGGCCTGGGAGTTCGGTGAGGACATGCATATCCCCATGGCCTTCTATATCAGCAAGATGGAGAGAGAGAACGCCGATTTTGAGAGGACCCTCAGGGAGATCCAGGACTATCTCTCCGACAAGGCTGTGCCATTGTTCCTCCCGGTAGGGAAGGAGGCGGCCTTCAAAGGTGTCGTGGATGTTTTGAGACAGAAGGCATACATGTACAAGGGCGACGGAAGCAAGGAGTTCACCGAGACCGACGTCCCCTCAGACCTGGCCGACTACGTCACCTCGTCAAGGGAAGCCCTGGTCGAGAGGATAGTCGAGGCCGACGACGAACTGATGATGAGATATCTTGAAGGCGAACAGCTCTCCATAGAGGAGCTTGTCCCGGCCCTGAGAAAGTCTGTTCTTTCCAGGTCGCTCTTCCCGGTCCTCCCAGGGGCCAGCACTTCCAACGTGGGCGTCTGCCAGCTCCTCGACGCCATCGCAGAAGTGCTTCCCAGCCCGCTGGAGATGCCTCCCAGGAAAGCCCTCAAGGGTGACTCAGAGGTCATGGTAGAACCGGACCCCGCCGGAAAGTTCTCGGCCTTATGTTTCAAGATCATGGTCGATCCCTACGTAGGGAAGCTGTCCTTCATCAGGGTCTTCTCCGGTTCGGCCTCCAGCGAGAACCCCCTCTACAACTTATCAAGGGGTGAGGACGAGCGGGTCAGCGCTTTCAAGTTGATGAGGGGCAAGGAATCGGTGGATACCAAGGATGTGGTCGTTGGGGACATCGTGGCAATACCGAAGCTGCACAGCACCGTCGTGGGCGACACCCTGGGAGTCAAGGGCATGGACTTCATCTACCCCGAGATCCAGTTCGCCAAACCTGTGTTCAGCGTGGCAGTCAGACCCAGGAGCCGGGCCGACGAGGACAAGCTCGCAAACGCCCTGAACAAGATGCTCGAGGAGGACCGGACCCTTCACTTCGAAAAGAATCCGGAGACCAACGACAGCGTCCTTTCAGGAATGGGCGACCTGCACATAGACGTCATGCTCTCAAAGATCAAGGAACGGTACGGGGTCGAACTGGACACGGAGACTCCGAAGGTCCCCTACAGGGAGACCATAAAGAAACCCTCCAAGGCCCAGGGCAAGTACAAAAAACAGACCGGTGGAAGGGGACAGTACGGCGATGTCCACATAGAGTTCGTTCCACTCCCCCGCGGAGAGGGCTTCCTGTTCGAGGATAAGATCGTCGGCGGGGCAGTGCCCAAGTCCTACATCCCTGCCGTGGAGAAGGGGCTTCGGGAGGCCATGCAGAAGGGCGTCCTTGCGGGCTACCCATCGGTGGATTTCAAGGCCAGTCTCTTCTTCGGTTCCTACCACGATGTGGACTCGTCGGAGATGGCCTTCAAGATAGCCGCTTCGATGGCCTTCAAAAAGGGGATGGTTGAAGCTTCTCCTGTGCTCCTGGAACCGATAATGAACGTTGAGGTTGTCGTACCCGAGGATTACCTGGGGGACGTCATGGGAGACTTCAACGGCCGAAGAGGCAAGATCATGGGGATAGACAGCAGGGGAAGGCTCCAGGTCGTAAAGGCCCAGGTCCCTCTTGCCGAAATGTTCCGGTACGCCATAATCCTGAGGTCCATGACCTCAGGGCGCGGGAACTTCACCATGGAGTTCTCCCATTACGAGGAAGTTCCCCACGATATAGCCAAGAAGATCATTGCAGAGGCCGAGGTCCAGGAGGACGAAGATTAGCCTGTAATGCCCTGGGAATACACCAGGCCATAAAAACCGGGGCCCGGGATGATCCCGGGCCCCGGTCTATTGTAACTGTAGATCCCTGCTAGGCTTTCTCGACCTTCACGGCATTGATCTTGTACGCCGGGGTCTCGGTGGTGATGTCCCAGACCGAGGCCGTAAGGGCATTGGCCGGCTGCTCTCCAAAGTGGAACGGCACGAACACCATCTTCGGCGGAACCCTGTCTGTGATCCTTGCTTCACCAACTACGCTGCCACGCCTTGATGTGACCTTTACATCGTCTCCCTCGGCCAACCCCATTGCTGCCGCATCCTCGGGGTTGACCTCAACGTAGAGCGACTTGATGAACTCCGCGGATGGGGTCCTTCTAGTCATGGTACCAGTGTGGTAATGATAGAGCGTCCTTCCAGTAGTGGCCAGGAAGGGGTACTCGGAGTCGGGCCACTCGTGGGGTTCGTTCCATTCGCAGGGCACAAAGGTGGCCTTACCCCGGGGGAAGCCGGTGGTGTAAAGGTTCGGTGTCCCTGGATGCTCCCTGTCCGGGCAGGGCCACATGAGCGGACCCTGGTCCAGCCTGTCGTAGGAAACTCCCCCGTACTGGGGTACGAACCGGCTGATCTCCTCCATTACTTCTGCAGGCGAGTTGTAGTTCCACTTCGCTCCGCAGGCCTTCGCCAGGTCCAGGATGATCTCCCAGTCCGGCCGGGCCTCTCCTGGTGCGTCCACGGCCTTGCGGATCCTCTGGATGGCCCTGCAGGTGTTGGTGAAGGTCCCGTCCTTTTCGGCCCAGCAGGCTGCGGGGAGTACCACGTCGGCCAGCTGTGCCGTCTCGGTCAGGAAAATGTCCTGGACCACGAGAAACTCGGTATTCTCGAGGGCGTGCCTGACGTGATTCGTGTCCGGGTCGCTGACCATGGGGTTCTCTCCCATTATGAAGAGTCCCTTGATCTCGCCGCTGGCGGCTCCTTCCATGATCTTGACTATGGATCTGCCAGGCGCCGTCGGAAGCTTGGCATTCCAGAGCTTTTCAACCTTCTCGATGGCCTGTTCGGTGCTCTTGGCTATGTTGAGATAACCGGGGAGCAGTGCGGGCAGACAGCCCATGTCACAGGCGCCCTGGACATTGTTCTGTCCCCTTAGTGGGTTGACGCCGGTTCCGGGCCTTCCGAGCATTCCGCAGAGCAGGGCGAGATTGGCCACTGTCTTGACATTGTTCGTACCGTACTTGTGCTGGGTGATCCCCATAGTGTAGAAGATCGCCGAGTTCGGTCCCTTGGCATAGGTCCTTGCAGCCTCTTTAAGAGTCTGTTCGGGAACCCCGGTGATGGCGCTGACCTTGCCGGGCGTGTACTCGGCTACGAGGGCCTTGAGTTCATCGAACTTCTCGACGTTCTTATCGATGAACTCCCTGTCGTAGAGACCTTCGCTGACTATGATGTTCATCAGCCCGTTGAGAAGGGCAACGTCGCTCCCCGAACGATGCCTCACCTTGATGTCGGCAAAGTCGTCGAGCTCTATCCTTCTCGGGTCGCAAACTATCAGTCTGGTCTTGCCGCTCTTCTGCTGTTCCTTGAGCCAGGACCCTATCACGGGGTGGTTCTCCGTTGTGTTGGATCCTATCACCAGGGCGACATCGGCGTGCCTGATGGACTCGTAATCGTTGGTCATTGCTCCGCTTCCGAGGGTCTCGCCGAGACCCGCAACTGTGGGGCTGTGTCAGAGATGGGCACAGTGGTCGACGTTGTTAGTGCCCATCACCTCCCTTGCGAAGCGCTGGAGCAGGTAGTTCTCCTCGTTGGTGCAGCGGGCAGAGGTGAAGAATGCCAACGAATCGGGGCCGCTGGTATCCCTGAGACCGGTGAACTTCTTTGCCACCAGGTCCAGTGCCTCGTCCCAGGATGCCTCACGGAAGATGCCATTCTCCTTTATCAGAGGTTTTCTGAGCCTGTCTTCGCTGTGGACGAAGCTCCAGCCGAAACGGCCCTTAACGCAGCATCTCCCCTTGTTCATAGAGGTGCCGCTGTCGTAGTCGGAGGTCACGTTCCATATCTTCCCGGTGAGCTCGTCAACATGGATGTTCAGCTCGCAGCCGACCCCG
>LGGV01000010.1 GCA_001509095.1 Synergistales bacterium 58_81 | reverse complement strand
GGGATACCTGCCATTTTGTCCGTAGACACCGATGGCGCTCTTCGCGAAATGTCCTCGGTCTGGCTTGCAAGGGTCGATCCGGGATCGGTGATCGGGGTAACGGGTACCGTGGGAAAGACTACCACCAGGGAGATGATCAGGACCGTTCTTGCAGTTTCAAGGAGAGTCCATTCGCCAAGGAAAAGCTACAACACATGGATCGGATGCGCCTTGACGGTCCTTGAGACTCCGCCGGGGACTGATATCCTTCTTCTTGAGCTTGGGATGAACCACCCCGGTGAGATCCGGAGCCTTGCGAAGACCTATCACCCCGGGTTCGGCGTGATAACAGAGGTCGGCCCGGGACATCTTGAGGGTCTTAAGAGCATTAGGGGGGTTCTTGAGGCAAAGATGGAACTTCTTGAATCGCCTTCGTTAAGGTCTCTGTCCTATAATATTGATAATGAACTGTTATCAGAAGCCATCAAGTACTCCTCGGGAGATCTGGAGCTCTTTCCCGTCGGCTACAGAAGCCCAATGTACCGGATAGTCGAAGCAAGGACCGACCTTCATTCCGGATGCCCCGACCTGGTTGTCCTGATCGATACCCCTGGAGGAAGAAGGGAGATCAGGGCCGAGCTTTTCGGGGAACATTACGCCTATGGGATGGCTTTCGCCACAGTCCTGGGGGATCACATGAAGATAAAGCCTGCAGAGCAGTTAAAGGCCCTCTCTTCCTTCCAGGCACTGCCGGGAAGGGGGAAGTGCTATCTGACCGGGAACGGTTTCCTGGTCATCGACGACAGCTACAACGCCAATCCCGTCTCTATGAGCGCAGCCCTCCGTTCTCTTTCTTTGGTCCCTATCCGAGGGAAGAAGTGTGCCGTTCTGGGCGGGATGAGTGAACTGGGAGAGGACTCCCTTCAGCTGCACAGGGACGTTTCCAGGCTCTTTGATTGCCTGGACCTGGTCCTTCTGATCGGCGAGCCGTGGAACGGTGTCTTTCACAGGGGAACTCCATCCAACTGCAGGGTCGTCGATTTCGAGGATCTTCAAGGGATTTTCACGGCCAGTCTCTCCCCCGGAGACCTGGTGCTGTTCAAGGGGTCCCGTTCCTTTGGGGTTGAAAGGGCTCTGGGTATCCTGGAGGGTCTTCGGTAATGTGGGGTGCAGGGGTGCTCGTATTCGTCTTTCTGGCGGAGATAGCCCTGCAGGGACCCTGGACAGATCTTCTTGGCAAAAGAAGGGTTATCCAGAATCTGAAGAGATACGGCCCCCAGAACCATCTCAGGGACAAACAGAACACCCCGACCATGGGTGGGGCGGTGTTCCTTCTGATAACGTTCCTCACAGGGCTTTCCCTTTTCCTTCTCGGAAAATGGACCCTGCAGGAGGCAGTTCTGCTCCTCGGATTTCCTCTGACAGGAGGAGCTATCGGCCTTGCCGACGATCTTCTCAAGTTCTTCAGGTCCTCCAGCGAAGGTCTGCGGAGCCTTGAGAAGCTTGCCCTGCAGCTCTTCGCAGCCCTGGTTTGGTCCTATCTCTATATGCCCGACGGGGTTCTGGTGCTTGCACCGGGGATCGTCCTGGAAGGCATATCAGGGAGAGGGGTTCTGCTTTTCTTCCTGGTCGGGGCCCTAAATGCCGCCAATATTTCCGACGGTCTCGACGGACTTCTGACCGGTATGGCGGCCATGTCCTTTGCAGTACTTATGCTCCTGACCCCAGAGGGCGAGGCGGGCCACCTTGCAGCCATCCTTGGTTTGGGCCTATCTGCCGGTTTCCTGGCACACAACTTCCACCCCGCAAAAGTGTTTATGGGGGATTGTGGTTCCCACTTCCTCGGAGGCCTACTCGTATCTGTATGTGCCGCCAGGGGGATGCTCCTTCTGATCCTCCCCCTGGGATTCATGATGGGGCTGGAGGTCGTTTCAGTTATCATTCAGATCATCGCCATAAGAGGATTCAATAAGAAGGTATTCCTGATGAGCCCCCTCCATCATCATTTCGAGATATCCGGTTGGAGCGAGACGTCCGTCGTTTACAGTTTCTGGGCCCTGCACGCTGCCGGAATGCTTCTGCTTCTGGTATTTCTGGGAGATTTCCTTCTCTGCCCATAGGGATACGGACATGAACATCGCCGGCAGTAAAAGAGAGGACCTGATGAACAGGATGAGCCGGATTACGGTAATAGGTGCCGGAGTGAGCGGAAGAGCCCTCGCCATCCTTGCCTCGAAGCTGGGTTATTCCGTATTTGTCTCCGAACTCGGAAGCGTTGACCCACAGACCCGTGAACTCTTCCATCAATACGGGATCGACCATGAATCGGATGGGCATTCGGAAAGGATCCTGGAGTGTGACGCCATGGTCCTGAGCTCCGGAGTTTCCCCCAGGTCCCGACCGGTTGCCAGGGCCCTGGAAGAAGGAGTGGCGATCATCGGAGAGGTCGACTTCGTGGCTCCTTTCCTTAAGGGGGCAAAGATCGGAGTGACCGGAAGCAACGGCAAGACCACTACCACTCTTCTGACGGGGCATCTTTTGAAGGAGTCCGGTTTTAGGGTAGGGGTGGCGGGTAATGTCGGAAGCCCCCTGGCAGATCATGCTTTCGTTGAAAATGATGTAGTAGTGGCCGAGCTGAGCAGCTTCCAGCTCTTCTGGGCCAAGGAGCTGAGCCTAGATGTTGCAGTTGTGACCAACCTTGATCCGGACCACATTGACTGGCACGGTTCCGTGGAAGAGTATTACGACTCAAAGAGGAAGATAACGTCAATGCTCAAGGACGGCGGCTCCCTTATCTGCCAGGAGCGGGACCTTCCTGTCCTGTACCAGGAAGGTCCTCCTTCGGGCAGCGTGTTCCCCCTGAGATGGCAAAAAGATCGCGACAGGAGGCGCATGGAAGGCCTGCTGATGAAAGACGATCATGCTGTCATGATATCCGTCGCCTCCGAGAAAAACCTTTTCAGATACACCGATGTTCCCCTGCTGGGGCGACACAACCTTGAGAACGCCGCCATGTCCTCAGCCACTCTGATCATTCAGGGGGGGCAAGCTGACACTCTGAAGAGAGCTCTTGCGACCTTCGAGGCACCTCCTCACAGGTGTGAGCCTGTCGGTATCGTAAAGGGCGTTTCCTTTATTGATGATTCGAAGGGAACGAACGTGGCCGCCACTGTTACGGCACTGGGATCTCTCGAGGGCAGGAAGGTGGTCATCCTTGGAGGCAAGGGAAAGGGTGAGAACTACGACCTTCTTGCCGAAGCCGTCGCGAAAGGGTCGGAAGCAGCAGTCCTTCTTGGAGATGAGAAGACCCGGATCAGGGTGGCCCTGGAAAAAAGGGGTTTTCAAAGGATCATAGAGGTGTCGGATATGGGTGAGGCTGTACGGGAAGCCTTCAGGGCATCCTCCCCGGGAGGCATGGTCCTTCTCTCTCCAGCCTGCACCAGCTGGGACATGTACGCAAACTACAAGGAGAGGGGGGAAGACTTCCGGAGATGGGTCAAGATCCTGGAGAAGGAGAGATATTGATGCCGGAAAGCAGCTTTTCCCGGAACATAAGGGGAAGTGGCCTCTGGGGTCTGTCGGTGCAGGCCACATGGGCTATCCCGCTCGTTCTGTCCAGTCTCGGGATCCTGATGATCTCCTCCGTGACAGCCCAGCTTACTGCCGCCCAGGCAAGGACCCCTTTCTTCTATGGATTGAAACAGATCCAATGGCTTCTTGTCGGTTTGACGGCAATGATAGCCAGCACTCTACCCACTGCGGCTTTCTGGAGGAAGTGGAGTGGGGTGATCTGGTCCCTTGCAGTTTTGTTGATGATCATGACCCTTCTCCCCGGTCTTGGAAGGTCAGGCGGAGGGGCCAGCCGATGGGTCAGGCTTGGTCCCTTCAGTCTCCAGGCTTCGGAGGTCTTGCTGTTCGCAACGGCGATCCATCTTTCAAGGAAGCTGAACGAACCGGGACTCCACCGAGGGAAGGCGATCTGGAGGACCCTTCTGATCTTCGGGATCTCCGTCTGGCCTTTCCTGTTTCAACCTGATCTCGGGGGAGCCATGATACTCTTCGGTCTTGCCATGGCGGTCTTTGTTCAGGTCTTCGGCTGGACCATCCCGCTTATCGCTGGTTCCATTGCGTTGGTAGCGATGTTCATCCCGGTGGTCCTAATAAGCAGGTACCGTATAGAGAGGATCACAAGTTTCCTCGATCCCTGGAGCGATCCCCTCGGGAGCGGATTCCAGACGATCCAGGGATTCATCGCCTTTGCCAACGGCGGGTTCTTCGGCGTTGGCATCGGGCACGGACTCCAAAAGCTCCAGTACCTGCCTGCTGCGCATACGGACTTCATACTGGCTGTTATCGGTGAAGAGATAGGATTGATAGGTACCTTCTCGGTGATCCTTCTTTTCGGTATCTTTCTTCTGATCCAGTACCTGTCATACCTTTCTGCCGCTGGAAAGTTCGAGGCGACCCTGGTATGGGCTATCACCCTGACCATATTTATCCCGTTCATTGTGAACGCTGCAGGGGTTCTCAGGCTTCTGCCCCTGACCGGTGTGCCTCTCCCCTTCGTAAGCTACGGGGGAAGTTCCCTGGTCCTCGGCTGGTGCAAGATCGGGGTCCTCCTCCGCCTTATGAGGGTATCCTGAAAAGCCTGTTCCAGGAAGGGATGGTGTCATGAAGATCCTGATCGCTGCGGGAGGGACAGGAGGCCATATCTGGCCCGCACTCTCATTTAACCAGTGGATCGTGCGAAACCGTGGCCATGTGGAGAGTCTTTTCCTGTCCGGCAGTCGTGACATGGAGAGAGAACTGTACCGTCATGCCGGTGTTGCGCCGGTGGTACTCCCCGTCGAGGGTTCCCCTCTCTCGGGTCCACTGAGGACCAGGGTGTCACGGACCGTGGGCCTGGCAAGATCGATAGCTGAAGTCGGAAGGGTGGTCCGGGAATTTTCACCCCACATATGCCTGCTTTTCGGGGGTTACGTCTCGGTGCCGGCTATGGTCGTCTCAAAAATGAAGGGTGTCCCAATTCTTTTGCACGAACCCAATGCCAAGGCCGGAAGGGTAACCTGTATTGCGGCTAAAGCCAGGATCCCTGTCTGTACGGGTTGGGAAGTTTGCGAACCTCTTCCTTCCGGAGGATTCACCCCTGTGGGCGTTCCGATAAGAAACCTGAGACGGTTGCCACCGGAAGATGCCTGGAAGCTTCTGGGGTATGATCTGGACCTCCCTCCCAGCCCCCGAGTACTTGTCCTTGGGGGGTCTCTCGGGAGCGATCCCATGACCTTTCTGTTCAGCAAGGTTTCCGCTGAGAGGCTTTTCTGCAGCATAAATTTCCTAGTGGTTGGTTCCAGCGAAAGAGCTGTCCGGGCATCGGGGAACCTCTGGCTTCTTCCACGGGAGTGGGAGATCGACCTTCTCTATTCCATCGCCGATGGGGTAGTGTCAAGAGCGGGGGCTTCCACTTTGGCAGAACTGGTTGCATTTGGTCTTCCTTCCGTCATAATCCCCTGGAGAGGTGCAGCAGATGATCACCAGGAGCATAATGCAAGGGTTTTTTCTGAAAAAGGGTTCGGGTCCATCTGGGAGATCGATAACGGGATTCATGAAAACCTTGCGTTCATGATAGACTATGAACTTAAGAGGGCTCGGCTCGGTCAAGCCTTTCAGTCTCCTGGTATGGGAACCGGTGAAACCTGTGAGAAGATCTGGGAGCTTTTACAACAAATCGCCGAAGGGAGAGGCCGCAATTGAACGATTTCGATGGCCGATTCGAAAACCTCGAGAGGGTACACCTGATGGGAATTGGAGGAGCCGGGATGAGCGGTCTGGCTCTTCTTTTACGTCAGATCGGAATGAAGATAAGCGGATGTGATGTTTCACATACCTATTACATAAACAAGATCTCCCCCCACGGGATCGAATTCACCCTCGGCCATGACAAGGAACACCTTGACAGGTTCAAACCGGATGCAATAGTCTTCAGCAGTGCCATACCCTCAGAGACCGAAGAGCTGGTCGAGGCCGCCAGAAGAGGGATCCGGATCTTCAAGAGGGCGGAAGTGTTAAGCTGGCTCTTCAACATGCGAAAGGGAATTGGTGTTGCCGGAACCCATGGTAAGACCACCACCGCCTCCATGATCGGGCTGATCCTGGAAAGTGCCGGCCTTGACCCGTCAGTTGCCATCGGAGGGGAGATCTGTGATATCGGAGGGAACGCCAAACTGGGGCAGGGTGCCCACATGGTAGCCGAGCTTGATGAAAGCGACGGCTCCTTCGAACTCTTTCGCCCCCATGTTGCCATCGTTACCAATGCAGATTGGGACCATGTAGATTACTACCCCAGTTTCAGCTCTGTCCTGAAGGCCTACGAAAGGTTCCTATCCAACAGGGAACCGGGAGGGGCCGCCATCGTCTGCGGAGAGGACAAGGGACTTTCGGTACTTCTTCAGAACAGGATCAACGGCACACACCTCACTTACGGCTGGGGTTCCAGATGGGACTGGGGCGCGCAGGATGTCAGGCACAACAGGGGAGGAGGGATCACCTTCACCCTCTCCAAAAACGGTACACCGGCCTGTGAAATATCCCTCCAGGTTTCCGGAGAGCACAACGTTCTTAACTCTCTTGCAGCCTGTGCTGCTACCGATACTATCGGGATCCCCCTTGAGGTGGCCTCCCAGGCCCTTAGGACATTCAAGGGGGCAAAGAGGCGCCTTCAGCACATGGGATCCATCGGTGCACTTGAAGTGGATATATTCGATGATTACGGCCATCACCCCAGGGAGATCGCCGCTACTCTGGGCACCCTGAAGAAGATGTTCCCCGAAAGAAGGGTCATGGCTGTATTTCAACCCCACAGGTTCACCAGGACGGCTGCCATGTACAGGGACTTTGCGGAGGTTCTCTCTATGGCCGACGGAGTATTCCTTCTGCCGGTCTTCCCTGCCGACGAAATGCCAATAGAGGGTGTTTCCTCCACCCTGATAGGCGACATCCTCAAGCAGAAAGGGCACAAGGGTTACGACTTCTGCAGCGATATGGACGAGGTGGTTACCAGGATATGTTCCAGGGTCAGGGAGGGCGATGTGATCGCAACCATCGGCGCAGGGGATGTGTCAATTGTGGGCGAAAAGATCCAGCAGCGCCTTGAAAGGAAAGGCGTTACCCTTGATGCGGTGGCGATCAAGGCTTGACCGCGAGAACCTTCCGTTCTGTTCGTTTGACATACGTCTGAAAGACCTAACGACCCTTGGTGTGGGCGGGCCGGCAGAATGTCTTGCAAGGCCGGTGACCCGTCATGATCTTTCGAGGGTCCTTGACCTCTGCAGAGAGGAAGAGATCCCTGCATGGTTCATCGGAGGGGGCAGCAATGTACTGATCCCCGATGAAGGCCTTCCGGGAGTGACTATACAGACAGGCAACCTTAACGGGGTCCTGTGGGAAGAGCAGGGCGATTCCGTTCTGCTGGAGACGGAGTCGGGTGTCCTTCTCGCCTCACTCCTTGCCCTGTCCATGAATAAGGGGTGGCAAGGCCTGGAATTCTCCGCCGGGATCCCCGGGACAGTCGGGGGAGCCCTTCGCGGCAATGCAGGGGTGGAGGGGAGATCTCTCGGCGATCTTGTGGAATCGGTCCTGCTGGTCGACGATAAGGGGTCCTTCCTATGGAAGAGGAGGCAGGAAATCAGTTTCTCTTACAGGTTCTCTGACCTTCTTGTAGACAACAGGGCGATTGTCGCCTGCAGGCTTGCCCTGAAGAAAGGCGATCCGGCAAGTATCTCTTCTTCCGTCAGGGGTTTCATTGACAGGAGAAAGGGTCAGCCCCGTGGAGTCAGGACGGCCGGTTGCATTTTCAAGAACCCCTGTGGCGAAAGCGCCGGAAGACTTCTGGACGAGACCGGATGCAAGGGGCTCCGAGTGGGAGACGCTGTGGTCTCATCCAAGCATGCCAATTTCATCGAGAACAAAGGTTCGGCCAGTTCGAAGGATATTTTCCGGCTGATCTCCACCTGCAGGGAAAGGGTTTTTCAGAGAACCGGGATCCTGCTGGAGATGGAAATATGCCTTATGGGTGCGATCCCCTATGGGGAAGCCGCTGGTTAGGTTCCTGGCTCTGCTTCTCTTCCTGTCAGGGGTGCTATACTGTACGGAGGAACGATCCCAGTTCCTCCGTCTGAGGTCGGTATCGTTCGATCCCCTCGCCCTTGTCCCGGACGATCAATTCTGGAGAAGGATCGGCCCGGAATGCCATCGTTACTGGCCCTTTCTTTCATTAAGAGCACGGAGCATCGAACGGTCGATCATGATGGAGGCGCCTGTTGAGGTCCGGATCACTTATGCCGGTTTCGGCAGTTTCACAGTCAGATCCACTCCACTTGAACCATGGTTCATGGTCTTCTGGGCGGGAGGTGAGTGGTTCCTTTCCAGGGAAGGCAGGATGTGGTCGGTCCATCACTCAATGAACAGCATAATATCCCAGCAGTCCGCCAGGGAGGGACCGGTGGTCGTCTGGGGGGAGGGTTTGCCTGATCCTATCCCTTCGGGAATAGACATAGAGAGCTCTGTCAAGGATTCCGTGGTGCCCATTCACGAGCTTGAATCCTGGAAGGAAGCTCTTGAAAGTTCCGGCTTTTACAGAAGGGTCTCTTCCATTACCATTAGCAGGAGAGAGGGGAGAAGGATCATCGAGATCCTGGAAAGGACCGGAGAGGGAAGTGTAAGGGTCCTTCTCGGAGAATCCCCAGGCGATTGGCCGTCTCTCCTTGAAGCGGTGGATGATATACTTTCGCAGACAGGAACAAAAGACAGGCACTTGCTGGTCGATACGACATATTCGGGAAAGATCCTGGTAAGGGTCATTTCCTGATCCCAATAGCCTGGAGGATTGCCCATGAGAAGAGGGAAGCAAGAGCCCATCATAAGGTCGGGGCTGGATATAGGAACCAGGAAGATCTCGCTGATAGTGACCGAGACGGACCCCCTCTCTTCGGAAATGCAGGTAATTGCAGTCGGTTCTGCAAGAGCGAGAGGTATATCCAAGGGTGACATCCAGGATCCCGACCTGGTGGTCGAATCCATCAGAAGAGCAGTGGATGAGGCAGAAACAGCCTTTGACCTTAACATCAGGGATACGTTCCTTGCCGTCGGCCCCTCATCGGCTTCGGTCTTCAGGCTGGAACACAGGTTCCCCCTCCGGGAGGAAGGCACTCCCGAAAGGCCGGTAACAGGCAAAGACATGAAGGACGCCGTCAAGGGCGCCGTAAGGGTTGCAAGGGAAAAGGGCAAGGAACTTCTTGTCCACGCCATTCCCCTTGGCTATTCCGTCGATTCGGGTTTTCCTGTCAGGGACCCCAGAGGCCTGAAAGGCTCTGTGCTGACAGTAGAGGTCCTCTTCATTGGACTTCCGGAAGAGGGAGTGAGAAGATCGATCACCTGCGCAGAGAAGGCGGGACTCAAGATCCTTGGTGTCGTACATAAATCTATCGCTTCGGCCTTCGGCTCCCTTAGCGAGGAGGAGATCATCGATGGGGCAGTGGCCGTTGACATAGGTGCCGGTACTTCGACCGTGACCTGCGTCAGGGATGGGACGATCAGGGATGTTTCGATCTTCCCCGGGGGAGGGGATCTCGTCACACAGGATGTAGCGAAATTGCTCATGATACCCACTTCAAAAGCGGAGTACCTTAAACGCGAAATATCCCTTTTTGAAGACCCCTGTGACCTTCAGGACGAGCTCGAATTCGATCTGGACGGAGAACCCTTTGTGGCAACCGTCCAGGACGTTCTGGACATCGTCTTTCCGAGGATGGAGGAGATCCTTTTCGATTTCCTCTCCCCAAGGATCGAAGAGTTCGGTCAGGAGAAATTCCTCCGCAGTATCGTCTTTTCCGGCGGAGTTGCATGCGCCCGGGGTTTCCTGGATCTCGTCAACGACAATTTTGATATCCCTGTAAGGATAGGTGGACCAGTTAACTCCATGAGCCTCCCCCCCCAGGCAAGGGGTTGTGAATTTGCCTCCACCGTAGGGATCGTGAACTATCTTCTGGAAAGGGAGGCCCACCCCGAAATTCTCCTGGAGCCTTGCCTTGCAGAATTGACAGGTGCGCCTGACGATGAGCAGTCAATGGATATACTGATCCTTGACCCAAGGAGATCAGTGGCGACAAGAACAAGAAAGGGTAACAGAGGCAAGGGTCCAATGGACGGATTTATTGATGCCCTGAAGAATGCGTTCAGGGAACTGTTCTAATCCGTTTTTCGTGGAGGTAGCTCTTATGGCTGAGCTCTTTGAGATCGAAGGATCGCAGAAACAGTTTCACGAAGTAATCAAGGTTATCGGCGTCGGAGGCGGAGGGGGTAACG
Source organism: Synergistales bacterium 58_81 (assembly GCA_001509095.1). Classification (GTDB taxonomy): domain Bacteria; phylum Synergistota; class Synergistia; order Synergistales; family Thermovirgaceae; genus 58-81. The sequence goes on along the minus strand of LGGV01000010.1, from coordinate 9,470 downwards.
CCTTGAACCATATTGTCAGGAGCGGAGTGACCGGAGTAGAGTTCATTGCCGCAAATACTGATATCGCTCATCTTAGCCTCTCCGAGGCTGATCTGAAGATCGTGCTGGGAAGAGAACTGACCAAAGGCCTCGGGGCTGGAGCCGACCCAGAGATCGGGATGAGATCAGCCGAGGAGTCCGTTGAAGAGATCCGTGAGGTCCTGAGCGGGGCCGACATGATCTTCCTAACTGCGGGAATGGGAGGGGGGACGGGAACAGGAGCTTCTCCAGTCATAGCTCAGATCGCCAGGGAGAACGGAGCCCTGGTTGTCGCCGTTGCGACAACTCCATTCCTTTTCGAAGGGCAGAGAAGGAGGACCCAGGCACTTGAGGGGATCGAGAACCTCCGGACCAACGTTGACGCTCTTATAGTAATCCCTAACGACCGACTACTCGAGATCACCCAGAAAGGGACAACTCTCTCAGACGCCTTCAAACTGGCCGACGATGTCCTTAGGCAGGCGGTTCAGGGGGTGACAGACCTTATCCTTCGCCCGGGGCTGGTGAACGTTGATTTCGCAGATGTTCGGACCATAATGAAGGATGCAGGCACTGCGATAATGGGCATAGGAGAAGCCAAGGGGGACGACAGGGCTTCCAAGGCCGCCCATGGGGCCATAAACAGCCCGCTCATGGACGGACCCATTACCGGAGCCCGGGGCGTTCTCTTCAACGTTACCGGTGGACCCAATCTTGGTATCCACGAGATCCAGGAGGCCGCCCAGGTAGTTACTGAAGCAGCCGATCCCCAGGCCACCATACTGTGGGGTCACGTTCTTGACCCGGAGATGGACGAGAGGGTGCAGATAACCGTTATAGCAACAGGCTTCACATCGGGATATTGCCCCAGGAGGACAATTCCGACCGCAAGAAGAAGAGGTCTCTCATTAACCGAGACGGAAGCCTTGACGGGGAAGGACGCTCTCAGACAGGCAGCGGCAAGACACGTTCCGTCCGAAGAAGGCCCCGTAGAACTTGAGGACCTGGATACCCCTCCCGTCGTCAGGAGGAGGAAATTCGGTCATAAGCCATAATAGGAACGGTCGGGACCTGCGCAGTTGAAGGACTTTTCAGGCAAAGCCAGGGCAAGGGACTGGAGATACTTCAGGGAACAGGAGATAGAACTGGATGCCCTTCCTTCAGGTGGGCATCCTTTGTGGGCCATGCTCTTTCCGGCAACGTACAGCGTCGGGATGGCAAGCCTCGGATTCCAGGTCATCATTGCAGAGATGCGGGCTCTTGGTGTCGGGGTGGAACGCTTTTTCTCCGGGCGTTTTCGCGGCCTGTCGGTGGAGTCCGGAAGACCTATTAGCGATTTCCCCCTTATTTCAGCCTCGGTAGCTTACGAGCCCGATATCCGGACTGTCGTTTCGATCTTCCGTGAATGGGGAGTATCATCATCCTGGAAAGAGAGAGCAGAGCTTGATCAGCCCATCTTCGGGATCGGGGGGGCCCTGACCTATATCAACCCCCTGATATTCTCAAAGATGGCCGATTACGTGGTCCTGGGAGACGGAGAAAGGGTCCTTGACCACCTGGTAACTGAAGCACGGCTTTTCATGCAGCATGGAGACCGCGGCAGATTCCTGGAGGGTCTTGCCGAACACCGTTCGATATATGTCCCCTCTCTCCATGACCCGATGATCCTTAAGGCGCGAAAGGTCCACAGGGAAAAGAACATCATCGGCGACCTTGACAGAGTAAGAGGTAAAAGCCAATGGATAGCGCCCTCCTCTGTCTTCGGTAAAACCGCACTGGTCGAGTTGCAGAGAGGCTGTCGGAGGAGCTGCAGATACTGTACCATTCCCGCCTCGTTCGGAAGAACCAGGACGCGTTCGGCCAGAAGGATCCTTGAGGACCTTTACCCCCTTGTCTCACTTGAAGGAGTACAGGTGGGCCTGGTTTCACCCGAAACAGGAGACTATCCGGAACTTTCCGAACTTCTTTCCGGAGTTGCATCCCTCGGGATCCCGGTCTCATTCGCTTCCCTCAGGGTGGATAATATCAATGAAGAGATCGTAAGTGCCCTGACAAGGAGCGGAAGGCATACATTAACAGTGGCTCCCGAGGCGGGTAACGACCGGTTGAGGAGAGAGTGCGGCAAGTATTTCTCAAACGACGATATCATAGAGCGGCTTTCCATGGCATCCAGCCTGGGGATCAGACAGGTCAAGCTCTATTTCATGACGGGGATCCCGGGAGAGACAGCCTCCGATGTCGATGATATTGCCAGTCTCTGCGACAGGGTCCGCTCCGAAGCGAGGCTCAGGGTAACTGCCTCCGTCGGGATTTTCGTACCGAAACCGATGACCTTTTGGGAAAGAGAGAAAATGATAAGTGAGAGGGATGCCTCCAACAGGTTGAAAAGATTGAGAAGGCTCTTCAGCAATGGACCTGCGAAGGGTTGCAGGATCAACATACAGCAACCGAAAGAAGCAGCCCTGGAGTTCTCTATTGCCTGGAGAGGCCTGTCTGGGAGGGATGGTCCCATATTACCAGCAGGGCGGATCTCCGGAGCTCCTGGACCGGCTCCCGAACAGAGATCCCTTCTGTTGGAACAACTAGGTATTCTTGGTTACAATTAACGGTCATTGAAGAACACTCTCTTTGTGAGGTGATTTCCAGTGAGCTTCAGGAAGAACAGGAAGTTCAAGGAGAAGCCGACTGTATTTGCCTTCGGCCATATAATGCTCCCCCTTGTCGCTGTCCTAGCCCTGGGCCTTCTTGTCCTCGGGGTCAGGCTTCTTTTCGTATCCCCCGAAAGCCAGGTGAGCTACCCGGAAACCCCGGAATACCCGGGTACTGAAACAGAAACCCCTCCCGTTGTGGCACAGACCTCGGGAGAGACCAAGGTCGTGGCGGTCCCTGTTCCCAATGGTGATGGTCCCTCTTCTGAACCGAAAGCCACCCCTTCAGCGCCCTCCGTTGAGGAGACCGGATCCGCTAAACCTTCAGAAGAGACGAGACCTTCAGAGCCGACGGTTGCCTCCAGGGGAAGCTGGATCGTCCAGATCGGGGCCTTTACCCTCAAGGACTCTGCCGAGGCCCTTGCAAGAGATGCTAGGAGCAAGAACTACAACGCCTTTGTCGTTCAGGCGGTAGTGGGGGGTAAGACCTATTACAGGGTAAGGATCCCGGCGGGTGAGCAGAAGGCCAATGCGGACAGCCTCGCAAGAGAATTGGCCTCAAAAGGTTATCCAACGCTTGTCATGAGACAGGAGTAGGGAGCTCACAATGTCGGTTTCCCTAACGAGGAGATAGAATGTCAGGGTTCGTTACAAGGACGCTCTCAAGGAACGAGGCGATCCTGGAATTCTCCCGGAGAATGGGCTTCCCCTGGGCCGTGGCCGTGAGGCAAAAGGTACCTCTTGGGGATGCTCTCGGTCTTGCCGTGGGCGATGATGTGATCGCCCTGGACCCTAGCCCCCCCTATGACAGAAGCCTTCGTGACGGATTCGCCGTAAGGTCTTCCGACCTTGTCGGGGCGGGGGAAGCCTCCCCGGTCTTTCTGACGGTTTGTGGAGAAGTGCCTATGGGCAGGATCCCTGATCTTAAGGTCGAAAGAGAACAGGCCGTCCTGGTACATACAGGAGGTGCCATTCCTGCAGGAGCCGATTCGGTAGTTATGTTGGAGGACACCTCGCTTGTGGGTGACCTGCTTGAGGTCCGCAGGTCGGTCCAGAAAGGGGAGAACCTCCTTCTGGAGGGAGAGGAGTACGGCAGAGGGCACAGGCTGATCCGCAAGGGAGATATACTGGACCACCGGAACATTGCAGCCGTAGCATCCTGTGGAGCGGTCGAAGTCACTGTCTGCGATCTCCGGGTCGCAATAATGAGTACCGGAGATGAGATCGTCCCTGCTGACAGCCAGCATATCGTAGCGGGTATGATACGGGACACCAACTCTTCGATCATTATGGCGAACATGGCAAGGGCCGGGATCAAGGGGGTTTCCCTGGGAGTTGTGGGGGATGACCCGGAGAAGCTAAGAGCCACTTTCAATGACGCACTGGAGAGTTTCGACGTCCTGGTAATGAGCGGCGGCTCTTCGGTAAGCACCAGGGACCATTCCTTGATGCTCCTTCGTGAACTTGGAGGCGGGGACGTCCCAGTAAGGGGGCTCAACATCTCACCGGGCAAACCTACCATAGTCTCAGGGGATCCTTCAAGGAAGAAAATGGCGGTCTGCCTGCCAGGCCACCCTCATTCATGTGCCGTAGTTTCCTCAACCTTCCTGGTGCCACTGATATCATCTCTTATAATGGGGGAACCCATCGACCGGTTCAGAAAGGTCTTCCTCCCCGCCGAGGAAGACGTGATCGGGAGAAGCGGTGTTGAGGAGTTCATCCCTGTGAGGATAGGGCCCAAAGGAGAAGCTATGCCGTTGTGGGCGAGGTCGGGGTACCTTCTGGCCATGAGCGGATCAGATGGCCTGATTAGGCTTCCGGAGAATATGGAGACACTGAGGAGAGGAGCTTCTGTAGAGGTGTGGCTTTGGTAGAACTCAAGGAGAACCTGGATATTCTTTCGGCCTGGTCTATTCTGGAGGAGAGATTCCACCCTCTGAACGAACTGGAGGAGGTGGATCTTCTTGCCCTCGAAGGGTATCCTCCGATAAAGCTAGGTGTCGATGTGCTCTCGAGAAGGAACCTCCCCCAGTACCCCGCTTCTGCTGTTGACGGATTTGCCGTCAAGGCAACGGACACCGTCAATTCCTCCCCCAGGACACCGGCTCAGATATTTCCAGGGAGTTACTGCTGGGTCAATACCGGAGGCGGGGTGGATCGCTCCTTTGACTCGGTAGTCATGATCGAGGACACCCTGATGGAAGGGGATACCCTCCTGGTCACAAGAACTATTACCAGAGGCGAGAACATAAGGCCAGAGGGAGAGGATATTACCAAGGGTCAGGTGATTGCGAGAAGGGGAGATTGCCTTGATGCATTCCTGATACCTCTTCTGATAGCTTCCGGCAACTCCAGGGTAAGTGTTCAGAGACTGCCCAGATCGGTCTTCATTCCAACCGGGGATGAGATCATTACCGCCGAAGAGTGGGTCAGGGAAGACGACAAGACCTGGGACAAGGTGCCGGAGACCAACTCTTTCATGCTGAGAAGGCTCTTTCACGATTGGGGGTTCCCCTTGGAGATCCACGATCTGGTCCGGGACGATGAGGCATTGATAGCGGATGCGGTCAGCAGGGCTCTCCGGGACCACGATTTTGTGATCATCGGAGCGGGAACTGCCAAGGGCAAGAGGGACCACAGCGCTGATGTGATAGGAAAACTATCGGAGCCTCTCTTCAGGGGCATAAGGATGAAGCCCGGAAGGCCCGTCATAGTGGGATCATCTGGCAACAGGCCCCTGGTGGCCCTGCCGGGTTTCCCCATGTCAGCCCTTGTAACTTGCTGGAGCATCATTCACCCCCTTCTGAGGAGGCTCAACGGCGAGAGTCCCGCCGTTGACCTGGAGAAGGCGGTCGGATCAGTCGAGACCCTTAAGACCAGCCTTCTGATGCATCACTCATCTTCGCAGGGTGTAATGGAGTGGTTAAGGGTCAAGTGCGGTGATATTGGCGGCACCATTTATTCCTGGCCTCTTGCTTCCGGAGCCAGTTCAACTTTTTCAACATCCGATGCTGACGGATTTGCCCTTATCGGCTCATCGGTGCTGGAAATGCCCAAAGGTAGCGAGATCACGGTCTGGACTAAGAGGAAGATGGAACTGGAGAAGAGGCCCGTCTACCAGGGCTCCAACGATCCCGCTATCGATAGGATCGTCTCCTTCATGAGGGAGAGGGGCGGGGACCTGGCTGTCAGGTCCGTAGGAAGCCTCGGGGGCCTTTCGGCGCTTGCCAGGGGGGAGGGTCATGTTGCCTCCTGCCACCTTCTGGATCCCGAGACCGGGGTTTACAATGATACTTTTATCAGCAGGCTGGACAAGGCCCGGAGCTGGCGAAGGTTCAAACTCTTCAAAAGAGAACAGGGGTTCCTGGTCAGGAAGGGCAACCCGGAAAGGATCAGCTCCGTCAGGGATCTCGCCGATAAGGGTTCAATATTCGTCAACAGGCAGCCTGGCGCGGGGACCAGGGTACTTTTCGACCATCTGCTGAAGGAGGCCGGAATCCAGCCAGGATCCATAGTGGGGTACGACAACATTGCCATCACTCATTTCGAAGCGGCTGCAAGGGTATCGGGGGGTTCGGCTGCTGCCACCCTGGGGATCAGGGCTGCTGCAAAGGCTTTCGATACAGATTTCATTCCCGTGACCGAAGAGGATTTCGAGCTGGTAATTCCCGAAGAGTTCATCTCCCACCCCGGCATCGAGATCCTGATGGAGACGCTCAACGACGATAGATGGAGGCGGGAAGTGGATTCTCTGGGGGGGTACCGGTGGGCGTTCTGAAGGACCGTTTCGGAAGACAGATCAACTACATAAGGATCTCTGTCACAGACAGGTGCAATTATCGGTGTCTCTACTGCATGCCTGAAGAAGGACTGGAGTGGATCCCTCATGAAAGGATAATGACCTACGAGGAGATCCTGTTTCTCGCAAGGATCCTGAAAGACCTTGGTGTACAAAAGATCCGTTTGACTGGTGGGGAACCACTGGTAAGGAAGGGGTTCTTCTCCTTTCTGGGATCCCTTCGGGGTTTTGTTCCGGGGATACGTACCGTTCTTACAACCAATGGAAGCCTGATCCCCCAGTATATCGACGAGATCGCCCGACCAGGACTTTCCGGGGTGAACGTCAGCCTCGACACTTTGGATGAAGGTCTTTTCAGGTTCATGACTAGGAACGGAAACCTTGGCGATGTTATTGACGGCATTCGTTTACTGACCGAAAGAACTGACATACCCCTCAAGATAAATACTGTCCTCATGAAGGGGATCAACGACGGAGAGGTTGAGGCCTTACTTGACCTTGCGGGATCCCACGGGGCTGTCCTCCGGCTTATCGAATTCATGCCCCTCGACGATTCGGTCTGGAGTAAGGATCGCTTCATTCCGGCTTCGGAGATACTCCAGAGACTTCCAGGACCGGCTATGTGGGAGAGGATGGACAACTCCTCGGACCACAGCTCAGGGCCTGCCCGTTATTTCCGAAACGTATCCACAGGGCAGAGAATTGGCGTGATAGAGGCGGTCTCTCACCACTTCTGCCAGAGTTGTAACAGGCTCCGCGTCTCTGCCACGGGGGTCATGAGACCGTGCCTGTTCTCGGAGAAAGGGGTCGACCTCAGGCCTGCTCTCCTATCCGGTGATGCCGCCGCCGTCGAGGCCCTTGTCTTCCAGGCAGTGAACAGCAAGCCTGAATCTTACTACCATGCCGATACGGGAGCGACCCATATGTCGCGGATAGGGGGATGACAATGAGTGTCTTTTCGCACCTTGACGACTCTGGGAGGCCTGTGATGGTAGATGTGGGCAACAAGAAGCCAACCCTTAGGGAGGCTGAAGCCGAGGCTTTGGTCAGGCTGCCCCGAAGAGTGCTCGATTCCCTTATCGAGGGCAAGAATGCCAAGGGTGATGTCTTGAGAGTAGCAGAGGTAGCAGGGATAATGGGTGCCAAGAGGACACCGGAACTGGTGCCTCTATGCCATTCCATTAGGCTCGACCATGTCTCGGTGGTCTGCGAACTTGACGGGAGCGAAGCAACTGCAAGGATCAAATGCACCGTGAGAGGTACGGAGGTCACCGGCGTTGAGATGGAAGCCATGACGGGAGTATCCGTGGCGGCCCTGACCATTTATGATATGTGCAAGGGTATCGACAAGGGCATCACCATCGAGAGGATCCGTCTGCTCAGAAAGAGCGGAGGCAGATCCGGGGAGTATAGGGCGGAGGACAGGGCGTGAAAAGAAGGGTGTTGGGTTTTTCAGGCCGATTCAGAGACCGACCGTTGGTGTATATTCACAACGATGAAGAGGGGGAGCCCCTGGTAGACGGGTCTTCTCTCGGAATAGTTCTTGCCGGAGCCGGAGAGGGTGAGATCAAGGAAGATCTGTTGGGGATCATTGTCCCTGAAGTGCCTGAGATCGGCCCCGGTGATTTTCTCCGGTTCTCCGACGGAGTGATCCTGAAGCAGAGACATGAAACCGGGACGAAAGGATCCTTTTGTGTGGTAAGCAAGGGCTTCTTGTCGGTTTCATCCCTTTTCTGTCCATGGACCGCGCTTGGAGTAGGGATACTGACAGTCAGCGACAAGGGAAGTCGCGGTGAAAGGAGGGATACCTCCGGACCCGCTCTTGAGAAGTCTGTCCCTTCCATAGGTGGTTTTCCCGCAAAGACGGGGATCGTCCCAGACGAGGCCGAACGCATCAGTGAAATGATCAGGGAATGGATCGCTTCAGGGTTGGACATAATCCTGGTCACCGGGGGAACGGGCATTTCTCCCAGAGACGTAACTCCAGAAGCAGTGAGATCCCTTGGGGGCAAAGAGATACCGGGTATAGGCGAATACATGAGATGGAAGACATCCTTCGATAACGAGAGATCCATTCTCTCCCGTTCCGTCGCAGTGGCCTGTTCCGGGACGATCGTCGTCACACTGCCTGGAAGCGAGAGGGGAGCGGTCCAGTGTTTCAACTCCATTGCTCCTGTTCTCCGTCATGCCGTAGAGATAGTGACGGGAAGGAGTGGGGATTGCGCCGGATCCCATCGTTAACCTAACGAAAAAGGGGGATCCCCTATTGTGAAAGAGCCCCTTTCAAACAGGGTCTCAAGGTGTGTGATAATAACCGGCATGTCAGGGAGTGGGAAATCGACTGCACTGCACATGCTTGAAGACCTTGGTTTCTACGCCATTGAGAACATCCCTCCGTCCCTGCTACCTCAGCTCATACAGGTTCTCGGCAAACATGAGGAGGCAGTTCAGAACGGGGTGGCTGCCGTTGTGGATGTCAGGGGAGAGAGTCTCCTGGGCGATCTTCTTGCAGTTATAGGCAGCCTAAGGAAGAGAGGGCTCAATATCAAGGTCATCTTTCTTGACGCATCCGACTCCTGCCTTGTCAAACGCTTCGAGGAGACCAGAAGGAGACACCCCCTCTCCTCGGATCTTACTATCCTTGAGGCCATCCACAGGGAACGAAAGGAACTCTCCCAGATACACGAGATCGCTGACGTGGTCGTTGAGACGTCGGATATGACCCTCTCTCAGCTCAGGGACGAGATCCTTGGCAAGATGGACATATCCGAAGGCCCCCTGTCGGTCATATTCACTTCTTTCGGTTTCAAACACGGCATTCCCCAGGACAGCGACTTCGTCATCGACGTACGGTTCCTTCCCAACCCCTTCTACCTGCCTTCACTGAGGTCCATGAGCGGAAAGGACAAAGAGGTCCAGGATTTTATCCTCTCCCAGGAGGGTGTTTCCAGTTTTTTTGGCGCCCTTTCGGTGCTTTTAGGGCAGGTCCTCTCCCTTTACCGGAA